>CANGCD010000020.1 GCA_947452215.1 Cytophagaceae bacterium | reverse complement strand
CCTCCGCCCATTAACACAGGCAGAGGCAGCTAAAATGATTCAATATTGCCTCGAAATGGGCGATATTACCTATCAGTCAACAGACGTTTTGGCCTTAGCCTCGTCCTGAAAAACAAATTTTACTGGATTTTTGACTTGTTGGCCCAGCAAAGCTATCCCCAACACCTCCGTCGCATGTTCCACATAATGGAACTTCAAATCAGAAATGTAATGTGCCTCAATCTCCTCCACATCCTTTTGGTTCTTATTACACATAATAATCTCCTTAATACCCGCGCGTTTGGCCGCTAATATTTTCTCTTTAATTCCCCCCACAGGCAACACTTTTCCACGTAAGGTGATTTCACCCGTCATGGCTAAATTTGCCTTCACTTTTCGTTGGGTTAATGCAGACGCTATTGCCGTCAACATCGTTATCCCTGCCGATGGGCCATCTTTAGGTACCGCACCCGCCGGTACGTGAATGTGCAGATTGTATTGATCAAAGATTCGATAGTCAATTTGGTATTCATCCGCATGTGCCTTTAAAAAACTCAAAGCAGCCACAGCTGATTCTTTCATCACATCTCCTAATTGTCCCGATAAAGTCAATTGACCCTTACCCCGATTCAAAAGAGTTTCAATGAATAAAATATCTCCTCCTACAGGCGTCCAAGCCAAGCCCGTTACGACACCCGCATATTCATTACTTTCATAGGCATCCTTATCAAATACTTCCTGACCAAGCATCCTTACGACATCGGCAGGTTGAATTTTACTCGGATATTCTTCTCCTATAGCAATTGATTTCGTCATCTTTCGAACTACGCGTCCAATCTCCTGCTCCAATTTGCGAACACCCGACTCGCGCGTATATCCCTCTACAACCTTTTGAATGGCCGAATCCGTCATCGTGAAGGCAATTTTTTCGAGGCCATGTTCCAACTTCTGTTTAGGCAACAAATGCTTTTTCGCAATCTGAACCTTCTCTTCAATCGTGTAACCACTCACCTCGATAATCTCCATCCGATCGCGTAAAGCAGGATGAATGGTATCCAAATTATTCGCAGTAGCCACGAACATCACACGAGATAAATCATATTCGACCTCCATGTAATTGTCTAAAAAGCTATTGTTTTGTTCGGGATCCAAAACTTCCAGTAACGCAGATGAAGGATCGCCGCGATGATCTGCCCCTACCTTATCAATCTCGTCCAAAATGAAAACCGGATTCGATGAGCCCGCCTTCTTAATGTTTTGAATTACTTTGCCAGGCATAGCTCCAATATAGGTTTTTCGATGCCCACGAATCTCCGCCTCATCACGCAAACCACCTAAGGCCATGCGCACATATTTGCGACCCAAAGCTTTCGCAATCGAACGACCTAAGGAAGTTTTACCAACACCCGGAGGGCCATATAAACAAAGAATTGGCGCCTTCATGTCCCCTTTCATCTTCAACACCGCCAAATACTCAATAATTCTTTCTTTTACCTTTTCAAGACCAAAATGGTCTGCATCCAAAACCTTCTTTGCCTTGATTAAATCAAAATTGTCTTTGGAATATTCGCCCCAAGGAAGGTCTACTAAAAGCTCAACATAATTCATCAACATCGGATATTCCGGTGACATCGAATTAGTACGTTGCAACTTGTTTAATTCCTTTTGGAAAAAATCATTAACCTCCTTAGACCATTTCTTTTTCGTTGCACGTGCCCGCAGACCATCCAATTCTTGCTCCGGACTTTCCACTCCGAGCTCCTCCTGAAGTACTTTGATTTGTTGGCGTATATAATAATCCCGCTGCTGCTGATCAATATCACTCGATGCCTTGCTCTGAATCTCACGCTTCAACTCTAATAATTGAATGTCTTTCATCATGTGCTCCAACAAACTAGTCGCTTGTTCCAAGCCATTCAATTGCTCAAGCAAAGCCTGCTTTTCCGGCAGTTCCGCATTCACATTGGAAGACAAAAAGTGCACCAAATAAGATGGCGATTCAATATTATCCAAAGCTATTTGAACCTCCCTAGGAATCTCAGGATTCAAATTGAGTATTTTAGATGCATTTTCTTTCAAGGTCGAAATCAATGCCTTGTTTTCCCGATTCAATTTCTTTGGAAATGTGTCTTCTAAATAATTGACTTTGGCAATTAGGTTTGGTTCGGTTTTGATGTATTCTTTTACCTCAAAACGCTTACGACCTTGGACGATAATTGTCGTGTTTCCACCGGGCAAAACAAACATTTTGACGATATGACCAACAGTACCAATCTTATATAAATCCTCTGGTAATGGCTCCTCTTTGGAATGATTAGCTTGCGCCAAAACCCCAATGGTGCGATCTCCTTTATACGCTTTCTTTACTAAACGGACAGATTTTTGACGACTTACCGTGATTGGGATAACCATCCCTGGAAACAATACAATATTACGAATAGGTAAAATAGGCAACTCCTCTGACAAAACGCCCATTTTATCATCGCTCCCCGCACCTTCCCCACCAATGGGAATCAATTCAATATTCTCAAAGTCAGACATATCTGACAATCTCAAATGCTTAAAAAGGTCGTTTGAATTATTCATACACACAATTTATATTATTCCCCTCGTATTTTTTTCTAAAAGTATGGGCACATACTCAAATTCTATGCCACATGACCTTTTGGCAGATTGCCCTATTCAAATAATTGAATCCATTTAGTTGATTGAAATAAATAGGACCGCTTTAAATCGCCACGCGCTACATGAAATAAGTTGGTTTGATCCGGAAAGGTATCCGCCAGCAAACTATTTTCCCAATACATTCCTTTCAAGTTTTGTTCGGTTGGTATTTCAACATACACCCAAATCACATCTTTCACTGCTTCCCAACCCAAATACCGATAAGGCGTTGTCATTTGTTGGTTCACCTGAACACCCAAATGCTTACGTATATACGACTCAAGAACTTTATCCGTTTGCGGTCCTTCTTGAAAAATAAATCGTTTACCCGTGAAGTTCGAAAGCCCCTGCTCCAAATCATCTTGAAACAAACGAATACTGATTTCCCAAACTTTGTCTTTGGAATTATAGACGCATTCTCCCACACTTGAGTGAAACGGATGAACGTTCCCCAGCATAGGTAAAGCCATTAAAAGCAGAATTAGAATCCTTTTTTTCAATGCTAGAAAAATGCTTTAACAAGATCATTACCAAATGTATAGGCCATCAAAGCAAGCAAAATAATCATTCCCACTTGCTGAGCGCGCTCCAATACTTTTTCGGATGCCGGTTTACCGGTAATCATCTCGTAAATCAAGAAAATCGCATGGCCGCCATCCAAGGCAGGGATAGGCAAAATGTTCATAAATGCCAAGGCCATTGATAACAATCCTGTCAACATCCAGAAACGTGTCCAATCCCAAACGCCACCGAACATTTGTGCAATTCCAATTGGACCACTTAAGGCTTTCGATGCCGAAACATCACCTGTAGCAATCTTTTTGAATCCCCGAATGTTATCGGAAATAACGGAGAATGCACGACCCGTCCCAATGCTCAATGACTGAGCAAATGTGTAGTCCTCGTGCGTTGTTTTAATTAACAACTCAGGTAAAAATCCAATTTGTCCACTCTTAGAAACAACCATCGATAAGGTATCTGATTTGCCTTGACGATTGATTGCCAAACGAATAGGTTTGCCAGCTTCTTTCCCCAAAACCTCCTTGATTTCATGATAAAAATGAATGGCTTGACCATTCACCGCTGTAATGTAATCTCCAGCTTTTAAACCTGCAGAATATGCGGGCAACAACTCACCTTCCTGACTTCCGGGTGCTTCCGGAGCTGCTACTTCCGCCACTTTAAACGCAGCTATCGGCTCAATAAAAGCCGCTTTCTTATCACTTAATTTTTCAATGAAATTAGATGGAATTTTAACTTCAACTTCTTGACCATCACGTAAAACTGTATATGAGGAATTTTCGCCCAACAAGACATCGGAAGTACGTAAATCTGCTAAAGAGGTATAATCAGCACCATTTACTTTAACTACCTTATCCCCTGTTTTTAAACCAATTTGCTTACCCAATTCCAAAGCTACGATGCCGTTCTTATTCAGCTCTTCTTTCGAAATGAAGTTATTCCCATTTGAAAAAGTTAAGGCCACAAATATGACAACACCCGTAATTACATTTACAATGACCCCACCAAGCATCACGATTAACCGTTGGTATGCAGGCTTCGCACGAAACTCCCATGGCTCAGGATCTTTAGCCAAAGTTGCCGCATCTTGCGTTTCATCGATCATGCCCGCTATCGAGACATAGCCTCCAAGTGGAAACCAACCTAAACCATATTCCGTATCGCCCACCTTTTTCTTAAAGATTGCAAAGTTTAATACCGTTGGAATCGGGAATAAAAAATCAAAAAACAGATAAAATTTTTCAACACGCATTTTAAACCATTTGGCCGTAATGAAGTGCCCAAACTCGTGCAATGTTACTAAAATCGACAGCCCTAAGATTAGCTGTCCTGCCATAATCAAACCTTCCATACCTTATTTATTTTGTTGTTTAACCCACAATTGGGCCATTTCTCTCGTTAATTTATCTGTCGTAATATAGTCCTCTAAGCTTGGATCTTGTAAAAAAGTTCCCTTAGCCATGCAATCGGCAAGCAAATCGGACATTTCTAAAAAGCCGATTTCATCTTTTAAAAAGGATGCAACAGCTACTTCGTTTGCAGCATTTAAGATACAAGACATGTTACCTCCTTGATCCAAGGCTTGAAAAGCTAATCCTAAATTGCGGAATGTTTCCATATCCGGCTGTTCAAAAGTCAACGAAGCGAAATTCCTGAAATCAAATCGAGGAAAATCGGCTTGCATTCGATTGGGATAACCTAACGCAAATTGAATCGGTAATTTCATATCCGGTAAACCGAGCTGCGCTTTTATCGACCCATCTTCAAACTGAACCAATGAATGGACAATCGACTGAGGATGCACGACCACATCAATTTGAGAGGCCTTTACATCAAATAACCAAGCCGCCTCAATGACCTCTAAGCCCTTATTCATTAAACTCGCGGAGTCGATGGTAATCTTCGCTCCCATAGACCAATTAGGGTGTTTTAACGCCTGAGCCCGTGTTACCTGCGCCAAATCTGCGCGTTTTTTTCCTCGGAATGGACCACCTGAAGCGGTCAGAATCACCTTTTCAATTGGATTATGTGACTCACCCATCAAACATTGAAAAATCGCTGAATGCTCTGAATCCACAGGTAAAATCGGCACACCCATTTCGCGTGCCAATGGCATAATCAATGAACCTGCTACCACAAGTGTTTCCTTGTTGGCCAGTGCAATAGGTTTCCCAGCCTTGATTGCCTTCACCGTAGGCAGCAGACCTGCGTAGCCTACCAAAGCAGTCAAAACAATATCTACATTATCTAAGCAAACGACTTCCTGTAAGGCCTCCGCTCCAGCTAAAACCTCAATAGAAGTACCCGAAAGGGCTTCTTTCACATAGGCATATTTTTGCTCATCCCCAATAACCACATGGCTGGGTTTAAATTGCAAAGCTTGCTCGACCAATAAATCGGCGTTCGATTGAGCGGTTAAAACCGATACCGAGAAAACATCCGAATGTTGCATCACAACATCCAAAGCTTGGGTACCGATGGATCCTGTTGAACCTAATATTGCTATTCTTTTCATCCGAGCATCGTCATTATCTGTTGAATAAATTCAATCCAGGTGGAAGGCCGGGTCAAAGTGATAAATAACACCCCAAAAAGTCCCCCATATAAATGTGCTGAATGATTGACATAATCACGGCCCTTGCGGTCCATCGCAATAGAATACCACGTAAATAAGCCAGCATAGATAAAACCCGGAATTCCGACTACCCCAAAAAGATATATTTTCTCTGTAGGAAAGAACATGATTCCCGCAAAAATAACCGCAGAAACGGCTCCTGAAGCACCTAAGGAATTAAAATAGGGATTATTCCGCTGCTTGAAATACGTAGGTAAATCCGCGACCAGAATTGCGAGCAAATAAAATACCACATAGATAGATCCCCCAACTCCCGGAAAAATGATGGAGAAAATGTACTCCAATTGGGTTCCAAAAAAGTAAAAGGAGAATAAATTAAAGAACAAATGCGTGAAGTCGGCATGTATAAATCCCGACGTCAAAAACCGCCAATACTCTTGTTTTTTATGGATTCGATAGGGCGACATCGTCATGGCATCCATCCAAGCTGGCTTTTGCCAAGCTAGCAAGGAAATCGCAACGGTAACAGCCATAATCAAGAAACTGAGTGAATTCGAATTACCCATGAAAATTGGGCGAAGCCCTTTAAAATTTAGCCTACAAAACTACATTAAACTTCCCGATCAACCAACCCTGCCAAGAATTTCCCTAAGGCCTCATGCTGAGCCTTTTGCAGGTTTAGTTGGTCTATCGCCTGAAAGGCTTGATCAAAATACTGATTAATTTTCTCCTCAGTCTCCTTGCGAATACCCAAGTCGGTATAAAGTTGTGTGACTGCTCGAACCTTTTCGACCGGGTCCGGATTACTTGCTGATAACCAGCTATTCAATGCATCTAAGGCCTCCCCTTGTGCCGTTTCAAGCGCACGAATCAGTAAATAGGTTTTCTTATTGGCCAAAATATCTCCTCCTACTTGTTTCCCGAATTTTTCAGGATCACCATAAACATCTAGTAAATCATCTTTTAATTGAAATCCTAAACCGATGCATTCGCCAATTTCATAAAGTGTCTGCGCAACGCTTGACTTAACACCCGCCAAAATACCTCCCATCTCCATCGATAAGCCAATCAATACCGACGTTTTCAATCGGATCATTTCGATGTATTCATCAACCGTTACGGTAGACCGAATTTCGAAATTCATGTCCATTTGTTGGCCTTCACAAACCTCTGCCGCCGTTCGGTTAAAGCGTGTAATCAAATGTTGGTATTCGCTTAAAGACAAATGATCACATTGATTCAGGTATTGATAAGCATTCACCAGCATGACATCCCCTGACAAAATCGCGATATTATCATTCCATTTTTCATGAACGGTTTGCTTGCCGCGACGAAGCGGAGCCTTATCCATGATATCATCGTGCATTAACGTGAAATTGTGAAAAATCTCAATGGATAATGCTGTAGAAACAACTTTTTCCCAATCCGCTTTAAACAAGGAATAAGATAATAAACATAGCACGGGACGAATCCGTTTACCACCTAATTGCATTAAATAGCGAATAGGGTCGTACAACTCTTGCGGAGATTCTCCTAAGCGTTGTTGCTTAATTTCGGCTTCGAGCGCGGGCAAAAATTCTTGTATCATAATTATCGATCTACTTCGCCCATGACTAAATCCATGGAACCAATGATAGCCACTAAATCGGCCAAATAAGCACCCCTCGCCAAATCAGGTATTACAGACAAATGATGAAATGAGCATGCGCGCACCTTCATCCGCGTAGGAATATCTGATTTCCCATCAGCACGTATATAGAACCCTAATTCTCCTTTTGGGTTTTCGGCCCTCGAATAAATATCTTGGGCAACAGGTCTGATTTTCTTCGGAACAAATTCTTGAGGGTCAAATGCTTTCGTTCGTGCATGTTCGCCGGTTAGTGCCGACAAGCATTGTTCGATGATTCGAATTGACTCAATACACTCCAATACTCGTACGTGATTTCGGTCCCAGCAGTCGCCCGTTTGACCTTTTAAACCTTCCCCCACAGGAACATTAAATTCCAATTCCGGATAAACCGAATAGGCGTCCACCTTACGTAAATCAAATGCCAAACCCGATCCGCGTAACACGGGCCCTGTACAGCCATAATTAATGGCTAAATTCAAAGGTAAAACACCAATATTCGATGTTCGTTTGATAAAAATAGCATTTTCCTCCACGATTTTTTGGACTTCGGAAATCGTATTTTTGAGGACAGGAATCAGCTCAGCAGCGCGCTCCTCAAATCCGATTGGTAGATCATAAAACAAACCACCTACCCACACGTAATTATATAACATACGAGCTCCTGAAAGCCATTCCAACAGACGTTGAATGTGCTCTCTGTCGCGCATTAACCATAAAAAAGGGGTGTAAGCGCCGATGTCCAGCCCGTAAGTACCTACCGCGACAAAATGTGATGCAATGCGGTTTAACTCAGCGACTAACACGCGAATGTATTCAATGCGCTTCGGAAGAGTTCCCGCAATACCCAACATTTTCTCTATTCCCATGACATATGCGTGCTCGGAATTCATGGAAGCCATGTAATCCAAGCGATCTACGTAGGGAATGATTTGATTAAAAGGAAGGGCTTCGGCGTGTTTTTCGAAACAGCGATGTAAATAACCCAAATGAGGAACTACATCAACGACTAATTCCCCATCCGAGATAACTTCCAGGCGTAAAACACCATGTGTTGATGGATGTTGTGGCCCTAGCGAAATCAACATTTCCTCTGATTTCAGATCAGCGAGCTGATACTGATTCGGATCGGAATCTTGAAAATTCTGGGGAAGAAATTCGTATTGAATAGAATTCATTAAACAAAAATGAAGAAAGTATCTGAGATTTAAAAGCCTTACTTGGGTAGCTAACGGAGTTTATCAATAAATTGTTAGATATTTTAAGCAAAGTGTTTGGCGAAAAAAATATTTCTTATACCTTTGCATTCCGTTTCGAATAGAGGCGTAAACAGATTTTACAATTATGGCAAAGAAAGGAAATCGCATCCAAGTAATTTTGGAATGTACAGAGCACAAAGAGTCGGGTCTACCAGGGATGTCACGTTACATCACGACGAAGAACCGTAAAAACACAACGGCTCGTATTGAGTTGAAGAAATACAACCCAGTATTGAAGAAAGTTACTCTACACAAAGAAATTAAATAAGGTTTTAATACCCACGAATCATGGCTAAGAAAGTAGTTGCAACACTAAAGAAAGAAGGCGGCGTAAAATACGCTAAAATCATCAAGGCGGTTAAAAACCCAACGACAGGAGCTTATACCTTCAAAGAAGAAATCATTCTTCAAGATGAGGTTAACGCTGCATTGAAAAACTAGTTTTTTCGTCGGTAATTTATCGCTAGCATATTGAAGTCCCTTTTTCGGGGACTTTTTTTTGTTTACCTTCAACTCGTAAAAGACGTACCAATCGAATGGGATTATTTGATTTTCTCAAAAAAAAACCAGCTCCTGAGGAGCAAGCTGACCTCGAGCAGGCCTTAGAAAAAGGCTTGGAAAAGACCAAAGATGGGTTTATTTCCAAAATGGGTCGTGCGGTTTTGGGAAAATCCAAAGTGGACGATGATGTCCTGGATGAATTAGAAGAAATCTTATTAACATCCGATGTGGGTGTAGCTACCACACTCAAAATCATCGAGCGCATCGAGCGCCGTGTGGAACGCGACAAGTTTGTTTCCACGGAAGAATTAGATCAAGTGTTGCGCGAAGAAGTTGCGGCATTACTCGACGAAAACAAATCCTACGACATTGAAAATGCATTTGCAGAGCCTAAACAAAAACCCTATGTCATCATGGTAGTGGGAGTTAATGGTGTAGGAAAAACGACAACGATAGGTAAACTAGCCTCTCAATTTCACCAAAATGGGCTTAAAGTAGTGCTTGGAGCAGCAGATACGTTTCGGGCAGCTGCGGTAGACCAATTGAAACTTTGGGGAGAGCGTGTGGGCATTCCCGTGATTGACCATGGCATGAATACGGATCCGGCTGCTGTGGCGTTTGATACGGTAAAAAAAGCGGTAGAAATGCAAGCTGATATCGTTATTATAGATACTGCTGGACGTTTACACACGAAAGTAAATTTGATGACAGAATTGTCTAAAATGAAACGTGTTGTTCAAAAATTCATTCCAGAAGCTCCACATGAAGTATTGTTGGTATTGGATGGCTCCACAGGTCAAAATGCATTCATTCAAGCGCAAGAATTCACCAAAGCAACAGAAGTTACCGCATTAGCTATCACCAAATTAGATGGAACCGCAAAAGGCGGTGTAGTGATTGGAATTTCGGATCAATTCAAGATCCCTGTGAAGTATATTGGAGTTGGCGAAAAAGTCTCCGACTTGCAAGTTTTCAACAAAACAACTTTTGTCGATTCCCTTTTCGCCAAAAAATAATTACTTCTTCTGCTCTTTCGCCCAGGTATCTTTTAGCGTAACCGTGCGGTTGAAAACAAGGTGACCCGGTTTCGAATCTCGGTCTAGGCAATAATATCCTTTTCGAATAAACTGCATAGCCTCACCAACCGTCGCTTGAGCTAAGCTCGGTTCAACAAATGCACTTTCAATGACCTGAAGCGACTCTGGATTGATGAATTTCACAAAATCATCCCCAAGTTCAGAGGCATCTTCTACAATCAATAAACGATCGAAAAGTCGGACTTCTGCTTGAATGGCATGTGGGATGGAAACCCAATGAATCGTACCTTTCACATGAATTCCAGACGTATCTTGGCCCGATTTACTTTCCGGAATATACGAGGCATGAATTTCTTTAACAGATCCATCGGCATTCAATTCAAAATGCTCACATGAAATGATGTAAGCTCCTTTCAAACGAACTTGTAAACCGGGACCTAAACGGAAAAACTTTTTAGGGGGCTCCACCATGAAGTCCTCGCGTTCAATGTACAATTCACGTGAAAAGGGAACGACACGTTTTCCCGTTTCAAGATCTTCCGGATTATTCTCAATGAGCAAATCCTCCGTCTGACCTTCTGGATAATTCGTGATGATTAATTTCACAGGATCCATCACAGCCATGACGCGATCCGCAATTTTATTCAAGTCTTCGCGAATACAGAATTCCAATAAACTAATATCAATTAGATTGTCACGTTTAGCGACACCGATGCGCTCACAAAAATTACGTATAGATGCAGCCGTAAAGCCTCTCCGGCGAAGCGCTGAGATTGTTGGCATGCGTGGATCATCCCAGCCTGATACCACTTTCTCATTGACCATTTGTAGCAATTTACGCTTGCTCATCACGGTATGCGAAAGATTTAATCGGGCGAATTCGTATTGATGCGATGGGAAAATTTCCAATTTATTGATAAACCAATCGTATAGTGGGCGATGTACATCAAATTCCAAAGTACAGATTGAATGGGTGATACCTTCCATGGAGTCACTTTGCCCGTGCGCGAAATCGTACATGGGATAAATACACCATTGATTCCCAGTCCGGTGGTGAGGTACGTGGCGGATACGATACATCAAAGGATCACGCATGTGCATATTGGGATGTGCCATATCAATTTTAGCACGTAAAACTTTGGCTCCGTCAGGAAATTCGCCATTTCGCATCGAAGCAAAAAGCGCTAAATTTTCATCTAAGGAACGGTCACGAAATGGACTATTTGTCCCTGGGGTTGTTGGAGTACCTTTCAATGCAGCAATTTCTTCTGCAGAGGAATCATCGACGTATGCTAGACCTTTACGGATAAGTTCAACAGCAAATTGATAAATTTGCTCGAAATAATTGGACGCATAAAGTTCATTTTCCCATTGAAAGCCTAACCAAGCCACATCTGATTTGATGGATTCTACATATTCCGTTTCTTCGGTCATGGGATTCGTATCATCAAAACGCAAATTCGTTTTCCCTCCGAACTTCTGAGCTAATCCAAAATTCAAGCAAATACTTTTAGCATGGCCAATGTGCAAATAGCCATTGGGTTCAGGCGGGAAACGCGTAAAAATACCCTGCGGATATTTCCCTTCAGCGATATCTGTCTGAACGATTTCTTCTAAAAAATTTAATGACTTAGATTTGGAATCTTCCATGAAAGCTTTTGTTTGCTTGATTGAATAAAATGTGACAACAAAATAAACATATTTTAGTGACTATACATACTAAAATAACACTTATCCCGTTAGTAAAAAAAGCCAAAACAATACCAATTAATAATTTTTCTGAATTTTTTGAAAAATAATTTTTAACTTGGCAGTTGAAAAAGTATCTAATAGAATACAATTAGAAAATCTACTCAATTATTCCTTACAATAATGAACAAATTTATCAAATTTACAATCGCCGCCTGCCTAACACTTGTTGGGACATTTGCGTTTTCGCAAACTACTCCACAAATTTCCACAGATGGGGGATTAAATTATTCTTCGTCGGGGAAAATCAATGGTGTCAACGGATATACAGCCTTGTTTAAGGTTTCCGGCTGTGCTAGCGGCTACGATTGGTCATATTCAGATAGTCAAGGAAGAACAGATAACTTAAGTACATCGTGGGATGTTACTTATGGTAGTAATAGTACTACAACGGTTGAAACGGTGCCATTAGGGGCTGATCAAAACGGTATATGGATTCAAGATCCTAAGTCTCCTTATCATTACGAAGTTTCGTGTGTGGGTCAGGCCACGCCAAAAGCTACCCTTGATATTTACATGATTAATACACCTGAGTCATACAAGCCAACGGTAACGATCGCAGGAAGAACTTGTTCTTATGTTGAAGATGTAAACTCAGGAGCATTGGTTCTACAGGCAGCAGGTTGCTATGATCAAGTAACGTGGACATATCCAGATGGATCTCAACTTACACGTCCAGCTTCAGAAGACGGGATTCTTTATTTGAATGGTAACTATCCAGAAGGAACTTATACAGCACAATGTACATTTTCAAGTCTTGGTCGTTACTTGACTGGTTCATTGTTGAACACGTATCCATCTTCAGCTATCGCAGTGAGCTATCAAACGAAAGAATACTACCCACCATCGGTTGTTAAATTAACATCTCCGAATGGTTTGGGGGCAGGTGATTGGAGTGAAATTTGTGCGGGCCAATCAATTAACATTGGAACTAACTTGCCAGCAGCATACGATGGAAAAATGGGCTTCCAATGGTTCAGAGAAGGCCAATTATTACCAGCTACAAGTAATTCAATTACAGTGGGATCTCCTGGTTCTTACACAGTACGAGTTCATGCTCGCGGCGGAGTAAATGTTTGTGACTTCAAAACAGCGCAGTTCTTTGTGAATATTGTGCCTTTGAAAAAGCCCGTTATTTTGGGAAATAACAAGTATTGTTTAGATGGCGTAACAGAGCTAAAAATTGACTCAGCAGCTTATACTGTTGCAGAAGGTTACAAGAAGCCACAGGTTCCATATACAGTACCCGTAAGTTATAAATGGTATGTAAATGGCGTTGAAACAGCTTCATTAGGTGTTAAATCAGCAATTAAGATCGGTCAAAATGCCAATATTCAAGTAGCGTACGTTACAAATTACGAATGTACCTCAGCAAAATCTGATACCTTGATCGTGAGTAATTACCCAAGACCTGTGACTCCAACGATTACAGCGAAGTCTAAATTGGGATTCTGCTTTGGATTACCCATTGAAGGAGTTCTAGAAGCATCTGAATTACCAGGAGGTATCGCCACAAAATATGAGTGGAATAATACATTAACAACCAAAGTTGTTAATTTGAATAAGGCAGGTATTTATACGGTTCGAACAATCAACCCAGAAGGTTGTTATTCATTAAGCTCAACTCCTACAGAAATCGTTGTGTTGCCACTTCCTGCGGCACCAAGCATTGCGACACTTAATGGAGCAACATCGGTATTCTGCGCAAAATCAGAATCAGGAACGATTAATAGTGTAAGCTTAGTAGCAACAACATCCAATGATGTTATTTGGAGCACGAAATTTGAAGGCAAGATTTTAGCTGATGTGAAAACAAGTGGTACATACACCGCTACGGCTAGAGATTTGAACGGATGTATCTCATTGAATTCCAATAGCATTAAAGTTGTAGCCCAACAAAATCCTGCACTTGGTTCAGATACGAAAATCCTTAAAGAAGGTGTTTACACGTTAAAAGCAACAAACTTCCCTTCAGCAGCGACCGTTAATGCTACGGGAGCGGGTGAATATGTTTGGAAATTTGGATCTACCGTACTAGCACCTAAAACGTATATCTCCAAAGTGAAAACAGCCGGTGATTATACGGTAGCTCGTAAATATCTTTATACAATTGATGGAACACCATTAACTTGTATCACAGATGCAGTAAAATATACTTATACAGTTGACCCTGATTTCTCTGGTGTAGCGGTTTACCCTAACCCAATCACAGCAACTTCTAGCACGGATTTAACAGCTAAAATTCAAATCCAAATTTTAGAAGATTGGTCAAACGGAGAGATTACACTATTTGATATGGTTGGTCGTCCTGTATATACTGGAAAAATTGCCAACACGGATGGAACTTCGATCTTAGAAGTGAGTGGTTTAGCAAATGGTATTTATATCCTTCAAATTAAAGCCGATGGTGGTAAATCATTTGTAGGAAAAGTGATTGTAAACAAATAGTTTCTATGACCTTTTAATTCAAGCCGATCGGAAACGATCGGCTTTTTTTATGATGAAAAACATACGCTATCTATTACTACTCATTAGTATTCCATGCGTGTCCCAGTGGACCAAAGTAGACATTCCAACCAATGCCTCGTTTAGAGCTTTAAAATCGAATAACAAAGAAATATGGGCCAGCGGAACTCAAGGAACCGTGGGACATTCGATCGATGCAGGTAATACTTGGCAATTTCAACAAATTCCACAAGCCGACAACCTCGATTTTAGGGACTTAATCATCATTAATGACAAAGAGGTAGTCTTAATGAGTGCAGGTGCCTCAGAAGAAGGGAAAGCGCGCTTATTTAAGACAGTAGATGGGGGCAAGAGCTGGACAGATTTATTTCAAATGAGGCAAGCGGGTTATTTCTTTGACTGCTTACAATGGGATGATAAAAATGCATCGGGTTGGCTATTGTCTGACCCCATCAAGCAAAAACTTACCCTTTTTTCGTTTAGCCATGATACATTTACTCGTATTGATTCATTAACAGCTCCCAAATTGAAGTTGAATGAGGCATTTTTTGCCGCAAGTGGATCGAGTATGGTTCAGCTTTCGGATAAAATTATTTTTGTTGGAGGGGGAGCTGATTCCATCAACATACATACCTACCAATATAAAAAACACGTTTGGAAAAGCCTACCTCTACCGATTAAGTCGGGAGAAGCACAAGGTTATTTTTCAATCGGCGCGAAAAACAATAAAGAGCTTTGGGCGGTGGGCGGTGATTACCGAAAATTGGATGAACTAGCCATACCCATTATCACTTCACGTGATGGGGGAAATCATTGGCAAATCCTAGAGGGTTCTCCAAAATTCTATATGGAAAAAGTGATTTGGGCAAATCCTTATTGGATCATTAGCGGACCGAGTCAAAGCGCGGCATACGATGAAAAATCTAAGCAATGGAGAAGTCTAGGAAGAAGCTCCTACCACAACATCATTCAGGTTGGAGATCGCATTTGGGGAATAGGAGCGAAAGGCCAATTAGGTTTCATCAGCCTTTCGTCCATCAACAACCTATTTCTTTCGAAAGAATAAGGAAATAGGTGTCCCGTCCAATTTGAAATTCTTGCGCATTTGATTCTCTAAATAACGCTCATAGCTTTCCTTAATGTATTGAGGTAGATTACAGAAAAAGATAAATGTTGGATAAGGTGTCGAAACCTGCGTACAATATTTAATTTTTATGTATTTACCTTTCCATGCTGGTGGCGGGTAATTTTGGATTACCTCCAACATCACATCGTTCAACTTAGAAGTAGAAATCTTTTGAGAACGGTTCTCATAAACCTCCAACATCATCTCCAATACTTGGAAAATACGCTTCTTCTCCATCACAGAAGTAAAAATTACAGGCATGTAATTCAATGGCGCCATACGTTCTTTGATTGCCTTCTCCAATTGATTCGCAGTGTTCGTATCCTTAGCGACTAAATCCCACTTATTCACCATTAACACAATCCCCTTCTTCGCTTTATCTGCCATACTCACGATATTCATATCCTGAGCCTCCAAACCTGTTAATGGATCAATAGTCGTCGCATCAATTAATATAATTGCGATATCACATTCCTCAAGCGCCTTGATTGAACGCAACACAGAATAATATTCAATATTATCGTCGATACGCGCCTTCCGACGAATACCCGCGGTATCAGTAATGATAAAATCCTTGCCGTATAAGGTATAACGATTTTGAATGGCATCGCGTGTCGTACCAGCCATATCCGTCACAATCGAACGATCACGGCCTAGTAAAGCATTTAAAAAAGATGATTTTCCTACATTAGGCCGACCAAGAATCGCAACGCGTGGGACGCCAGCCTCAGGATTTTCAATTCCTTCATCTTTGAAATGAGAAATCATTACATCCAGCATATCACCCGTTCCACTACCACTTTCCGCAGCGATAGGGAAAGGTTCACCTAAGCCCAATTCATAAAATTCTGCAGCACCCATCGCCTTTTCATGCGTATCGGCTTTATTGGCAACCAATATCACTGGCTTCTTGGAACGACGTAATACATTCGCAAAATCCTTGTCTAAATCCGTCAAACCTGTCGTGCAATCCACAACAAACAATAGAACCGCCGATTCTTCAATGGCTAGTTCAACTTGTTCACGAATTGCTCCTTCAAAAATATCTTCGGAGCCATGGACATATCCCCCTGTGTCAATAACCGAGAAGAATTTTCCTGTCCACTGGCCATAACCGTAATGTCTGTCACGCGTAACGCCCGACATGTTATCCATGATGGCTTTTTTCTGTTCAATTAAACGGTTGAACAACGTTGATTTGCCCACGTTTGGGCGGCCTACAATGGCTACAATATTTGACATTTGTCTATAAAATTAATCGGGTGAGTACCCGAATGATCGCAATTTATCTGCTTTTGCACGCCAATCTGGCTCTACCTTCACAAACTGCTCTAAAAAAACTTTTTTACCAAAGAAGGCTTCCAAATCCGCACGGGCTTGTATTCCCACCTTCTTAATACTCTCCCCCTTATGCCCGATAATGATAGCCCGCTGAGAAACACGTTCCACATAAATTTCAGACGCAATGCGCAAAATAGTAGGTTCATCTTTGAATGATGTAACGACTACTTCACAAGAATAAGGAATCTCCTTTTTATAATTCAAAAATATCTTTTCCCGTATAATCTCAGCCGCAAAAAAGCGCTCTGATTTGTCCGTAAGTTCTTCTTTATCAAAAAACGGTGGATGAACTGGCAAATTCTCCACAATATGCTTAAAGATTTGATCCAAATGCACATGTTCTTGCGCAGAAATAGGCAGAATAGGCTTTCCTGGGAAAATACCTTGCCAATAATCCATGCACGTTTGAAGCTTTTCTTCAGATACCAAATCAATCTTATTCAACAACACGACAATAGGTGTATCGGTGTGATCCTTCCAATTTGTCAGAAAATCCAAATCCTCATACGTATCAAATACATCCGTCACATACAAGACAACATCCGCATCCTCCAATGAATTCTTCACAAAAGCCATCATCGACTTATGCAATTCATATTTCGGCAGTAAAACTCCTGGCGTATCCGAATAAATGATTTGATATTCATCGCCTTGGTATTCACCATTCAACATACCTAGAATACGATGGCGGGTCGTTTGGGCCTTTGAACTTACGATTGATAAGCGCTCCCCAACCAAAGCATTCATAAGCGTACTCTTTCCCACGTTGGGCTTGCCTATGATACTGATAAAACCTGCTTTATGCTGCTGGGCCATGTCAAAAAATAAATTCCCCGAATGGGATATTGTGAATAATATAACAAAGATACTTGTTTTTCCCGAAAAAACCCTGCATATTTGCACTCCAATATATCGCGGGGTGGAGCAGTTGGTAGCTCGTTGGGCTCATAACCCAAAGGTCGTCAGTTCGAGTCTGGCCCCCGCTACACTGAAAAGGTCTTCTAGTTGAAGACCTTTTTTTATGCCCTTCAAAAAAAACACGACCACTTAATAAATCTTTCTTTAGCTACGCATTTCATTTTTATAGGTTTGCAAGGAATTGCTTAACAAAGGCCGATGAAAACAACGCTAAAACTCCCGGAATTACAAACATGCCAAATAACGGATGTGCTTTACATCGAAGGAAAGAGTAATTATAGCATCATTTACACGAAAAGTTCGGCTCCTATCACCATGGCCAAAACGCTTAAGAAATTTGAGTCCCAATTACGACTTCACCCATTCTTACGCATTCATAAATCTTATCTAATCAACAAAGAACAATTAGCACACAACCAGCTAAGTTCGGACAATACCCTTCGATTATCTGATGGGACTGAATTACCCGTTTCGAGACGAAAGCGAGAAATTATCAAAAAGAGTTTATAAAAAAAGGGCTTCCAAATGGAAGCCCTTTTCAATATACGTTAATCAAATCTTACTTATCAGCTGGTGCAGCTAACAAATCAAAGAATTGATCCAATTTCGGAGTTACGATAATTTCTGTACGACGATTTTGCTTACGACCCGCACGGCTGTTATTTCCAGTTTGAGGCTCAAACTCCCCACGACCACCTGCTGTCATACGTTCAGGATCAACACCGAATTTTGTTTGCAATAAACGAACAACAGACGTTGCACGCATCGCACTTAAATCCCAGTTGTCTTTAAACTCAGGAGTAGAAATTGGCACAGCATCTGTGTGACCTTCTACCAAGATATCCAAACCTTTGTGATCATTTACCACTTTAGCAACTTTAGCCAAAACAGCTTCTGCTTTCGTACTCACACGAGCAGAACCTGATGCAAACATTAGTTTGTCAGAGATTGAAATATAAACAACCCCTTTTTTAACTTCAATCGAAACATCTTCATCATTTATATCAGCCAATGAACGCTTCAAGTTCATTACCAATGACAAATTCACTGAATCTTTCTTTTGAATTGATGAGTTCAAATCTTTGATGTATTTACCTTGCTCATTCAAAGCATCCAAAGATTTGCGGATACTTTCCGCACCTGATTTATTAATAACTGATAAGTCAGATAGGCGATCCAACAAGTTGGTATTCGTCTTCTTCATATAATCCAATTGCTCTTGCAAGGATTTCAATTGACCATTTTTAGCTTCTAAATCCGCATCACGCTTCTTTACTTCACCTTGCAAACTAGCTGTCAACGATTGACAATCAGCTAAATCAGATTTTGAACGAGCAATAGCTTGATCACTACTTGCTTGCAATTCCGTTAAACGAGATTGTAATTCTGTCATTTTTTTCTTGCTAGCACAAGACGTGAATAAAAATGGCAAAAACGCCAGTACCCAAATTAATTTTTTCATAAACGTATAATTAAAGGAATATGGTAAATAAGTATTTTAACAAAAGTAAAAACCAAAAATAGATATTTTGTCCTGAATAACGAAAAATTTAAAAAATATACCCATTTTTTATTATTGCCGCCTCGGCAATCAATCGTCGAGACTCAATCAAATTCTTCGGATCTATTTTGGTAAACCGCTTTAAGCCCATCAACAAGACGTTCAACTCATCCCCTTTTGCAAAGCCCATAATGACTTCTTTACCAGAATTTGCAATCTTATCCATAGCTTCATGCAAGTAAACCAAAGCGCACTCCCGTGCAATATTATGCTTTTCTTCCCCTTCTCGTTGAACCAACTTATCCACGCGCACCAAAGCAGATTCCGCAACATATACCTCAATCATCATATCAGCTATCCCCATCAAAATCTCTTGCTGATGCTCAATCTCCGTCGTAAACTTCTGAAGAGCCGCACCAGCCGTCATCAATATCGCCTTTTTCGCATTCGCAATCACTTTATATTCTTTACCAAAAATGCCCTCTGGTACATCCGTCGAAAAGTCAGGTACACCTAAAATCTCCTTCCCAACGGCCATTGCTGCTGGCATTAATTCAATCTCCCCTTTCATGGCACGCTTCAATACAGTTCCCACCGCGAGTAAACGATTGATCTCATTGGTACCTTCAAAGATTCGATTAATCCGAGAATCGCGATAAGACCGCTCCATTGGTGCCTCCGCAGAAAATCCCATCCCGCCATATATCTGAACACCTTCATCCACCACATAATCTAAAACCTCAGAACCATGTACCTTCAAGATGGCACATTCAATCGCAAATTGCTCAACACCCTTTAATTTAGACTCTGCATCAGCCATTCCGGACGCCTTCAAGCTCGCTATCGATTCGTCTATGTTTTGACCGGCCCGGTAACAGGCAGACTCGGAAGCATAGGTTCTTGCAATCATGTTCGCAATCTTCGCTTGTATCGCACCAAAAGCATGAATGGATTTCCCAAATTGCTTTCGCTCATTTGAATAATTCACAGCTAAATCGATAAGCCCTTTAGACCCACCAAGTACGGCTGCGGCCAACTTAATCCGACCAATATTCAGAATATTCACGGCAATCTTAAATCCTCCTTCCCGCTCAAACAATAAATTTTCAACAGGAACTTCACAGTCGGTAAAGAAAATTTGCCGCGTTGAACTTCCTTTAATACCCATTTTATGCTCCTCCTCATTCATCGAAATGCCAGGGAATGTCTTCTCAACTAAAAATGCGGTCAATTTTTTATCATCATCGATTTTAGCAAAAACGATGAAAAGATCCGCAAATCCGCCATTTGTAATCCACATCTTTTGCCCATTCAACACATAATGTG
>CANGCD010000019.1 GCA_947452215.1 Cytophagaceae bacterium | reverse complement strand
CCTAAAATGTCATTTGTCGTGGTGATAAATGGACCAGATGCCACGGCAGGATTGATTTTTAGTTGGTTTAATACCAAAGGCGTTACCGTTCCCATTAATGATGCTAGCATAACCACTGCAAACAAGGAAAGGGAAACCGTAATGGATAACATGATTTCTCCGCTATCAATGAGCATCGAGCATCCGAATGCAAAAATGGCCGCAATCAGGGCATTGATTAAAGCAACTACAAAGACCTTTTGAAGACGTTTCCATAAAGTCGTGTCTAAGCCACTTTTGTCGGCAAGCGACTGTACGATTAACGAAGAAGATTGAATACCCACATTTCCACCTGTAGAGCCAATCAAGGGAATAAAGGCGGAGATAGCTGGCAACAAAGCAATCGTGTCATCGAAGCGATCAATGATTTTGGCAGCTAAAAAACTACCGACCATGCCACCGATCAACCACGGTAGACGGGAACGTACTAAGAGCCATACCGAGTCATCTTCTTCTACGTCTTCCGAGATACCGGCCATGACCTGAATATCTTCTTGCGCGGATTCTGTAATGAAATCGACCACGTCATCAATGGTAATTCGACCTAGTAATCGACCTTGTATATTCACGACCGGAATTGCCTCTAAATCGTATTTTTGCATTAAATCAGCAACCTCTTCACCTGTGCTATAAGTCTGTACCGAAACGATTTCATCTGCCTCGTAGACATCTTGAATCTTCGAGCCACGTTTCGCCAAGATGATTTTTTTTAAGGAAACGGTACCTAAAAGTAAGCCGTCATCATCCACGACATAGACGGAATATACTTTCTCTACATCTTCGGCTTGTCGGCGAATCTCCTCCACACATTCTGTTACGGTTTGCGTGACATTGATTTTGATCAACTCTTTCTGCATCAAACCACCCGCACAATCCTCATCGTAATGCATGAGGTCAATGATAAAGCGCGCTTGTTCGCGGTCCTTTAAAAGTGCGATTACTTCTTCGCGTATACGAACGGGTTGTTCATTTAAAATATCCACCGCATCATCCGAATCAACAATGTTGATATAGGTTGAAATTTCTTTCGAAGTGAAATTCTTTAGAAATTTTTTGCGGTCATCACTATCTAATGTAGATATGATTTCAGCGGCAATTTTTGTATCTATTAATTGAACGATGTATTTAGCCTCTTCGCCAGTAAGTTCATATAATATATGTGTTATATCAGCAGGAAATAAATCTTCAATTTTGGCAATGATCTCATCATTTGCCTGGTCGATTATCAACTGGCGAATTTCTTCTAAGAACTCTTTGGTGAGCTCAAACGGAAGGTGTTGTACGTTGATTTCTTCCATGATTGAGTGAATTAGATTGAAAGCGCAATTACGTAAATTTTGCCCAAAATGCGGTTAAGGCTTTGTTATTTTCTTAGGCTCCTAGGTAGCCATTCGCTTCCCATAATTTCGTGAGGGTCGTGAATTCCTCTACGCCCAATTGTTCTGCACGCTTCGTCAACAAGGGATGATCAGGTAATTGCATCGCCCGCAAGGCGTTTCGTAAGGTTTTTCTTCGTTGGTTGAAAGCCATTTTGACCAACATCTTAAAATGCTTAGGATCACAGGCTAATTCCTTGTTGAAATTACGAACGAGTCGGATAACGCCCGAATTAACCTTCGGTGGAGGGGTAAAAACTTCCGGCCCTAAGCTAAAAAGGTATTCAATATCATAATAGGCTTGAAGCAAAACGCTTAAAATACCATAATCTTTATTTCCGGGTTTTGCAGCTAAACGAACAGCTACTTCTTTTTGTAACATACCGACTACCTCTAAACATTGGTCTTTGTATTCCAAAATGCGGAAAAAGATTTGTGTGGAAATGAAATAGGGGAAATTACCAACGATGGCAAATTTTTCATCTCCAAAAATGTTCTCCAAAGGATAGCGCAAAAAATCGCCATCAATCAATCGTGGCCCCGTAAATTCTAAGTAGTTCTTGCGAAGGTAGTCAACTGATTCCTTGTCAATTTCAATGAGGTAGGTTTCATAATCGGTCTTCTTGACCAAATATTGCGTCAAGACACCCATCCCGGGTCCGATTTCCAATACTTTTTTGTATTGGGTAAAATCTTGTAAGCCATCCACAATGCGTTGGGCCGCATCTAAATCATTCAAAAAGTGTTGACCTAAATTCTTTTTTGCTCTTACTTGCACGTGTTCTTGGGGCTTAAGGGTACGCGAAATTACGCCCTTTTTTGTACATTTAAGCAAAAATAGGGAATTAAGCGATGGCTGCTTGGGCAAATAAGACAAAGGACGATCTCATTCAGGAAATACAAGAGCTGAAAAAGCAATTGGACGTGCTTGAAATCAACGATGGCATAGCTTCCGAAGCAACCTCCAAAGAAAATCTGATTAAAACCCTGTCGGGTCTTAAATTATTTGGAATCATCATGGCGCTCGATGGAACAATCGTCTATGCCAATGCCTATACACACCAATTACTGAATTACAAAGCCGATGAGTTAAACGGCAAAGATTTTTTTAATACCCTCTTACCCGAAGGAGAAACCGAAGATCGTCGGGCATCTTTCCAAAAAGCGATTGCATCAGGCGGACTTTTCGAAGATCGCGAACGGAATTACATTACGAAAACCGGTGCCATGAAATGGGTGGAGGTTGCCTCGACCATCGTGCAAGAAGCCGATCAGACGACCTATTTAAGCATCATTGGGGAAGATATCACCGAACGGAAAAAAGTTTCCGAAGCCTTAAGTCGGTCCAACGCCCAATTACAAGATCTTATCAACAATACCACCGATTTAATTCAAATCACGGGTATTTCTGGCCGATTCCTTTTTGTGAATAAAGCCTGGCTGGAAACCATGGGATATTCGGAGGAAGAAGCTCGCGACTTGAAAATGCAGGATGTGCTCCATCCTGAGTTTGCGCATGTAACTCAAGCTCAATTTGATTTGTTGAGTAAAGGGGAGGAGTTGCCGGAATTTACGGCGGTGTTTAAGCGTAAAGACGGACGCCGACTCTATGTCTCGGGTTCTGCTACATGTCGATTTGAACGGGGAGCCCCCACGGCGTATCGCTGTATTCTACATAACTCGACCGCAAAAGTTCGAGCGGAACGTGCCAATAAACTATTCTCTTCCATTGCCCAGGTTGCGATAAATTCGACCAATTTGGACGATTTATATGTGAATATCCATAAGCAATTGGGTGAGGTGATTGATGTGAAGAATTTCTTCATTGCGCAATACGATCCGGGCAAAAGTTATTTGTATTTCCCTTATTACATTGATGAGTATTTTGACTCACGTGTCCATTTCACCAAACGTAAACTGGGAAATGGTTTGACGGAATATGCTATCATGGCTAATAAACCCTTGATTTTGCATGATGATGATATACACCAATTAGCCAAAGACAAGAAGATTTATTTGTATGGTGTTGTGCCCAAGGTGATGCTTTGCGTCCCCCTTCGTATAGGTGATCGCGTAACGGGTATTATTGGGGTGAAGTCGTATGAGCGGGCCAATAAATATGAGAATCGAGATCTGGAATTATTGGATTTTATTTCCAGTCAGGTTGCTGTAGCCATTGCACGTAAGCAAGCGGAAGAAGCTTTGGCACATGAAACAGCACGTTTGAATGCGATTTTTGAAGGTAGTTCCCACTTGATGTGGTCGGTGAATAAACGATTGATGTTGACGAGTTTTAATCACGAATATGCTGAACTTTTAGAGCAGCAATTGCAGATTAAACCCCAGTTGAATTTTAGTACGGAAAGTATGGGATTTCAACTGGTTGCGCCTAATGAGCGCCGACCGTTGGAAGACAAATATAAACTAGCCTTCCGAGGTCAAAAGCAACATTTTGAACTCGAACTTGCGACAAAATCTGGCGAACAAAAGTGGTTGGAGATTTACCTGAATCCGATTCAATCTGGTGGAAATATTGCAGAGGTTTCCGGTATCGCAAGGGATATCACGGATTTGAAGAAATACCAAACCCAACTCGTGGAAGCTCGGGAACAGGCGGAGCATTCCTTGAAGGTGAAGGAACAGTTTTTGGCTAATATGTCCCATGAGATTCGTACGCCTATGAATGGGGTGATCGGCATGGTAGATCTATTGTGCGATTCGCCATTGAATGAGGACCAGCAAGATTACCTACAAACAATTCGTAAATCATCTGAAACGCTCCTTCATATTCTGAATGATATTTTGGATTTAGCCAAAATCGAAGCTGGTAAAATGGTTTTGCATCCAGCCGATTTAGTGTTCGAAGATTTATTGGATCGATTGATGTCCCTATTTACGCCCATTGCCCATCAGAAAGGGAATAAAGTAGCTTATACGATTGCAGACGATGTTCCTAAGGTTGTCAAAGCTGATGAAACACGGCTATTACAAATATTATCGAATTTGACGTCTAATGCGCTGAAGTTTACGGAGAATGGATCTGTGACGATTTCGGTTTCAACGGCCCGTTTGACCACTGAACATGTTGATTTAATGGTTCGTGTAAGTGATACAGGTATAGGTATTAGTCCTTCGAATTTGAAGAAGTTATTTTCTGCCTTCCAGCAATTGGATAATTCAACGTCTAAGAATTATGGAGGGACGGGTTTGGGATTAGCCATTTCGCGTGAATTCTGTAAGATGATGGATGGGGAGATAGGTGTAGAATCTGAAGAAGGTTTGGGAAGTACGTTTTGGTTTACCGTTCGCTTAGCGATTGGCGATGCGACAAAAGCCTCTTCAATAGCGAAGTCCGAACGTTTTGATATCGCAGGTACCTTGAAAGAAGTGCATGCACGCATTTTATTGGTAGATGACAATGCGACCAATCGCAAGGTTGCCTCACAAATATTAATCAAAGCAGGTTGCGTGGTTGAAACATCCACAAGTGGTAAAGAAGCTATCGAACGATTATCCGTCGATTCGAATTTCGATTTGGTTCTCATGGATATCCAAATGCCTGAGATGGATGGGATGGAAACGACGCGGCAATTGAAGAAATCAATCTCTACTTTACCGCCGATCGTTGCTATGACTGCCTATGCGATGAAGGAAGATAAAGAACGATTCTTAGCCGCAGGCATGGATGATTATTTAGCCAAACCGATTCGGGCCCAACAGCTCATTCAGACGGTAGGAAAATGGGTACATGATGGACATGCGACAGAAGATGTACACATCGATGTATCGCATGAAGTAGTTGACGAGGAAGTCCTTAAATCCCTTTCGGATGCCGTAGGAGGAGACCCTTCTTTTGTGGAAGGGATGTTGGTCGAGTTTATCGCTGAAGCTGACGAACAGATTGCTATGGCTGAAAAGGCCTATGCTGTGAATGATTGCAAAGGCGTTCAGTCCGAGTTACATACCTTGAAAGGGAATTCAGGTACCTTAGGTGCTGCACGGGTGCATACGATTTGCGAAAAAATCGAGTTGAAAGCCAAAGTCTGTGATTTCAGTGAATTTCCTACGGAGATTGAGATGTTAAAAGAAGCACTCGCGGCATTTAAGCAAGTTATTTCAGACAGATTCGCTTAATACGTGCCATAATGGCCGATTTTTGTTCGTGGAATCTCTTTGGATCACGCCATTATTTCCGTAATTCATTTATGGTTGGGCATTTGCAAGTACCCCTGCAAATATTTTAACCACATGAATCCAAATAACTATACATCCCAAGCGAGTGTCATTATTCAGCAAGCGATGGAAATTGCGCTGGAGCGAGGCCAACAGGCCATCGAGACTGGGCATTTGTTGCTAGCCATCCTTCAGGATGATACGCAAACTGCTTCTTTTCTCCTGAAGAAATTAGGCGTAAATCCCAGTCAAATCCAATCGGCCTTAACGCCCATCTTGGCTACTTATCCGAAGGTTTCGGGTGATCAGGCTTATGCGAGCAATGCCTTGCAACAAGCTTTGCAACGTGCGGATAAATTAAAGGCGGATTTTGGAGATACGTATGTAAGCGTGGAGTTGTTGTTTTTGTCCTTATTGGATGGGAATGACGCGGTGGCCGATGCCTTGAAAAAGCTCGGATTAACGACAATGAATTTTAAACAAGCAATCATCGAACTTAGAGGAAATAGAAAAGTGAACGATCCCCATGCAGAAGGTACTTACCAGTCTTTGGAAAAATACGGTAAGAATTTAAACGAATTAGCGAAAGCGGGTAAAATTGACCCGGTGATCGGACGTGACGAGGAGATTCGTCGGGTCTTGCAGATCCTGTCCCGACGTACCAAAAATAATCCGATGTTGGTAGGTGAACCTGGCGTAGGTAAAACTGCGATTGTTGAGGGTTTGGCCCAACGAATTGTTTCGGGTGATGTACCTGAGAATTTGAAGTCCAAAATTGTTATGTCTTTGGATATGGGATTATTGGTTGCGGGTGCCAAATACAAAGGGGAATTTGAGGAGCGTTTGAAGGCGGTCATCAAAGAGGTAACGGATTCCGATGGTGAGATTGTTTTGTTTATCGATGAGATTCACACCTTGATTGGAGCTGGTGGTGGAGGCGAGGGTGCTATGGATGCGGCCAATTTACTCAAGCCAGCTTTGGCACGTGGTGAATTGCATGCGATAGGGGCGACGACCTTAAAGGAATATCAAAAATACATAGAGAAGGATAAAGCTTTAGAGCGACGATTCCAATCGGTGGTTGTGGATGAGCCTGATGAGGCGGATGCCATTTCCATCTTGCGGGGTATCAAGGATAAATATGAGTTGCACCATGGGGTGCGTATTCAAGATGATGCTGTGATTGCCGCCGTGGAATTGTCAAGCCGATATATCTCAGATCGATTCTTACCGGATAAGGCGATTGATTTAATGGATGAAGCGGCTGCCAAAATGCGTTTAGAGATTGACTCCGTTCCGGAAGCAATTGATGATATCCAACGGAAAATCATGTCCTTGGAGATTGAGCGCGAGGCGATTCGCAGAGAAAATAACAAAGAGAAGGAGGCTGTCTTGAACCGTGAATTAGCGGATTTGTCTGAAAAGCGAGATGCGTTGAAGGCTCAGTGGCAGTCGGAGAAAGGAGTTCTAGACACCATACGTGCAGAGAAAGAGAAGATTGATAAGTTGAAACTCGAAGCTGATCAGGCAGAGCGTCAAGGGGATTATGGCAAGGTAGCCGAGATTCGTTATGGCCGTTTGGTTGAATCTGAACAGAAATTGAAAGATTTACAGGCTCAGTCGCAAGGTGAGAATGGTATGTTGCAGGAAGAGGTGACGGCAGAGAATGTCGCTGAGGTGGTTGCTAAATGGACAGGTATTCCGGTGAGTAAAATGTTGCAAACGGAGATTGAGAAGTTATTGCATTTGGAAGATGAGCTACATAAGCGTGTCGCTGGTCAGGATCAAGCGATTGAATTGGTTTCCGATGCGGTTAGACGCTCGCGTGCGGGATTACAAGATCCACGTAGACCAATCGGTTCTTTTATCTTCCTAGGAACAACAGGGGTAGGTAAAACGGAATTAGCGAAGTCTTTGGCATCTTACCTATTCAATGACGAGAATGCAATCGTTCGAATTGATATGTCGGAGTACCAAGAACGTCATGCGGTTTCCCGATTGGTTGGAGCGCCTCCGGGATACGTAGGATACGATGAGGGTGGTCAATTGACGGAAGCCGTACGCCGTAAACCTTATTCCGTTGTACTTTTGGATGAAATTGAAAAGGCTCATCCGGATGTTTGGAACATTTTGTTGCAGGTGTTGGATGAAGGCCGATTGACTGATAATAAAGGTCGGACGGCGAATTTCAAGAATACGATTATCATCATGACATCGAATATCGGTAGTCATGTGATTCAGGAGAAATTAGGTCAAATGGAAGGCTGGAACAATGCGATCTTGATGGAAGAGGCGAAGGAAGAGGTGATGGTTTTGTTGAAGCAACAAGTGCGTCCTGAATTCTTGAACCGGGTGGATGAGATTGTGTTGTTTGAGCCTTTGACGGAAGAGCATGCGCGTAAGATTTTGAGTATCCAATTCAAGGAGATCCAACATCGCTTAGCGGAGCAACACATTACCATCGAAGCGACGGAGGAGGCATTGAATAAATTAGCCAAAGAAGGATTTGATCCCTTGTATGGCGGTCGGCCGATGAAACGCGTTCTCCAGCGTGTCGTCCTGAATGAATTGTCGAAATCCATTTTATCCGGTAAGATTCAACGAGATTCTACTGTTCTGATGGATGTGGATAAGGACGGGAATTTGACCTTTGAGAATGTGGAGGTAGAGATGTAAAAAAGGAAACCCCAGGTGGAAGCCTTTAGAGCCCCAGACTAAAGTCTGGGGTTTTTGAATTTTATAGCCCTAGGCTTTAGCCTAGGGGTTTCTAAAAATTCTGCCAACAAACCGGTCTCGTGAATCGGTAAATGGCCTCTGTGCCCACAGATGTGCTTCGCGCATCGGATGTTGACGGAAAGGGTCCGCCATGCACCATGGCAGGAGATACTTCTACCCCAGTAGGGAATCCATTTAATAATACCCGTCCAACTTTTTGGCTGACTTCATCAATGAGTTCATCCATATTCGCTAGATCACTTTGTTCTGCTTGGATCGTTGCGGTGAGCTGGCCTGGCATCTGTTCTGTAAATGCAATCATTTCAGCCAAATCATGACAAATAACCGCCACGGTACAGGGTCCAAAAACCTCTTCCAAAACCTCTGGTTGTGCCAAAGCTTCACTAACAGAGGTACTAAATAAACTAGGCGCAGGATTTTCAGATGCAGTTAGTCGGGTCGTAGCGGGATGGTGATTTAATGTGTTCCAACCATGCGCAAATGCATCTTTGATGCCTGTTGTTAGGAATGTGCCAAGTGGCATAGCATCTAGTTTGGATGCGAGCGAAGTCAAGAAATCTACATCTTTTTCGAGCAATACAATCAAGCCTGGATTGGTACAAAATTGGCCTACACCTAAGCAAATGGATTGACTAAATGCGTCAGCTAATGTTTCCCCTTGAGCTTGGATTCGATCACTGAAAAGATAGACCGGGTTGATTGAACCCATTTCGGCATAAACGGGAATAGGTACTTCCCGACGAACCGCTAAATCAAACAAGGCTTTTCCGCCACGGTAGGAACCTGTAAATGCAACGGCTTTCGTCAAGGGATGCGTGACCAAGTATCCGCCAATTTCATGGCCTTGTGCATGTAATAAGGAGAATGCTCCATCCGGCATACCGGTTTTTTGTGCGGCATTTTGAATAGCTTGACCTACTAAATCACAAGTGTTCGGATGTGCGGGATGTGCCTTGAATACGACCGGGCAACCCGCTGCCAAAGCCGATATGGTATCTCCGCCCGCTACAGAAAAGGCTAAAGGGAAATTACTTGCCCCAAATACCACCGTTGGCCCTAATGGAATTTGCTGTTGGACCAAACGAGGTTTCGGAAGCGGTTGGCGTTCCGGCATCGCCTCATCGATGATTTCTCGTTTCCAAGCTGGGTTTGAAATAAAATTCGCAAATGCCTGAATTTGACCAATGGTTCGCCCGCGTTCCCCGGTTATACGCGCTTCAGGTAGTCCCGATTCGATACAAGCCGTTTGGATAAGTAAATCACCGATAGCCAAAATCTCGTCTGCGATTGTGTTCAAGAAGCTAGCTCGTTGCGCATCTGATAAATTGCGGTATACTTTAAATGCCGCAGAGGCTTTGGCTAATGCTTCGTTTGCTTCTTCGTCCGTGGCTTCCACATAAACTTGGGGAAGGGTTTCTCCCGATGACGCTTGAACTCCCTGGAAATTCCGATGCCCTGCTGCTTTCGTTTGAAAGCCAATAATTTGTTTTCCTGTTAAATTCATGGGTGTACGGTTTGAATCAGCGTGCCGATTGGCTCGATTTGAATGTGTATTTCGTCGTTTGCTTGTAACGTAAAAGGAGGATCCGGAACGATGCAGGTACCCGTCATTAAATAAGCGCCGTTTGGAAAACTCATTTCACGGGTCAAATAATCTTTGAGCTCTTCATGGCTACGTTTCATTTGCGAAATTTGGGTATCTCCTTGAAAGACTTCTTGTTGGTCTCGTAGGATCTTCATCGAAATAATGGTTTCGGGTGGAAGGGATTTTTCGCTTACCAACAAGCATGGCCCGATGCCTGCGGAGGCGTCGTACACTTTGGCTTGTGGGAGGTAGAGCGGATTTTCGCCTTCGATGTCGCGGGAGCTCATGTCGTTACCGATGAGGTATCCGGTGATTTGTTTATTGCGATTAATGAATAATGTCAATTCGGGTTCGGGAACATTCCATGCGGAATCTTTGCGGATGCGCACGAGGCCACGTTGACCCACGGCCCGCAATTTATTGCCTTTGTAGAATATTTCGGGCCTTTCTGCATCGTAAACTTTGTCGTAGAAGGTGTCTCCACCGGATTCTTTGGATTCTTCCATGCGGGCAACTTTGCTTCGCAAATAGGTCACACCCGCTGCCCAAATCTCTTGAGATTCGATGGGTGTTTGAATGGAAGCTCGGGAATTTTCTGCGTAAGATTGTTGTTCGCAGAATTGAAATAGATGCTCTTGGTTGATGCAATCATCCCAATTTTCAGATAAGACTGGGGTCAATTGCCCCGATGCATTTTCGATTTGGATACCCGAATCGATGCGGTAAATTTTATAGTAGTTCATAGGTTAAGATTAGCATTTGATGCTTAAACAAATCTACTGAATCAAATTCGAAGGGAAAAGAGGTGGGGATTATAAATTTGGAAAGGAGAGGTCTTCGTCGATGAGTGGCCAATGCACTCCAAAACCTGATGGACTAATTAAATATGTATTTCGTTCGATGGAGGATGCGTGCATCAACTTTTGAGAAATATCAGCAATTGCCGTTTTGATTGATTTTTTTTCACCTTGGATGATAATTGAATCACCTTCAAATCGAATTTCCCGAATGTGCTTTTGATTTGATTTCATGTTATTGGTAGTAGTTGAAATATATATTCCAAGTATTGATGATTCTTGGCAATTGCTCGATTAATATTTCTTCAATTTCTCTTTGCATCATTGGTTTCAAATTAAATGAATTTGCATAGGATATCATATTCAATTTTTGACTAATCCAATATTTAACTTCGGTTTCGCCTTTTATTGCATGGATATGCATTTGTTCGGTTCCTTCATTTGAATAGAAAAATACTCTCCAGCCTCGTTTGCGAAATATTGTTGGCATTTCAATTGATTTGCCACAAGTACAGAAATGATTAATAGGCTTTTTGATAATGAACTGATATTCAATTTCGAATATCATTAAGTTGGGTTCAATACATTTCCAAGGCCTTCTCAAAAGCATTTTGGACCTCCTCTGTGATGCGATGCGGGAAACTCAGCTTATACCAACAGTCATTGTTGACCTCCTGCTCGACAATTTGAATCGGATATTTTTTGATCACTTTCATGACTTCGTTCATTTGGGGATAGCTGAAACGAATCTCATAAAAGTCCATCGGTTCGATTTCGATAATATCTGCTGACGCAAAGGCTTCGAGGCTAGCTTCCTTGTAGGCTTGAATTAATCCAGGCACACCTAATAATGTGCCACCGAAGTAGCGAACGACTGCCACAAGCGTGAAGTGTACATTCGAAGAAAGGATGGTATTTAAAATAGGCTTTCCTGCACTTCCTGATGGCTCGCCGTCATCGTTAGAACGAGCTTCTTCCGGTGTGAAACCGAGTCGGTAGGCGTAACAAATATGCCTAGCCTTCGGATGCAACTCCTTTAACGAATTTATCTGTTCCTTGATATCTTCGATATCTTTCACGGGAAATACATACCCGATGAATTTACTTCCTTTATCTTTGTAGAGTCCCTCGGCAGGTTGTGAGATAGAAAGGTAGGAATCAGGGAGGGACATGCGATTAAATAAAAATTCAATTTATGCATAACAATCATTTTTTCCTACGAATACTGGCGCGAGAGCTTCGTCAAATCCTGACGTATGCGCGGCTCAAGCAATGTTTTTCGCAAGAAAAAGATGAATTGGTTATTGGTTTTGAGCGTCAAAATGGGCAGGATTTTTGGATCAAATGTAGTTTTGGTTCCCAGTTTTCAAGCATGCAATTTCCGGATGATTTTCGTAGAGCTGGACGTAATTCGGTTGACTTGTTTTCGGATTTACTGTTGCATGAAGTACAAGATGTCCGCGTTTTTGAGAATGAGCGAGCGATAGGTTTGTACTTCTTAGGCGAGCAGGTACTTGTTTTTAAATTATTTGGCAATCGTTCGAATGTCATTCTATTTCAAGCGGGTGAGCATCAAAGTCAATTTCAAAAACGTTTGGGTAAGGATTTTGATTTGAACTTGGCGCAATTAGATCGTTCGATTGATCAGTCTTTTGAGGCGTTCCAACAGGCCGATGGCGATTGGATGGCTTTATATCCAACCTTAGGGAAAGAATGCGCGGCTTATTTTCAGCATAAGGGATATGTCAATTTAGCGTTGTCCAAACAGTGGGATTTGCTCCAAGATACTTTAAAGGCATTAGAGGAACCCTTGATATCAATTATCGAAACTCCGAAAGGCATTGCCTTGACGCTTTTTCCGATTGATGATGCCTTGTATCAAACGATGGATGTGTTTGACGCCTTGAATCAATTCTATTCGTTACATTATTCGGTTGGTGAGTTTAGACGGGAGAAGTCCTTGTTTATGGAAACCTTAGGTAAATTACATTTGAAGGCGATACACTATTTGGGGAGTCTTGAAAAGCAACAAGTCAAACGGGATTCAAGCCTTGCCTATGAGGAAATAGGTAATATTTTAATGGCCTTTTTGCATATGATTCCGGCAGGTGCGAAGTTGGTCGAACTCGATAATTTTTATCACGGCGGAAAAGTTACCATCAAGTTGAATGCCCAATTATCTGGACCTGAGAATGCGGAGAATTATTACCGAAAGGCGAAGAATTTTTCCAAAGAGATTGCGCAATGGGAGGCAACTGTAGCTCGAAAAAAAGCTGAAATTCAGGAATTGGGTGAGCAGTTAAAGGGAATCGAGACTGCGCAGGTTCGGCGGGAGTTAAAGCCTTATTTACAATATTTGAAAGTACAAGAGTCAACGAAGCAATCATCGGATGAATTGCCTTTTAAGCAATTCGTGACCAGCGGTTGGACGATTTGGGTGGGGAAAAATGCAAAGAATAATGATTTGTTGACGCTGAAATATGCTAAAAAATTTGACATATGGTTGCATGCGCGCGATGTTTCGGGATCTCATGTTATCATTCGAAATCCGCAACAGCAAACCGTCCCTAAGCATGTAATTGAAAAGGCTGCAGAACTCGCAGCGCATTTTTCCAAGCGAGCGACAGAGTCGCTATGCCCTGTCGTCGTTACGGCGAAAAAATATGTTCGAAAGACAAGGGATTTATTGCCTGGTCAGGTCATTGTGGATCGCGAAGAGGAAGTTGTCATGGTTAAGCCCACCTATTGGGAATAGTATAATTCCGATAAATCCTTTTCTTTTCTCCTTAAATACCCTATTTTCGCAAAGATTACCCTTAACTAAACCCTCATTTTATGCAAGCACATAGTTTACAGCTGCTCGATTACCTCGTCTTTTTATTTTATTTCATTGTGGTTTCAGGCTACGGTTACTGGATTTACAATAAGAAAAAGTCAAAAATTGCCGATTCAAATGATTTCTTTTTAGCGGAAGGTTCATTGACTTGGTGGGCAATTGGATCTTCGTTGATTGCATCGAATATTTCGGCTGAACAGTTCATTGGAACTTCTGGCGATGGTTTTCAGATGGGTTTGGCTATTGCAACTTATGAGTGGATGGCGGCAGCGACGCTCTTGATTGTTGCGATTTTCTTCATGCCAATCTATTTGAAGAACAAGATATTCACCATGCCGCAGTTTTTAAATAGACGTTATAATTCGACGGTGAGTTTAATTATGGCCGTTTTCTGGTTGTTGTTATACATTGCGGTGAATTTAACATCCATTTTGTACTTAGGCGCTTTAGCGGTTTCGACCATTTCAGGTTTAGACTTTACGGTTTGTATGATAGCCATGTCGGCATTCGCCATCGTAATTACACTCGGTGGTATGAAGGTTATTGGTTATACAGACGTTATCCAAGTAGTATTCTTAGTATTGGGAGGTTTAGTTACATCTTATTTGGCTTTAAACTTAGTTTCTGAGCGATTTGGTGGCGACGGTGTGGTTAATGGTTTAAATCATTTAATGACGAAAGCGCCGGATCATTTCCATATGATTTTCAATAAGGGAAATGCAAACTATCCATCATTGCCAGGTTTAGCCGTGTTAATTGGGGGTATGTGGATTGTCAACTTGAACTATTGGGGTTGTAATCAATACATCACCCAACGTGCCTTAGGTGCTGACTTGCCAACGGCCCGTAATGGGATTATGTTTGCTGCGTTCTTAAAAATGATGATGCCGATTATCGTGGTTTTACCAGGTATTGCAGCTTATTTGTTGTGGAAAGATGGTATGTTCCAAGCAGAGATGATGAAGGATGGAGTTTTGAGTAAGGATAATGCATACCCAGTGTTATTGAACTTATTGCCAGTAGGCCTAAAAGGTTTATCCTTTGCAGCTTTAACAGCAGCTGTTGTTGCCTCTATGGCTGGAAAAGCAAATTCAATCTCGACGATTTTCACGTTGGATATTTATAAGAACTACATCAATCCCAAAGCAACTGAGAAACAATTGGTTTCGATTGGACGTCTTGCAGTGGTTGCTGCGATAATCATCGCTATTTTAATTGCTCCATTTATGGGCATTGATAAGAAAGGTGGTTTCCAATTCATTCAGGAATATACAGGGTATTTTTCACCGGGTATTTTTGCCTTATTTATCATGGGATTCTTTTGGAAACGTACGACATCAAAGGCAGCATTATTCGCTTTGTTAGGCGGTGTAACATTCTCAGTTGTTTCCAAGTATATTCCAACATGGACGGGAGTTACAGATAGTATCTTCTACTCGTCATTCCAAGATGCAGATGGTATGTATGTGATTCCATTCATTGATCGTATGGGATGGGTATTTACATTCTGTATCACTTCGATGGTGGTCATCTCATTACTAGATCCAGAGTCTAAGAATAATCCAAAAGGTTTGGAAATCGATGCGAAGATGTTCAAATTGGCACCTTCATTCATCGTGGGTTCTGTGATTATTGTGATGATGTTGTTGATGTTGTACACGTATTTTTGGTAGGTAAGAGTTAAGAACTAAGAGTTGAGAGTGAAGAGTTATTTTATTTCTCATATAAAAAACCTCAGGATTTATTCTGGGGTTTTTTTATATAAAAAGTGCCCGATGTTTTCACCTCGGGCACTCACTGTATTCTTAATTCTTCACTTTTAATTCTTAACTCTTCACTCTTAGTTCTTAACTCTTTTAAAGCGCCCCCGCAATAATCGAATCCACCACACTTGGATCTAATAAGGTCGATGTATCGCCTAAGCTTCCAAACTCGCCTTCTGCAACTTTGCGTAAAATACGACGCATGATTTTGCCTGAACGGGTTTTGGGTAATCCTGTGACGAATTGAATCTTATCGGGTTTAGCGATGGGTCCAATGACGCGGGCTACAGTTGCCAATATGTCTTTGCGTGTTAAGTCATCATTGATGGTTGGGTGTTCACAGATAACATAGGCATAGATTCCCTGTCCTTTCACATCATGTGGAAAACCTACCACGGCAGATTCAATAACCCCCGTGTGCATATTGATGGCATTTTCCACCTCCGCAGTTCCGATCCGGTGCCCAGAGATATTCATCACATCATCCACGCGCCCCGTAATGCGATAATAGCCATCCTCATCGCGCATACATCCGTCGCCTGTGAAATAAAGTCCAGGATACGTCGAGAAATACGTTGTCTTGCAACGCTCATGGTCGCCGTAAGTTGTACGGATGATGGAAGGCCATGGATATTTGATACATAGGTTGCCATTGACACCATTTCCTTCGATTTCTTTGCCATTCTCATCAACCAAAATGGGTTGAACGCCTGGTAAAGGAAGCGTAGCAAAGGCTGGCTTTAAAGGTGTAATGCCCGCGATAGGAGAAATCATTAATCCTCCCGTTTCGGTTTGCCACCACGTATCGACAATTGGGCAATTGCCTTGACCAATTTTCTCATGGTACCATTGCCATGCTTCTTCGTTGATCGGTTCGCCTACGGAGCCTAAAACACGAAGTGAGCTTAAATCTTTGCCTTCCAACACCTCATCGCCGAAACCCATCAACGAGCGAATCGCGGTAGGAGCTGTATAGAAGATATTAACTTGGTGACGTTTGATGATGTCCCAAAAACGACCCGCATCTGGGTAAGTCGGGATTCCTTCAAATAAAACGGAAATAGCGCCATTCAACAAAGGTCCATAAACTAAATAGGAGTGACCTGTGATCCAACCGATATCAGCGGTACAGAAAAAAACATCGCCCGGATTATATTGGAAAACATTGGCAAACGTATACGCCGTGTACACCATATAACCTCCGCAGGTATGTACGACACCTTTTGGTTTACCTGTTGATCCTGAAGTATAAAGAATGAATAATGGATCCTCCGCATTCATTGGTTCAGGAGCACAATCAGCAGAAGCCTGTGCTTCTTCCTCTTCCCACCAAAGATCACGTCCTTTTAACATGGAAACGGGAGTTTTGGTACGTGTTTTGACAATGACTGTTTCTACGCTAGGACATGAAAGCAATGCATCATCCACAGTTTCTTTCATCGGGATGGTTTTATTTCCACGAACCGCCCCGTCCGTTGTAATGACAATCTTGCATAAGGAATCATTGATACGATCTGAAATAGATTGCGCTGAAAAACCTCCAAAAACCACAGAGTGAATCGCACCGATGCGTGCACAGGCTAATACGGCAATGGCTAATTCCGGTATCATCGGCATGTAAATGCAAACGCGATCTCCTTTTTTGACACCTTGCGCTTTCAATACATTGCTGAATTTACAAACGCGGGCATGCAATTGTCGGTAGGTCAAGGTAATCGCCTCGTCTCCGGGTTCATTGGGCTCATAAACAATAGCTGCCTGATCCGGAATTGTTTTTAAATGCCGATCGAGTGCATTGGCGGTAATATTCATTTGGCCATCTTCGAACCATTTGACCGAATAATCGTCGAAACTCCAATCCAAGACTTTGGTAAAAGGCTTAATCCAATCGAATTCGTTGGCAATGTTAGCCCAGAATTCTTCGGGTTTTTCTACACTTAGGGAATACGCTTCGTGGTATTCTTGTAAACTGTTAATTCTCATTGTTTTTTTGGTCAAACTCTCCTCTTAAAGCAAAGTATCCGAAAAGGGACATGCCGATGCTGATGAAAGGAGCTAAAATAAACGTATAAATAATGGCTGGGACTAGGTCGTTACCGCCTTTTTCCCATAATGGAAGCGCTTGGAAATACACGAGGTATAATCCTGTCGAAATACCTAGTAATATCCAAACGACACCCAATAGTCGTTTTAATCCATTTAATTGAAAAGTTTTTTTGATTTTGGCATCCTGCATATAGACCAAACCAATGATCAAACAAACCGAAATCATGGCGATGGGGTAGTTTAATCCTTCTAGATAAGGTTTGGCTATGCTTGAATCTTGGGAAGCCGTGGTAACTAAGAATGTGGCTATGGCTGGCATTAATCCCCCAAAAATACCATTACCGATGTGGTAAGGAAATGACATGGAAGTATAGCGAATTTTAATGGGAAACAGCTCAACTAAAAATGCGGCAATAGGGCCATAGGCCATACTCACAAAGCTAATGAGGCAAAAAATCAAGCCGATCATTTTCCATTGCTCCATGGGTGCTAAATGGATTTTACTTCCTGCATCCGTTACCGTTTCCACGCTACCATCCGTAAAATTACGTATGGTTTTGCCATGGTCGTAAGTGATCGATCCAATCACTTCTGTTTTTTGTTTTGTATCTACGATATCGTACATCTTTGAAAAGATGGGTCGGTATAAAAATAAGGCCAAAGCCATGCCAGCTAACATGATTCCTTTTCTGCCTATTTTGTCCGACAGTGCGCCAAAAAGCACGAATAAGGGAGTTCCCGCGAGTAAACCTATGACTAAAATCAGGTTAGTCTGTGTTTCTTCCAAATGGCAAATTTTTAATAAAAAAGTTTGCGCATAAAATTGGCCTGTGTACCAAACCAAGCCTTGTCCCATGGTGGCGCCAAACAAGGCTAGCAAGACAAATTTTAAATTCAATTTGTTCCCAAAAGATTCTTTTAGTGGATTTTTGGCCACATTCCCGCTTGCTTTGGCTGCTTCAAACAAAGGCGATTCGGCCATGTTTTTCCGAACGATAATGGACCCGATGACCATGATAATGGAGATGAGGAAGGGGATACGCCATCCGTAGGCGTCGAATTCCTCGGGTGATAATGCGCTACGTGTCAACATGATCACGCCTAAGGAAATGATCAAGCCCAAAGTGGCAGTTGTCTGTATCCAAGAGGTGTAAAAGCCACGTTGGTGTTCGGGTGAATGTTCTGCCACATAAGTTGCCGCACCCCCATATTCACCCCCCAGCGCCAAGCCTTGTAACAATCGGAGGATTAATACTAAAATGGGCGCAAGTGCTCCAATGCTTTGGTAAGAGGGAATTAAACCGATTCCAAACGTCGCTCCACCCATTAGCATGAGTGTGACCATGAAGGTGTATTTCCGACCAATAACGTCTCCAATTTTACCAAAAAATAAGGCTCCAAAAGGACGAACCACAAAACCTGCAGCGAAAGTTGCTAGCGTATTTAAGAATGCTGCTGTGGGATTGTCAGTAGGGAAAAATTTCGTTGACAATACGGTCGCCAAACTTCCGAATATGTAGAAATCATACCATTCAATCAACGTGCCGACCGACGATGCGCCGATGATGTAACTTAATTTTTTGTTCACAGGTTTAGAATTTTAACACAATATATTGAATTTTTGACTAAAATTACGCTTTCAAAATATTCGAAATATGACTGATTTTAAGGAAACACAGCGTTTTACCCAGTGGTGGTTATGGTTGATTTTACTGTTTGCCTGGGGAAGTATGATTTATGCCTTTTTTACAGATAAAACAGAATCAGATGTCGCTAATATTGTGTCGATCGTTATTATGTGCGGTTTACCTATTTTGTTTTGGCAAATGCGCTTGATTACGCGTATCACTTCGGAAGGTATTTATGTGCGTTTTATCCCTTTTCACTTGAAAGAGCAATTTTATGCTTGGGATACGATTGAATCTGCCCAAGTTCGGACTTACAGTCCCTTAAAGGAATATGGTGGCTGGGGAATTAAATACGGTTTCAATGGTCAGGGGAAAGTATATAATGTGGCTGGCAATCAAGGTCTTCAGCTCGTATTAAAATCAGGTGAAAAACTATTGATTGGCACACAAAAATCAGTAGAGATTCAAGCCGCAGTTCGTATTTAGAATATCAAGTTATTGGGCAATTTATGTCCTTTGAAAAACGTTCGCAAGTTAGCAGCCACGCTGCCGGGGTCAACGACCCCGGCAGCGTCACCCACCGCGCGCGGCTGAAGGCCGAAAGCGCGAAATGCCGAAATAAAGCCGTAACTTGCGGCATCATTATGAGAATGCTTGTTATTTCTAGTTATTACTCATAAGCACACATTCTCATTTTTATATGACATTTCAAGAGTTACACCTCATTGAGCCAATCCTAAAGGCTCTTAACGAGGAGGGTTATACGAACCCAACCCCCATTCAAGCGCAAGCGATTCCAATTGTATTAAAAGGCACCGACCTATTAGGTTGCGCCCAAACTGGTACCGGAAAAACAGCTGCTTTTACCTTGCCTATCATCCAATTAATGGATGCCAAGCAAACCTTCCAAAAACCGAAAAAAATACGTGCCTTAATCGTTACGCCTACGCGTGAATTAGCTATTCAAATCGGAGAGAGTTTTAAAGCGTATGCTCGTCACACCTCTTTAAACTACACCGTTATCTTCGGTGGAGTAGGGCAGAGCCCACAAGTTTCCGCGCTTCGTGCCGGTGTCGATGTGGTTATTGCAACACCAGGTCGTTTATTGGATTTGATGAATCAAAAGCATCTTTCCATTGCAAACGTAGAATATTTCGTCTTGGATGAGGCCGATCGTATGCTCGATATGGGTTTTATTCATGATGTTCGCAAGTTGTTAGCGGCTTTACCTCGTCAACGGCAATCCTTGTTTTTCTCGGCTACTATGCCGCCTGAAATCGTCCAATTGGCCGCGTCTATTTTGCGCAACCCTGCTGAAGTTTCGGTAACACCCGTTTCTTCTACCGTGGAAATTATCAATCAATCAGTCTATTTTGTTGACAAAAACAATAAGAATACCCTTTTGCTCGATATCCTCGAAGATACCAAAATCAAAACGGCGCTTGTCTTTACGCGGACGAAACACGGTGCTGATAAAGTCGTTAAAGTATTATTGAAAGCAAGTATAAAAGCAGAAGCTATTCACGGGAATAAATCCCAAAATGCACGCCAAACGGCTTTGAAAAACTTTACAGCTCAAACAACTCGTGTCTTAGTAGCAACTGACATTGCCGCTAGGGGTATCGATGTGGATGATTTGGAATATGTCATTAATTTTGAGTTACCGAATATCCCCGAAACCTATGTTCACCGAATCGGTCGGACAGGT
>CANGCD010000018.1 GCA_947452215.1 Cytophagaceae bacterium | reverse complement strand
TTCTATCGTGATTTTGAAGGGGCTCGTAAACGTGAGGCCGATTTCAAATCTACCTCCGCGGATGTTCGTAAGTTTCTAAACGAATTCAAGCAAGAAGGCATTGATGGCTTGGTGATTGACCTTCGTAATAATGGTGGGGGTTCTTTGGTAGAAGCCGTCGAATTAACGGGATTATTCATTCCGAAAGGCCCTGTTGTGCAGCGCAAGCAGTCGGACGGCCGTATTTCGCAGGAAATCGACCGAGATCCTGCCCAAGTATACGATGGTCCCATGGCGATTATGATTAACCGTTTCTCTGCTTCAGCATCGGAAATTTTTGCTGCGGCGATTCAAGATTATAAGCGAGGAATCATTGTAGGGGAACAATCTTATGGTAAAGGAACGGTGCAGTCGGTGATTGACTTAGATAACTACATGGCGAATGAAAAGGATCCTGTAGGCCAATTAAAAATTACGCTGGAGAAGTTCTACCGTGTAAATGGGTCATCGACACAGCATAAAGGTGTTAGTCCCGATTTCGCATTGCCATCTGCCTTTTCAGCCGAGGAGTTTGGAGAAAGCTCTCAGCCTTCTGCTTTGCCTTGGGATATGATTCCAACGACAGCTTATACGCCTACAAATAATATTGTGGGTGCTGCATTAACGCATCTGCAAGCAGCGTTCCAAGTTCGGTTAAAAACTAAACCTGATTTAATCAAATTGAAACAGGATTTTGAACGATGGAAAAAGATTAAAGAGCAAAATTCAATTGCCTTAAATATTGATAAGCGCAAAAAAGAATTGGATGAGCAGAAGAAAAAGCCCGATGAATCACAAGCTGTCATGGATGCATTAGGCGCCTCGGATGAGACACCTGCTGAAAAAGATAAGAAAGAAAAAGCGGCGGATAAGCACGCGAAGGATGCCTATTTGAAAGAAACACAACAGATATTATCCGATTGGATTTCTTCGGGAACGCACAAAATTGCAAAAGTAAAATGAACGACTTAGCTGTCATCTTGGAAAATGCCAAACCCATCGTGCGTGAAACGGGAGTTTGGATACAATCCATGGTGAATAAGATCGGAGAATCAGACATACAATATAAAGGAACGAATGATTTGGTTTCCTTTGTGGACCAGACCGCTGAAGCCCGATTAAAAGAAGGACTTTCGGCTATCTTTCCAGAAGCTGGCTTTGTTGCCGAAGAATCCGCGTCCGATTACAGCGAAGTAGGAGACGGCTATTATTGGGTCATTGATCCTTTGGATGGAACAACGAACTTCTTGCACCGACTGCCCATTTATGCGGTATCGGTTGGGCTGATTTATCAAAAACAGCCCATCTTGGGTTTGATTTATGAGCCAAATCGGGATGAATTGTTTTATGCCGCACTTGGCCATGGCGCGTTTTTGAATGAACAGGCTATTCATGTTTCCACACAAGCCTCGATGAACAAGAGTTTATTGGCCACAGGATTTCCTTATTATGATTTCTCCTATCAGGATCGTTACTTAGCTCTCCTGAAAGAATTGATGCGGACTTCACATGGCTTACGACGGATGGGTGCTGCAGCAATTGATTTAGCTTATATGGCCTGTGGCCGTTTTGAAGGTTTTTTTGAAGCAAATTTAAAACCTTGGGATGTGGCAGCCGGGAAAATTATTATCGAGGAAGCTGGAGGACGTGTTACCAATTTCCGTGGGGGAGATGCTGTGATTTTTGAAGGTGAAATTATTGGGGCAGGCCCTATATTTGAAGAATTTTTAGGAACTTTACAAGCCAAATGGTTTGTTGATTAAGCATGGAACAAATAATCATCTTCTTGGTTTTTGGAGCTGCACTTTTCTATTTAGTTAGATTAGTGTATCAACAATTTTGGGGTAAGACGGCGGGTCAATGCGCCAAAGGTTGCGGCACCTGCGCTGCCACTTCACTCGATAAAATCGAATCCATTGAAAGATAAGGAAAGCGGTAAGATTGTTGATTTGCAGATTATCCGACGGATTTATGGCTTCATCAAGCCCTATAAATTGCGGTTTTGGTTCCTTGTGGGCTTAATTTTATGCATGGCAGGTGTTTCCCCTGTGATTCCCTTACTCATCCGATTTACGCTCGACCATTTTGTAAGTATTGATCAAATGGCCGAATTGTTGCGCATGTTTTTCATCATGATCGCGGTACTTTTTGCCCAAACAGGCTTGCAATTTTCCACCAGTTATTTAGCGGGTTACTTAGGCCAAACGGTCATTCGGGACATTCGAGTGCAGCTTTATGCGAAAATTGTTGATTTGAAATTAGCTTTTTTTGATGCGACGCCTATAGGCCGACTCGTTACGCGAACGGTGTCCGATATCGAAACCTTAAATGATGTTTTTTCAGAAGGTTTGGCGTCCATTGCTGGGGATTTATTGCAATTGTTTCTGATCATTGGCGTGATGTTTTATACTGATTGGCGTTTGACCTTGGTGATTTTGGCTACGGTTCCTTTCATGGTGTTTTCAACCTATGTGTTTAAGGAATACATCAAGAAATCGTTCAATGAAGTTCGAATAGCCGTCGCGAACCTAAATTCTTTTGTCCAAGAGCATATTTCAGGGATGATGATTGTGCAGTTATTTCATGCCGAAAAGCGGGAATTGGCGAAGTTTAACAAAATTAACGAGGATCACCGCGACGCGAATATTCGCGGAATTTTAGCCTATTCGGTTTATTTTCCTGTTGCTGATGTGATTTCCGCTGTAGGATCGGGTTTTGTGGTTTGGATGGCCTCGACCTATATTTTGAAAGAGCAAATCACGGTGGGGACACTGACGGCCTTCATTATGTTCATTAACCTCTTTTTTCGCCCGATTCGGATGCTTGCCGATCGTTTTAATACCTTGCAAATGGGTATCGTGTCGACGGAACGCATATTGACCTTATTGGATTCTACAGATTACATCCAGAACAATGGGAAGATATTGGCTGATGAGGTGAAAGGGAATATTGTTTTTGATGACGTGACTTTTGCATATAACGAACCCGAGTGGGTCGTAAAAAACGTGAGTTTTGAAGTACCCTCCGGACAAACCTTGGCGATTGTCGGAGCGACAGGTGCGGGTAAATCATCCATCATAGGCTTGTTGGGTAGAATGTATGATTGCCAACAAGGTGAAATTCGGATTGATGGAGTGGCATTGCCTGACTATGAGATTCACAGCTTACGTAAGAATATAGCAGTGGTTTTGCAGGATGTATTCTTATTTAGTGCATCGATTGCATATAACATTCACTTAGGGGACAATTCAATTTCACAGGAGAAGATAGAAGAAGCCGCCAAAGCGGTGGGTGTTCATGATTTTATTATGTCTTTGCCTGGCGGTTACACGTATGAGGTGATGGAAAGAGGGGCAACTTTGAGTGTGGGGCAACGCCAACTTATTTCCTTTGTTCGAGCGATGGTACATGATCCCAAGATTATCATTTTAGATGAAGCAACTTCATCGGTTGACTCGGAGTCGGAGGGTTTAATCCAACAAGCGATTGCGACCTTGATGCAAGGTCGGACGGCCGTTGTGATTGCGCATCGATTGTCCACGATCCGAAATGCACATCAAATTTTAGTGATGGATAAAGGGGAAATTAAAGAACGCGGGACACATGAGGCATTATTGAAGCAAGAAGGATTGTATGCCCAATTGTATCATTTACAATTTAGTCGTAATTAATCCGTATATTTGAGGCTTATGAAATTGAAAAATTATATTCTAGTTGGTTTTATTGCATTACTCGGATTGAGTTCATGTGGTAAGTTCGAGAAGTTCCGTAAGAGTGCAAGTTTGCCTGTTAAATACAAGGCGGCTGTGGACTATTATAAAAAGAAAGATTTTGACAAGGCAGGTATCTTATTCGATGAGATTCTTCCCTTGATGAAGGGGGATTCCACTCAAGAAATGGCAACCTATTATCAAGCCTATTGTGATTTTAACTTGGGTAATTTTACGGTTGCGAACGCCCATTTTAAGAAATTTTACGAGGTTTTCTCACGAAGTGAATATGCGGAAGAGGCGATTTATATGTCGGCCTTTTCGTTGTATAAAGATTCTCCTAACTATAATTTAGATCAAACGGGGACTTTGTCAGCCATTAATGAATTACAAAGTTATTTGAACAACTATCCAGATACGAAATTCAAGGATGAGTGTTCGAATATGATTAAGGAATTACGCCGTAAGTTGGAGCGTAAGGCCTATGAAAAAGCGAAGCTATATCATAAGACTTCTCCCTTTAACGTAGCATCATTGAAGTCGTCTGTGATTGAAATCGTTAATTTTCAACGTGATTTTCCAGATTCGGATTATAACGAGGAAATGGCTTATTTGAAAGTATTGGCTCAATTTGATTTGGCAAACAGTACGATTGAATCCAAGCAAAAGGAGCGTTATTCAGATGCATCAAAGTTTTATTTAGAACTCGTAGACAAATATCCACAGAGCGCCTACTTGAAGGGTGCTGAGAAGATGTTTGAGAAGAGTAATGCCGAAGTAGAGCGCATTGCCAAACTTGAGGCAGAACAGAAAGCATTAGTAGAAAAAGAGAAGTCGAATACGTCTAAATTGACCACGAGTCCTCAATAGTTTATTTCAGAAAATTATCTTATTTTTGCAACCTTAATTAAAATTCAAAGAGATGTCTAAGATCCAAACCAATCCATCGATCATTACGCGTGATGTAGATAAAATTGCTGCAAAGACAGGTAATACATACGAGTCCATTTCTATCATTGGACAACGTGCACGTCAGATTTCAAGCAAAATGAAGGAGGAATTATCAGGTAAATTATCTGAATTTGCTTCATCTGTAGATAATTTGGAAGAGATTTTTGAAAACCGTGAGCAAATCGAAATCTCTAAATACTATGAGCGTATGCCAAAGCCAAGTGCGATCGCTATCGACGAGTTTTTAGCAGACAAAGTAGATTACAGAGAACGTACTGAAGGAACAGACGGAAACTAATCTTTTTTCGTTTGATTTCATATGAAATCCATTCGCATCGTATTATTCGCGATTTTATGTCTCGGTTCTTGGGCAATGAAAGCCCAAGAACTACAGGCAACTGTAACAATTAATACCGAGCAATTACAGCTCGATCAGCAGCGAGGTTCCTCGCAAATCTATTCCGAACTTCAGCGTACACTTCAAGATTTTTTGTCCAACCGCCGTTGGTCCAATGATAATTTTGCCCCTGAAGAAAAGATTAAAGTCAATATCAATTTATTATTGACCAAAGCCAGTTCTCAAGGAGATTTTGAGGCCAATGCACGAATTCAGGTTTTAAGGCCTGTTTTTGGAACATCCTATGAGACCGTTGTTTTGAACATGATTGATAAAAATTTCAATTTTAAGTATCAGATTGGGACGCCGATTACCTACAATGACAATAGCTTTATTGATAATTTAAGTTCTTTAATGGCCTATTATGCCTATCTATCCTTAGCCTATCACTATGATTCCATGGGCTTGCGTGGGGGAGAGGCCTTTGTGCAAAAATTGGTTAATCTGACGAATTTAGCTCAAAATTCGGGTACTGGATGGGGAAATGCAACGGATATCCGTTCACGTTTTGCGATCGCGGAGAATTTGATGAACCAACAAGTACAAGGAATGCGCGATGTGAATTATACCTATCATCGCTTGTATTTGGATACGTTTAAAGATAAGCCGGATGAGGCGCGTAAAGGAATCTTGGATTTGTTGACTCAAATTCGTCAGATCAATCAAGTACGTCCTGGTGCAGCGAGTATTCGGGTGTTTTTTGACGCCAAAAGTGAGGAAATCTTTTCTATTTTGGATGAGGCAGGTGCGTCAGAGCGCCAACAAGCCTTTGCGTACTTGAGTTTGCTCGATCCGATTCGCACGGAGAGCTACCGTAAGTTAATCAGGTAGCTTAAGCTTTGGGCCTTAATTCAAAAATCATCACGGTCTCCGTTTTGTCCGAAACCTTGAATCGGTTGTCGATGCGATGCCCGACTATCCAGGCTACAGAACCTTTACTCAACATCAATAAAGTCGATTTTTTAAGATTCAGTGCTACTTTTTTATCAGTTAGGAAATCAGAAATCAGTTTCTTGGAATTCATCCCCAGTGGACAAAACCAATCACCTTCTTGAGTCTTACGTATCTCCAAAGGAAATGTTAGTCCGTCGGCATCCAAGCAAGCAATATTCGCCTCGGTTGGGACCTTGAAATCTGCCGTTTTTTCTTCGACATAAATATGTAATTCCTGCGTTCCTAGGTCGACAACTTCATCCTCTTCTTGGACTAAGATGGGTTTGTATTCCGACTGGTCTTTAGGGCTCAAAACCCATTGATTGCGATCGATATTTAAAGTGAAAAGTGGTGATTCAAATAATTTGCCCACTTTATCTGCGGGATGATTTGTTATTTGAGTGATTTGGTCTGCGTTAAAAGCGAGGCTTTGAAGCCAACGTTGTTGCATGACTTTTTCGCGCGCTGTTTTCGCGTTCAATTGCACGAATAAATTATTAGCTGTGTCGTTTTTGATATTTTCGGCTTGCCACAACGTATATTCTTCCTGAATCCAAGTCTCGATGTCGCGAATGCGTTCACTCGTTTGAGCAAGCGTTTCGTCAAAGGTGGAATTGATTTCTTGGAACTTTGGCATAATTTCATGACGAATGAAATTGCGTTGGTATTTAGTCGATTCATTGGAGGAATCTTCTCGCCAAGCCAAACGCTTTTCAACCACAAAATCAAATATTTGCTCTTGATTCGCGAAAAGCATCGGTCGGATAATGTGACCATTTTTGATCGGAATCCCATGAAATCCTGCTAAACCGCTTCCTCTTGTTAAATTGATCAATACGGTTTCGGCGCTGTCCATCTGATGGTGTGCCGTCGCGACGTATTGATATCCTTCCTGTTGGCGTATTTCTTCGAACCAATTATAGCGCAAGAGTCGGGCTGCCATTTGAGTTGATATTTTCTCCTTCTCCGCAAAAGCCTTGGTATCAAAGACAATGCTGTGGTAGGGGACTTTTAGGGTTTTTGCAAATTTCTTTACAAAAACCTCATCGGCTAGGGATTCTTCCCCGCGTAAACTGAAATTCACATGCGCAATGCCAAAATTGAATTTTGCCAACGAAAATAGTTTGGCCAATACGATTGAATCAATCCCGCCGCTTACGGCAATGAGGATTTTGTCTTCGGCTTGAAATAAATTCTCTTTTTGGATAAAATGGATGAAATCTTCCAGCATAAAATTGGTAAATTGCGCGTTCAATTGATGATGCGAAATTAACGATTCGCAATGAACATGCGGCAAAAATACGGATTATTCCTCTTTTTCTTTTTGATGCTTCCTGCTTGCTTGCTCGCGCAAAGCCAGTTGGAGGTCATTCGTGCCGACAGTCTCAATGGTATCCAACAGGATTTAATCATGCGAAAAACCTTGATTGGTCGGGTTTTTCTGCGTCAAGGAACAACAACACTTGCGTGCGATCAAGCGGTGCTGAATAGTTCAACGAATAACGTTGAGGCCTATGGGCATGTGAAGATTATCCAGGCTGATACTGTAACGATTACGGGGGATACGGCCATTTACATGGGCGATAATCGTCAGGCATTTATTTCCGGGAAAGTTAAATTGGATGATCATACGATAGTATTGACGACTAATAAGTTGGATTATGATTTGAATTCACGGATGGCCATTTACCATTCCGGCGCCAAAATCATTGACAAAAAATCAACCTTATCGAGTCGGGAAGGATTTTACAATACGGTAACCAAGAACTTTCTTTTCAAGGAAAAGGTGCGTGTTTTGGATAAAGAGGGTGGTAAGCTACAAGCCGATTCTTTGAAGTACAACACCGCATCGAAAGAGGCCTATTTTATCGCACCCACGGAGATTATTACGAAGAAGGATACCGTGTTAACGAATGCTGGCTTTTATAATACACAAACCAAAGTGTCAAATTTTACGGGTCGGTCGACTGCCAAAACTGACGAATATATTCTCTCGGCGGATACCTTGTTTTACGATAGTCCCACGCAAATTGGTGTAGCGCGCGGCCGTGTAGAGTTTTTGAGCCAAAAGCAAAAGGTTGTTTTAACCGGAGATCACGGTCGGTATGCCGGAAAAACAGGAATTACGCGTGTTTACGGGCACGCTTTGATGCGCAATATTGGAGAGAAAGATACCTTGTATTTAACAGCAGACACCTTGGTTTCGATGCAGAATAAGACGGACTCTACACGGAAATTATATGCATATAAACATGTCTTGATTTACAAGTCCGACTTTTCGGGAAAATGTGATTCGCTGGGTTACGATACCAAGGATTCTGTAATCCATTTTTACCAAAAGCCTTTGCTTTGGACGAAAGACTCACAATTGCAAGCAGATTCGGTATCGATGTACATGACCAATCAGAAAATGCGTGAAATGCGATTGCATGGCCATTCTTTCGTGATCTCCAAGGACTCGGCAGATCATTTTAATCAAATCAAAGGACGTAAAATGTGGGTTTTCTTTGCTGAAGATTCTCGCTTAAAGAAAGTTCAAGTGGATGGGAATGGAGAAAGTGTCTATTATGTCGTGGATGATAAGAAAAATACAACGGGTTTGAATCGTGTCGAATGCAGTCGAATGAATCTCTTTTTCTTAGAAAATAAAATCAACAAGATTTCGTTTATCACGAAACCGGAAGCCAAGTTTGTTCCTCCCAAAGAATGGAAAGATGAATTGGAATATTTGGATGGATTTAATTGGCGATCCAAGGAAAAAATTACATTGCCGATGGTCATGGAGCGCGTTCGTCAGTCCCCAACTGTTAAAAAACCTTAAAATTTGGCATTTTGTCACTGGATTTTGACCGTTTACCTATTCGAGGGAATATTGTTAGTATGAAAGGATTATCTTTGATTATTCAATTTTCCTATGTTTCAAGCTGTACGTAATACCTTCTTTTTCGCATTGCTACTGGGCTATTTAAGTCCTGTTTTTTTGCATGCGCAAACAGAAGGAAAATCAAAATCTCGATTGACGATTCAGCGAACAGCACAGCGCGTTAATTTGCCGATCTTATTATCAAAACGTTCGTTTCACGTTAATCCATCGTTGCAAACTAATCTTGATTTAAAGCAAAATTCGTACATCACCCAAATTTTGAAATCGAATTATGCTAAGCCTTCGACCACGAATATTGTTGCCCAAGTGCAAGAACGGAAGTTGGTTGAGGAGAATAGTAACAACGCCAATTACTTGTTTTTAAATGATCGTATTCAGGTTTCACATGGCTATCCAAATCCCGCAAGTGATTTCCTTGATATTGATTTTCAAATTGTGGGAAATCAGGAATTGCGTTTAGGATTTTACAATGTTTTGGGTGAGCAAGTGAAGGAATTTACATTGGATAGGGATCAAAAATCGCTTCGAATTTCTTTGCGCGATTTTGCCTCTGGCATGTATTTATATCAATTGATGATTGATGGCCGTTCGGTCGCTACGAAGAAAATCATTGTTCGGAAAGGGCTATAAAAAAACCTGGATGGAAGACCACCCAGGTTCTGTAGAGACGCGATACTTCGCGTCTACTCCCTAGGCTAAAGCCTAGGGTTATAAAAGAATTGTTATATCCCCAGACTTTAGTCTGGGGTTCTTTAAGTATCACGTCTACTTCATAGGCTAAAGTCTAGGGTTATAAATTATTCATTATAACCCCAGACTTTAGTCTGGGGCTCTAGATGGATGTATCGCGTCTCTACACTATTGCTTCGCAATCGTCCGTTTAATAAACGCCGTCAAATCAGCTCCGGTCAATAAATTCTGCGACAGCAAAGCTAAATCTGAGATTTGTTTCGCTAAGGCTTTTTGCTCTTCTTCTGATTCCAAGCTGGCTAATTTACCAATCAACGGATGATTTGCATTGACTGTGATGTTATAGGTTGTCGGCATCGCACCAAACATCCCCATACCACCACCATTCTTGGACATTTCGCTCATGCGCCGCATGAACTCATTTTGTGTTACAATGGCTGGTAATTCATCGGGTGACATGGCTTCTACAGCGACGACTTTTTGTTTATCATTCAAGGTTTCCTCGAAGACTTTCTTCACGTTTTCTTTTTGCGTATCGCTCAGAATCGCGTCTAAGTTAATTCCGGTGTCGATTAATTTGTCTATTCGATCTGCATCCACGCGTTTCCACTGGGTTTTCTCCAATTTGGCTTCCATGGCTTGGATGAAATGACTGTCGATTAACGAATCAAGTCGTAATACGGAGTACTCTTTTTGTTTGGCGGATTGAATAAAGGCATCTTGCTGTTGTTCGTCAGTCGTATAGAGATAGACTTTATTTCCATCTTTATCCGTTTGGGCAGCTTGAACTTCTTCAGCGTATTCATCTAACGTAAAATATTTGTCATTCGTATCTTGAACTAAGCAAAAATTCATAGCGCGTTCCATGAATTTCTCATCGGAAACCATTCCATACTTTACGAATAACCCGATGTTCGCGAATTTCTCTTCGAATGCTGCACGATCGGCTTTAAATAAGTCGGCCAATTTATCAGCCACCTTCTTCGTAATGTAGGAGTTAATTTTCTTCACATTCGAATCCGCTTGTAAGAAAGAGCGGGATACGTTCAATGGGATATCCGGTGAATCAATGACTCCGTGCAACAACATCAAGAATTCCGGTACGATGTCTTTGACTTCGTCGGTGATGAATACTTGCCGACTGTACAACTGAATTTTTTCACGTTGCAATTGCATTTCGTTCTTCACTTTGGGGAAGTACAAAATACCCGTTAGGTTGAACGGATAATCTACGTTCAGGTGAATCCAAAATAATGGCTTTTCCTGCATCGGATACAATTCGTCGTAGAATTGTAGGTAATCTTCATCCGTTAGATCAGCTGGTGATTTCGTCCAAATTGGATTTGGGTTGTTAATGATTTTTTCTTGGAATTCAATCGGCATAGGTAAGAACTTACCATACTTTTCCAAGATTGATTTCAAGCGGTATTCTTCTAAGAATTCTTCCGAATCCTCTGCAATGTGAAGAATGATGTCAGTTCCGCGTGTTTTTTTCTTGGCTGCACTGATTGTATATTCGGTGGAACCGTCACAAATCCAGCGGGCTGAAGCTTCACCTTCTTGGTAAGACTTAGAAATGATTTCCACTTCTTTGGCTACCATGAATGCAGAATAGAATCCTAAGCCAAAATGACCGATGATTCCTTTGTCATCGCCTTGATCTTTGTACTTTTCTACAAATTCCGTAGCACCGGAGAAGGCAATTTGATTAATGTATTTTTTAATTTCTTCGGCCGTCATCCCGATCCCGTTGTCGGAAATCGTGATCGTTTTCTTGTCTTTGTCGAAGCTAACTTGCACTTTTAAATCACCCAATTCTCCATCGAATTCGCCTATGGAGCTCAATCGCTTGATTTTTTGGGTGGCGTCTACCGCATTGGATACCAACTCACGAAGGAAAATCTCGTGGTCCGAATAGAGAAATTTCTTGATAATAGGGAAGATGTTCTCAGTGTGAATGGAGATGTTACCTGTTTCTTTCATGTTTAATTGAGATTAAAAATCATAAATTTGGATTCCGATGGTTCAAATGTTAGTCCAAAACCTTTCGGAATGTCATATTGTCAGCAAGTCTATGTCACATTCAACGTTACGTCAAGAGCAAACCTGCCTTAATTGTGGTCAAAACGTCCATGATCGATTCTGTTCTTATTGCGGTCAGGAAAATAGAGAGCCCCATGAAACCTTTTGGAGCCTTTTAATTCACTTTGTTGAAGATATTTTTCATTACGATGGCAAATTATTCACAACCGTGAAACAGCTTTTCATGAAACCTGGTTATTTGTCGGCAGAATATTTACGAGGCAAACGAACGGTCTATTTGCATCCCATTCGTTTCTATCTTTTCACATCTGCCTTTTTCTTTATCTGTCTTTTTTATGTTTTTCACCCCCTTGAAAAATTTTTGGAAGCGGGTAAGGTAAAAAACAAAGCGGAAACCAGTGAATCCATTTTGAACATACAGCATGGGTTAATTCAAGACAAAAAGGATAATCCCAAAACCTTTGAGGCGTATTTGTTCGAGCAATCTAAATTGCCTTTGGAGCAGCGTGACACGGAATTTGAACAAAGGTTGATTAAGCAGGTCTATAATATCGGAAAGCAATACACAAATCCGGCTACTTTATTTGAGGATTTGCTTGAAACGATGCTTCATAAAATGTCAACGCTTTTGTTTATTGCGTTGCCCCTATTAGCATTTTTGCTTCAATTGGTATTTATACGACGCAAGGGATTCTATTACATGCATCATGGAATTTTTGTTTTGCACATGGCCACAAGTTTATTTCTGGTATTATTTGTCACGGAGATTTTGAGTCTTATGACAACGGCCTCGCATGTTTCCTTGTTTAGCGCTATTGGGGTATGGATCATTTATGCTTGGTTTGTCTATTATTTCATTTCCTTTAAGCGCTTTTATCAGCTTAGTTGGAAGAAGGCAGTCGTATATTTTATAGGAGCAACATTTTTACAAAACTTGTTGATGATGATCATTTTCCTTGGCTTACTCGTTTTCTCCTTCTTTAACTTGTGAGAATTCTAATTCTACTTTTACTGCTTAGCAGCACCGTTTTTGCCCAGCAAGAGTCTTTGCGCATGGTTTATCCCTTCATGCCCTTGGCAATCAATCCCGCCATGGCAGGTGCCAAAGGAGTCGCTTCGATGACGGGAATTTATCGCAAGAAACCGCTTTTTCAGGGTGGTATTACGAATACGGCATCGTCCCAACAATATTTTAGTTTCGATATGCCTATAGCCCAGGAAAAAGGGGGTATCGGATTTTTGGCCTACAATACGGATCAGTCCTATGCTTTGCCTTCTGGTGGGATTGCTGCGAATTTGGGTTTAGCCGCCGTTGCATCTAAAAACTTTGCGTGGGGGAGAGGGAATTATTTTCGAATGGGTGTTCAATTAGGCGTGAATCAATATCCGATCATTGGAAAAAGTGGAACGAGCGTTTTGGGTGGACATTACGGTTTGGGAGTTGAGTATGAAAAAGGGGATTTCCAACTAGGTTTTAGTTCTCCGGCGAATTCGTTTGATACAAGTTATGGTTCTGTTAGCAAGCCCATTTACCTGACGGGTCAATATCTGATTCGACTGAAGCAAAACACAGTGAAGTTGGGAGCGGTACTTCGACACCAACAAAATGAATCGAAGGCGGATTATTATGCGGTATTTTGGTTGAAAGAGAAGTTGGGCGCAGGTATTTGGTATCAAGGTACGGGTTCGGAGCTCGGGTCGAAGGCTCTTTTGGCTAGTTTAGAGGTAGCCCTCGGGAAAAATTTTCGGGTCGGATATGCTTATGATATATTAGGAGAATCAACGTCCTATTATCCGGCAGGTTTTGGTTCCAATGTATCTTCGGAGCGATCAGGCTTTCATCAATTGTTTATCCGCTATGAAGTCGATTTAGGAAATGGGAAAATTGCAGAATTTCGGCCTTAAGTAATTATGGGATTTCTTTGACTTTGGTGGGATATAATTGGAATAATTAAAGATTTTTTTAGCTGAGGTATAAATAGGATTTTTTCCAAAGAAATTTGTGCCCTTATAAGGTATAAAAACCTATTTTTTGTTGGGCTATTGCCAAGAGTATATTAAATTGCGAGGATTTTTTTCGCGAGAATTAAATTTACCTAAACCAAAACAATAACGTTTGAAACTTTTTCTAGTCAACGGCTAGAATTTTACATTATGGATCCATTTTCCTACGTTGCCAATGCAGATACCCAAGTCATCGCCGACTTGTATGAAGCATATAAACAAGACCCTAATTCCGTAGATAGCTCTTGGAGAGATTTCTTTAAGGGATTCGATTTTTCTCAATCCTGGTTAGAAGGTGCTCCTGCAGGTGTTCCGGGTGATTCAGCACATGTTCAGAAAGAAATGGCTGTGATTTCGTTAATCAAAGCTTTTCGTTCACGTGGTCACTTATTATCCAAAACAAATCCTGTTCGTGAGCGCAAAGATCGTCAGCCTCGTTTAGGACTAGCGGATTATGCACTTTCGGATGCTGATTTAGATACGGTTTTTCAAGCAGGTTCTTTCTTAGGAATAGGCCCAGCAACTTTGCGTCAGATTCAAGAAGCTTTGCATAAAATTTATGCAGGTACGATTGGTTTTGAATATTCGTATATCCGCGAGGTCGCAACGAAAGAATGGTTGCGCAATAAAATTGAAAAAGAAGCTTTGACTTTCAATCCATCGATTGAAAAGAAAAAACATATCCTTCAGAAATTAAACGAAGCAGTCGTTTTCGAGAATTTCTTAGGAACAAAATATTTAGGCCAAAAACGTTTCGGACTTGAGGGTGGAGAATCAACCATCGCAGGTTTGGATGCCATCATCAATAAATCAGCAGATCTTGGTGTAAAAGAAGCCATGATTGGTATGGCGCACCGCGGTCGTTTGAACGTGTTGGCGAACATTATGCACAAATCCTACGAATCAATCTTTGATGGTTTTGAAGGAAATGTGCCGAATGAGATTCATGGGGATGGTGACGTGAAATACCACTTGGGATATTCTTCGAAACATATTTCACCGAACGGTAGTGAGATTTCCTTGAAATTAGCACCGAATCCTTCACACTTAGAAGCCGTAAATCCTTTAGTTGAAGGATTCTGCCGCGCAAGTGCGGATGCCCATTACGATGGAGATTATTCGAAAGTAATGCCGATTTTAATTCATGGAGATGCAGCGGTTGCCGGACAAGGTATCGTGTATGAAGTGACGCAAATGGCGAAATTGAAAGGTTATTCAACAGGTGGAACAATTCATTTTGTGATCAATAACCAAGTAGGTTTTACAACGGATTTTGAAGATGCACGTTCTGCTATCTATTGCACGGATGTTGCGAAGATTATTGACGCACCGGTATTCCACGTGAACGGTGATGATCCTGAGGCGGTGGTTTTCGTGTCTCGTATCGCTGCTGAATTCCGCCAGGAGTTTGGTCGTGATGTTTTTGTGGATATGGTTTGTTACCGTCGGAATGGACATAACGAATCGGATGAGCCTCGTTTTACGCAGCCTACTTTGTATGCGAACATTACGAACCACCCGAATCCACGTGAAATCTATACGCAGAAATTAATCAAGCAGGGAGAAATCGAAGCGAAGTTAGCGGAGCAAATGGACGCCGAGTTCAAAGCTGAGTTGCAAGCGCGTTTGGATTTAGTGAAACAAAAAGTTCGCCCTCCATATATTCCATTGAAATTGGATAATGCTTGGTCTGAATTACGTTATTCGAACGAAAAGGACTTCGAAAAATCGCCAAAAACGGCAATTTCTCAAGCGATCGTTGATCAAGTAGCCAAAGCGATCACAACCTTGCCAAAAGGTTTTGTGGCGTTGAAGCAAATTGAAAAAGTTATCGCGGATCGTAAAGTATTCTTTGAGAAAGGTGAATTAAACTGGGCTACGGCTGAGTTGTTAGCTTATGGTTCGCTATTAGTAGAGGGCAAAGCGGTTCGTTTGTCGGGACAAGACGTACAACGTGGTACCTTCTCACACCGCCACGCCGTATTGCATGATGCGAATACAAATGAGAATTACAGTTCCTTAAATCATATTTCGGATAAGCAGGAGCAAGCACAAATCTATAACTCATTATTGTCGGAATATGGCGTATTGGGTTATGAGTTTGGTTATGCCTTAGCGAACCCGAATGCCTTGGTTATCTGGGAGGCGCAGTTTGGTGATTTCGCCAATGGAGCGCAGACGATGATTGACCAATTTATTTCTTCGCACGAATCGAAGTGGGGGACACAAAATGGTTTGGTGATGTTGTTGCCACATGGCTATGAAGGACAAGGGCCGGAGCACTCAAATGCACGTCCAGAGCGTTTCTTACAATTAGCAGCGGAGAATAATATGGTGATTGCGAATTTGACAACGCCGGCGAATATTTTCCATGCCTTGCGCCGCCAATTAACTTGGGAGTTCCGTAAGCCATTGGTCGTTATGTCGCCTAAATCGATTTTCCGTCATCCGAAAGTTGTTTCGAAATTGGATGCCTTTACGAAAGGCTCATTCCAAGAAGTGATTGGAGATGAATTTGCAGACAAAGCGAAAGTTAAACGCGTGTTGATCTGTTCAGGTAAAGTTTATTTTGATTTATTGGATCGTCAAGAAAAAGACAAGCGTAAGGATGTTGCGATTATCCGTTTGGAGCAATTGCATCCATTCCCGACGAAGCAAGTCGAAGCGGAATTGGCGAAATACAAATCAGCAGAGATTTTCTACGTGCAAGAAGAACCGGAAAACATGGGCTATTGGTCGTATGTGATTCGTGAGTTCGGTTGGTCACGTTTCAGTAAATTAGTCGCACGTAAGAAATCGGCCTCACCGGCGACAGGATTCTTGAAGGTGCATGGAGAGGAGCAGGCAGCATTGATAAACAGAGCATTTGAATAATCGAATATTATGGCTATAGAAATGAAAGTGCCCGCTGTGGGCGAGTCAATCACGGAAGTAACGGTCGCTACTTGGAACAAGAAAGAAGGCGATCACGTGAAATTAGATGAGGTATTGTGCGAACTTGAGTCGGACAAAGCCACCTTTGAATTGCCAGCTGAAGCTGAAGGTATTTTGCACATTGTGGCAAAAGAAGGCGATGTTTTGCCAATCGGTGCCGTGATTTGCACGATTGAAGCGGGCGGTGCGACAGCATCGGTAACAGTAGCAGACGCCGCTCCAGCAGCTGTAGCCGCTCCTGCACCCGCAGCAGCAGCAGCGCCAGCACCGGCTTCAGGCCCAACGACTGTTTTGGAAGTTAAAGTTCCGGCGGTGGGTGAGTCAATTTCAGAAGTAACTGTTTCGGTTTGGAATAAGAAAACAGGGGATGTCGTTTCTTTAGATGAGGTCCTTTGCGAATTAGAGTCGGATAAAGCGACCTTCGAATTACCAGCTGAATCAGCAGGTGTGTTAGAGGTTATTGCCCAACCAGGTTCTGTCGTTCCGATTGGAGGTTTGTTGGCGAAAATCACCGTAGGTGGTTCCGTTTCAGCAGCACCAGCGGCAGCTTCAGCTCCAACAGCTGCAGCGGCTCCAGCAGCAGCTTCTTCAGATGCAACGTATGCAGCAGGTCATCCATCACCAGCGGCAGCGAAAATATTAGATGAAAAAGGAATTGCGGCAGCTTCGGTTTCGGGTTCAGGTGTTGGTGGACGAATTACCAAAGAAGATGCAGTAGCAGCTTCGAAACCAGCGGTGGCTGCACCAGCAGCAGCTCCGGCTTCTGCACCAGCGGTCGCACATGTCGGAACGCGTCGTGAGAAAATGAGTTCATTGCGTAAAACAGTTGCTCGTCGTTTGGTGGCTGTGAAAAATGAGACGGCGATGTTGACTACCTTCAATGAGGTTGACATGAAGCCTGTCATGGATTTACGTGGAAAATATAAAGATAAATTCAAGGAGAAACATGGCGTGGGCTTAGGCTTTATGTCCTTCTTCACGAAAGCGGTTTGCGTAGCTTTGAAGGAATACCCTTCGGTGAATGCGAAAATCGATGGCGATGAAATCGTATTCCACGATTATTGCGATATTTCGATTGCGGTTTCTGCTCCGAAAGGTTTAGTTGTGCCCGTGATTCGTTCGGCAGAGAACTTGTCATTAGCGGGCATCGAATCAGAAGTGGTTCGTTTGGCAGGAAAAGCACGTGAGAATAAATTGACTTTGGAGGAAATGACAGGCGGAACATTTACGATCACCAATGGTGGGGTATTTGGTTCGATGCTTTCTACGCCGATCATCAATGCGCCACAAGTTGCGATCTTAGGTATGCACAATATTGTAGAGCGTCCGGTGGTTGTAGATGGTCAAATCGTGATTCGTCCTATTATGTATTTGGCTTTATCGTATGATCACCGCATCATTGATGGCCGTGAGTCGGTAAGTTTTCTAGTTCGCTTAAAGCAACTATTAGAGGATCCAGCTCGTTTATTGTTAGATATTTAATGACTAGAATAGGCCTTGCGGGGCCTATTCGCTTTCAATCGCCTTATGCAAGAATTTGATGTTGTCGTAATTGGTTCGGGTCCTGGAGGATATGTTTCGGCTATCCGTTCGGCCCAATTGGGTTTCAAAGTAGCCATCGTGGAAAAATATGCCGTGATGGGTGGAACATGTTTGAATGTGGGATGTATTCCTTCCAAAGCCTTGTTGGACTCTTCGGAGCATTACCACAATGCGGTACATACCTTCCAAGATCATGGAATTGAAATCGCAAAACCGAAGGTGAATTTGGACCAAATGATCAAGCGCAAAGCGGGTGTGGTTTCGAATTTGAATGCGGGAATTGCGTATTTGATGAAGAAAAATAAAATCACGACCTTCCATGGTTTGGGCTCATTTGATTCTGCCAAAACGGTTAAAGTAACCAAAGAAGATGGTTCTTCGGAAGTGATTGCTGGTAAGAACATCATCATTGCGACGGGTTCAAAGCCTACGATTCTTCCATTCATTCCGGTGGATAAGGAGCGTATCATTACGTCAACGGAAGCCTTGAAAATGAAGGAGATTCCCAAGCATTTGATCGTGATTGGCGCTGGAGTTATCGGTGCAGAATTAGGTTCTGTTTATGCTCGTTTGGGTTCGAAAGTATCGTTTGTGGAATTTGCGGATAGCATGATCGCGACGATGGATAAGACGATGGGCAAGGAATTACAAAAGTCGATTGCCAAATTAGGCGCTGATTTTTACTTGTCGCATAAGGTAACGGGTGCATCTGTGAAGGGGAAAGAAGTGACGGTGAAGGCACAAGATGCATCAGGCAAGGATGTAGAGATTAAAGGAGATTATTGTTTGGTGTGTATCGGTCGCCGACCGTACACAGATGGTTTGAACTTAGCTGCGGCGGGTTTAACGGCCGACGAGCGTGGTCGGGTAGCGGTCGATGAGCATACGCTTCAAACGTCGGTTCCGGGTATCTATGCGATTGGTGATGTTGTCCGCGGGGCGATGTTGGCACATAAAGCAGAGGAAGAAGGAACATTAGTTGCCGAAGTGATTGCGGGTCAAAAGCCACACATCAATTATAACTTGATTCCAGGTGTAGTATATACTTGGCCTGAAGTTGCTTCAGTTGGGAAGACGGAACAAGAATTAAAAGCGGCAGGTATCGCTTACAAAGAAGGATCTTTCCCATTCAAGGCATTGGGTCGTGCGATTGCATCGGGCGATGTGGATGGTTTGGCTAAGGTATTAGCGGATGCAACGACGGATGAGATCTTAGGCGTTCATATCATTGGTGCGCGTGCCGCGGATATTATTGCTGAAGCGGTTGTGGCGATGGAATACCGTGCATCTGCCGAAGATGTGGCGCGTATGTCACATGCGCACCCGACGTATACTGAGGCATTGAAGGAGGCTTGTTTAGCTGCGACGGCGAAAAGATCCATTCATTCGTAGAGAGAGTTAAGAGTTAAGAATGAAGAGTTAAGAAGTTTTTAAAATATAGATAGTGCTGGCTGATGCTGGCACTATTTTTTTTGAATTGTAGAGACGCGATACTTCGCGTCCATTTTCCATAGGTTAAAACCTGGGGTTAAAATTTTATATCCTCAGACTTTAGTCTGAGGTAGACGCGAAGTATCGCGTCTCTGCAGGTTTTGTCTAACGTCTAACGTCCAACGTCTAGCGTCTAAAGTCCAATGTCTATTCCACTGTTAGTGATTCTAAATCAATCGTCTTCGCTCGCGTATAGAATCTCCACGAAAGCAGGATTGATGAGCATACCAAACTAGCCGTTAAGCCCATCCAGATACCTACCGCTCCTACGCCCAGGTAAATGCCCACATAATAGGACATCGGGATTCCAACTCCCCAATAGGAAATGACCGTTATGGCTGTTGGGATTTTATAATCTTGTAATCCACGCAATAAACCCAAGGAAACCGCTTGAATACCATCGAACAGTTGAAAGATCGCTCCCCAAACGACAAGCGTCACAGCAATTGCGATGACAGGTAATTCTTGCGTATAACCTCGTACTAAATATTCCCGACCAAAGAAAAAGACCATGGCGCAGACGCCCATGAATATAACCGATAAAATCAAGGCTGCATGACCTGAACGTGTGATTTCAGAACGATTACGTTCACCTATTGCCGTTCCTACATTAATTCCACCAGCTACGGCAATTCCTGTCGCCATCATGTAGGTAATCGAGGCCATGTTGATCGCAACAATATGCGCCGCCTGCGCCGTGACAGAAATCCATCCCATCATGACGACCGCCATCCCAAAAGTTGCAATCTCAAAGAAGCCCTGCATACCCGAAGGTATACCAATGCGTAAAATATTTTTCTCCAACACGTTCTTTACCACATGAATATGTCCTTTACGTAAATACGGTTTGAATTCATCCCGCGTAAATACATAAATCGCTAATGTTCCTGCCATGAATAAACGGGAAAGTAACGTAGAAATTCCAGATCCGAATAAACCTAAGGCGGGTAGTCCCCACAAACCATTGATCAACAAATGGTTGCCGCATACATTTAAAACCAATGCGATAATGGTAATCGTCATGCCCACAGTAGTTCGTTGGAGTCCATCCATGAAACTTTTCAAGGCAATAAACCAAAATATAGGTAAAACAGAAATGGATATTAAACTCAAAAAGGGCAGGGTCAATGCCTTGTTGGCCTCCGTCTGTCCAAATAAATCATAATTCAAACCAACAATCCCCGTAATTAGGATTGTGACAATGCCTAATAAGGTTGCTACACGTAAATTGGCCCGCAACAGATTGCCACATTCGGTTTTATCGCCTTCCGCTACGGCCTTTGAAATCATCGGGGAAACGATTTGCAAGCAAATAATGCCTACCACGGCTACTGTGAAAAAAATGGCACCTGCCATACCCGATGCACCTAAACTTTCAGCAGCACCTGTCGACATTTGGCCCACCTGAATTGTATCGGCAAGGCCCATAAGCATAACGCCCAATTCGCCCACCACGATAGGTAAGGCCAATTGGACGGTCTGTTTAATTTTGGGAAATAATGTCATCTTAAATACGTACGATTTCTGCACCGATTGCATTCAAACGCGTATCGATGTTTTGGTATCCGCGGTCAATTTGCTCGATGTTGTCGATGATGGAAGTGCCATTCGCCGACATCGCCGCGATCAATAAGGAAACCCCCGCACGAATATCCGGAGACGACATGCGAATGCCTTTCAAGGTTTGCTTGCGGTCAAAGCCCACAACCGTTGCACGGTGTGGATCACAAAGAATGATTTGTGCACCCATTTCGATCAAACGATCCACGAAGAACAAACGCGATTCAAACATTTTTTGGTGAATCAAGACAGTTCCTTTCGCCTGGATGGCTGTCACCAAAATGATCGACAACAAGTCAGGCGTGAATCCTGGCCATGGATGATCTGAAATGGTCAACATCGACCCATCGATGAAGTTTTCTAATTCATAATGTTCTTGCGAAGGGATGAAAATATCATCGCCGCGGAATTCCATTTTGATACCCAATTTCTTGAATACCTCAGGAATGATTCCTAATTCTGGAATTTG
>CANGCD010000017.1 GCA_947452215.1 Cytophagaceae bacterium | reverse complement strand
TGGTAAAAAGCCTTCAAAAGGCGTTAACCCAGATGAGGTAGTTGCGATAGGTGCAGCGATCCAAGGCGGTGTATTAACAGGAGAGGTGAAAGACGTTCTTTTATTAGACGTTACCCCTTTGTCTTTAGGTATCGAAACCATGGGTGGTGTATTTACTAAATTGATTGAGGCAAATACAACTATTCCTACGAAAAAGTCTGAGACATTCTCGACTGCGGCAGATAACCAACCATCTGTAGAACTCAACGTATTACAAGGTGAGCGCCCAATGGCGAAAGATAACCGTTCATTAGGTCGCTTCCACTTAGATGGTTTGCCACCAGCACAACGTGGTGTACCACAAATCGAAGTTACGTTTGACATTGATGCCAATGGTATCTTGAACGTTTCTGCGAAAGATAAAGGCACTGGTAAAGAGCAAAAAATTCGTATCGAAGCTTCTAGTGGCTTAACTGATGAGGATATCGAGAAAATGCGTAATGAAGCGAAAGCTAATGAAGCATCTGATAAATTAGAAAAAGAGCGTGTTGAGAAAATCAACCAATCTGATGCTTTAATTTTCCAATCTGATAAGCAATTAAAAGAATATGGAGAGAAATTATCAGAAGGCAATAAAACAGCTATCGAAGAAGCACTAACTGAATTGAAAGCTGCACATGCATCACAAGATTTAGCAGCAATCGATACTGGACTCGAGAAATTGAACGCTGCTTGGACGGCCGCTTCCCAAGAAATGTACGCTGCTGGCGCTACAGAAGGTGGTGAAGGTGCTCAACCAACAGATTCAGCATCAGATGGTGGGGCAGAAGATGTCGCATTCGAAGAAGTAAAGTAAAATAAATTACCTTATAAAATTAAAAGCCCGAACTAAACAGATCGGGCTTTTTTTATTTTATCAAACTTAAATCTAATATCTTAACACAACCTCTTAATTCTTAATTCTTAATTCTTACTTCTTAACTCAACCCAACGATCCCATCCCACAATACTTTACGTACTTGTAACGATTCAATAGCTGCCTGTGTTGCTCTTTCCCATTTATCAATATCCTGACCACATAATTCTTCCATCATTTTGAAAGCCAATTGGCTATGATGGTCGCCATCTACTTCTATGTGCCGTTCTAAATAATAGACTAAGGTTCCAACTTGTTCAGGTGCATCTTGCTTTAATTGATCTACAATCAATTGAAACATACCCGGAATCAAATCCTCACGGCCAAAGGTGAAAATTGCAGCAATCTCTTCAATAGGCCGATTATTAATAGACTCAAATGTAAATGTCAAAAATTGTTTAATCGATGGGGCTACTGATGATGCAGCTACTTTTTGTAGTATCTCTTCAATGGATGTAGCCTGTAAAAAATCACCTAAGATAGGAGAGGCCTCAATTGAAAGCTCCTTCATTGCACGCAAATACAATTCAAAATGACTGATGACAACACCATGTTGGTCCACATCCGATTCCTCACCTAATACGATCTCATTGATCAAAAAACGCACATCCGCAGAACCTTTGGGAACCCAGGGTTGAGAAACACAAGTCAAATCTGCTTGCAGCTTTTTAACAAGAGACATGAAATCCCAAACAGCAAACACATGATGCTGCATAAATACAGCTAGTTCTACGGGCGACTGAATAAACGAATTAATGGGATGCTGGTAAAGCGCTTGTTGATAAGGTTTAATTTGTTCTCTTAGGCTATTAATTTGACTCATCTTAATGTATGGTTGTTGATCTAAATTTTAATCGTTGTCCGTTTCGACTATTTTGAGCAGCCAAAATTTCCGCTACAATCGCTATCGCAATTTCGTCAGGCCCCTCAGCGCCTATATCCAAACCGATCGGAGTTGATATATCAGAAACCAACTGATAGCTTAATTGTTTTTGTAAACGGTCAAATCGCTTTATGGGACCCAGTATTCCTAGGTATTTAAATGATTGATCTCTTATATATTGATTAATAAATTTCACATCTCGATCAAAATCATGTGTCATTAAAACCAAACAATCACTTGTTTGTAATCCCGTTACCCCATCCCAATCATAACAAGCTGCAATACGTGCTTGAATATCTTTTCGCATTTTGCTTAAATTCCCGACCCAATGCACTTCCCAAGCTAAATTCAAACACAATTCAATCATACTACACGCGTCGAATTGATTTCCTACGACCCAAATACGCGTTCTTGCAGGTAAATATTCAGTAAATAATTGAAGCTCCTCAACCCAACCAGCCTCGCCCTCTTCACTTGTAGATATTTCCAACGTATTATTCTGCCAATTTGAACGTATAAAAGCAGGCATACCTGAATTAATTTGCCTTTCTAAGCACTCTTTTATACGTTCGATATTTTCACGAATGGGATCAATAACAATCTCAATCAAACCCTGACATCCTAATCCTACTCCTAATTGAAAGGGATCATCCTCCCGCGTGTCATATATGATTCTTTTTATACTTTGTTGGTGCATAGCCAATTGTGCCTTCTTCAATAAATCTCCTTCTAAACATCCTCCACTTATTCCGCCCCACCAATTTCCATGGGAATCAATCAACATGCGAGCTCCTGGTCGACGGTAAGCAGAACCGTCTACATGAACAACGGTAGCTAATGCCAGAGGTTCTCCAGCATTTAACAGCAATTCAAGTTGGGCCAATATGACTAATAATTCTTTCATCGATGCGGCAATTGACTGTTCAAATATTCAATTAAGAAATCAATATCGGACTCCTCGTGTAAGTAACTCAAAGAAATCCGAATTGTTGCTAAAGCCAATGCATCTGTATGTCCTAAAGCCTTCATCACATGCGAAGGCAATTGTGATTTCGCGTTACACGCTGAACCATTTGAAACTGCAATCGCAGGAATTTTTCGATACAATTCCTCCCAATCCAAATGAGGGATTGACAAACTAATGATATGCGGTACCGACTGATTATCAGCAGAATTAACGATATGATCTGCCATTAATTCATGAAGAATTTTATGCTTAAAACGATTAATACGAGGTATTGAATCAACTAATGCAGACATTAAATCAAAACAAGCCGCCAGTGCCACCACTTGTTGGACCGCAACGGTACCTGGGCGTAAAATACGTTCTTGTCCGCCCCCAAACATAATCGACTTCATGGCAGCGTCCGTATTAATGAGCAAAGCACCAATACCTTTAGGTCCGTAAATCTTATGACCGGAAAAACTAATCAAATCAGGCAAATTTGAACAAGTTCTTAAATCAATCTTTCCAATCGCTTGAGTAGCATCCGTATGATAACAAATTCCATTTTGCTTACAAAGTTTAGCAATGGACTGAAAATCCGTCATATTCCCCGTTTCATTATTGACAGCCATCAAAGAAACCAAAACGGTATTAGGTTGGATTGCATTTTCTACTGAGGCAATATCAATACAACCAAAGGAATTAGGGTTTAGATAGGTGACAGACCAACCAAGCCTCTCCAAATATTGAAATACTTGTAGTACGGCTTTATGTTCAATGCTAGATGTGATCAAATGTCCAGGTTCTTTCCCTTGCAAATAACCTTGAATAGCTAAATTATTAGATTCTGTAGCTCCTGAGGTAAAAACAAGTTGGCGCGCAGCTAACCCAAAATAAGAACTGATTTTCTTTCTCGCTGATTCTACTGCTTCGTCAGCAGCCCATCCGAAATAATGTTGGCTTGAACCGGCATTCCCAAATTCTTCCGTGAAATAGGGCATCATAGCTTTCAGCACATTCGGGTGTACCGGTGTGGTGGAAGCATAATCGAAATAGATAGGCTTTTTCAATGTTATACGAATAGATAACAAAGATAGGGGATAAAAAAAAAGTCCCGAATAAATCGGGACTTTCATTTGCTAACTAAGCAAGTTTTTTGACAACTGCTTTAAAAGCTTCTGGGTGATTCATTGCTAAATCAGCTAAAACCTTACGGTTCATCGCCATTCCAGACTTGTTATATTTACCCATGAACGCTGAATAAGATAAACCTTCCTGACGAACGGCTGCGTTAATACGCTGAATCCAAAGTCCACGAAAATCTCTTTTCTTAACTTTACGATCACGGTATGCATATTGCAAACCTTTCTCTACTTTGTTTTTTGCTACAGTCCAAACGTTTTTTCCGCGACCGTAAAATCCTTTAGCTAACTTAAGGATTTTCTTTCTTCTAGCTCTTGAGGCTACGTGATTGACACTTCTTGGCATAATTTTTTGTTTTTTGAAATGAGGCGAATCTTTCGATTACTTTTTTTGCCTTTTTTCTGGTTTAACAATAACTAAACTGATAACTAAAGACCTAACATTAAGTTAACGCGATCCATATCAGCTGGTGAAACTAAAGTAGCGTGAACTAAATTACGCTTTTGTTTCGTTGTTTTTTTAGTAAGGATATGGCTGTGAAAAGCATGTTTACGCTTGATCTTACCAGTTCCCGTTACTTTGAAGCGTTTCTTAGCTCCAGAGTTGGTTTTAATTTTTGGCATTCTTAAAATTATTAAATGTAAAAATTGGAATGCAAAAGTAACAATATTACCTCAAAATCCCACGTAAATAGTAAAATTATTTCTTTGCCACTTTCGGCGAAAAAATGATGCTCATACGCTTGCCTTCTAACTTAGGCATATCATCTGGCTTACCCACATCTTCTAATCCTTTGGCAAAATTAAGCAATAGCATTTCGCCACGCTCTTTGAATACAATGGTACGACCAACGAAATGCACATAAGCTTTCACTTTGGCACCTTCTTTAAGGAAGTTGACTGCATGCTTCAACTTAAAGTTAAAATCATGCTCATCCGTATTAGGACCGAAACGGATTTCCTTGATAACTGTCTTTGTTGCATTAGCTTTAATCTCCTTCTGCTTTTTCTTTTGATCATACTTAAACTTTGCATAATCAATAACCTTACAAACAGGAGGGACCGCTTTAGGCGAAATTTCAACCAAATCCAAGTTTTGAGACTCAGCAATAGCCAAAGCCTTCGCGAAAGGATAAACACCAATCTCAATATTTTCTCCTACTAATCGAACTTCTTCGACACCACGAATCAATTGATTAATTCGATACGGTTCCTCTTCTCGCTTATTTCCTCGGTAATTGTTGTTGGGGCGTAAAGCCATAAATTATAATTTGGTTTAAATAAAAATCACTTCGAAGCTAATTTAAAAAGCGCGTAAATGCAAACAATATATTGGCCAAGCGCTTAAATAATCAGTATTTTTAAGATGAATAAGAATGTTGGTTTATTTCTTCACCCGCCAATGCCATAAACGCATCCAAGGTCATCATACCTAAATCTCCTTCTCCTTTTTTACGAATACTGACCATACCATCTGCTTGCTCTTTCTCTCCTACGATAATCATAAAAGGCACTTTTCCGACTTCCGCATCCCGAATCTTGCGCCCCATCTTCTCATTTCGATGATCCACATAGCCACGCAAATCACGCTCCTGCAATCGTAAATAAACCTCGTTAGCGTAATCTTCGTATTTCTCCGAGATTGGTAATACGGCTAATTGATCTGGTGACAACCACAATGGAAAATTACCCGCCGTATTCTCAATAAGAATTGCCACAAAACGTTCCAATGAACCAAATGGTGCCCGGTGAATCATCACAGGACGGTGTTTTTGATTATCTGAACCGGTATACTCCAATTCAAATCGTTGAGGTAATTGATAATCCACTTGAATCGTTCCTAATTGCCATTTCCGACCCAGTGCATCCCGAACCATAAAGTCTAATTTAGGACCATAAAATGCCGCCTCTCCATATTCAACCACAGTAGGCAAACCTTTCAGTTCAGCCGTTTTGATAATCGCTTGTTCAGCACGATCCCAATCCACATCGTTTCCTATGTATTTTTCATGATTTTCACGATCACGCAAGGAAACCTGTGCCGAATATTCATTGAAACCTAAGGCTTTAAACACATAAAGTACCAAATCGATTACCTTCATGAACTCTTCTTCTACTTGGTCAGGCCGACAGAATATATGCGCATCATCCTGTGTAAATCCACGAACACGTGTCAAACCATGTAATTCACCTGATTGCTCATAGCGATATACTGTACCAAACTCCGCCAAACGTAATGGCAAATCCTTGTAAGAACGCGGCTTTGTCTTGTAAATCTCACAGTGATGCGGACAGTTCATCGGCTTTAATAAATACTCTTCGCCCTCATCCGGTGTGTGAATCGGCTGAAAAGAATCCTTACCATATTTCGCATAGTGACCTGAAGTCACATATAACTCCTTACTAGCAATATGAGGCGTTACAACAGGGGAGTAGCCCGCACGAACTTGTGCACGCTTCAAGAAATTCTCTAAACGTTCACGAAGAATCGTCCCCTTCGGTAACCACAAAGGGAGACCCATACCTACCTTCTCTGAGAAAGCAAAAAGCTCTAATTCCTTGCCTAATTTTCGATGATCGCGGCGCTTCGCTTCTTCCAACAAGAATAAATATTCTTCTAATTCCTTTGCTTTGGGGAAGGTAATTGCATAAATACGAGTCATTTGCTTACGCTTCTCATCACCTCGCCAATACGCACCAGCAACGCTTAGTAACTTAACTGACTTGATAAATCCTGTCGAAGGAATATGAGGTCCCCGACATAAATCCGTAAAATTTCCCTGGCTGTAAAACGTGATCGAACCATCAGATAAACCTTCTAATAACTCTAATTTATACTCATCATCTTTCGCTGTGAAATAGGCAATTGCATCTGATTTAGACACCGACTTACGAACATACTCGCTCTTTTGTCGAGCCAACTCGACCATCTTATCTTCGATTTCCTTGAACTGATCCGAACCAAATTCCTTACCTCCTAAATCAATATCATAATAGAATCCGTTCTCAATTGCTGGACCAATACCAAACTTCGTTCCCGGATATAATGCCTCAATCGCTTCCGCCATTAAGTGGGCAGATGAATGCCAAAAAGTCTTTTTTCCTTCTTCATCATTCCAAGTAAGTAATTGCAAGCTTGCATCCGATTCAATCTCCGTTGATGCATCAACAACCTCATCATTCAATTTTGCTGCTAACACATTACGCGCTAAGCCTTCCGAAATTGATAAAGCAACATCCATCGGCGTTACTCCTTTATCAAACTCACGTACCTGACCATCAGGAAAAGATATCTTAATCATATAAAAAAATTTTAGCAAAGGTACGAATTTACCTGCATTTTAAACTTGATAAAAACGGGAAATTTATGGAAGAATTTGTTGGGCTGTATCTTGGGAAATACGATTCGAATCAATTCGCTTACCAACCAAACGGTCATATAAAGCTGTAAAACGTCCATCACTGATATAAATCTTCCGAGCTGAGTCTAGCAAGGCTATACTTGCGGATTTTTGCCCTACATTCATTTGAATTAATGCGCGAGAAAATAATGCGTCACGAATTTCGAAAGCACCCGAGGGAATCTTAAGCAACTGCTCAATTGCTAAATCAAACTGCCGCCTATTCATGTAATATTGTGCAAATCGCAAATGCATTCCTGGATGTTGTGGCAGCCATGTTTCCACTTGCTTATACACTTTTTCAGCCTGAATATATTGACCCACATGGACCAAGAAATCACCCCACGAATGCATCAAATAAGGATCCATGGGGTATTTCTTTAATTCAGCTAGGATTTGCTTTTGATATTGAATATTAGGAATACGACCTATTTGATAGTGAAAATAGGCGTTAGCTAAAGTGGCATGTTGACAATCAGCCATGCTAAGACTTTGAAGTGCGCCAAGGCTATCAGCTTTAAATTGCCTTGCAAAAAAATGAAAAATGGGTTTTTCACTTAAAGGAATGCCAGCTTGCTGGACCATAATTAAATAGGAATAACCACGACGTTTTTCATGATTATTAAAATACAACTCAGCTAAAACCATGTAAAGTTTAGTAGACGCTAAACCGCTTGATTCAACTAATTTGGCGTCTTCAATGCCCGCAGCTATAGATCCAATTTGACCTTTTATTTGCGCAGAAAGTAACAAATAATCCACATCGCCTGGTACTTGTTTTAATGCCTGCTCAATATCCTCTTGCGCTTTCTGATAATTTCGCATTTCAAAAAAGGCTTTTGCGCGCAAATAATAGAGATTTGAACCATCTTGATTTTCTAGTAGATTCGTCAGATAAGCAACAATAATTTCTGGTCTTTGCGATTTTTGAAATACCAAAGCCGGTGGAATGGTTTCACCCTTCGTGTCCTGCGCCTTTTCACAGCTCATTATAAGGAACACAGTACCCAATAAAAAAAGGAAATTCTTGATCAAAATCCGATATCAATTACCAATGGAACAAATGCCCAAGATTTACTTGCTGAAAGATACATCGCACGAACTCCTAATTCGAAACCTTCAGAAAAACGTAAAGCATGAAATTGAGCAGACAAATCTACACCGAATGACTGAAACGATTGCCTTGTTGGCGATAAATTATCTTCACCCATTCCCCAGTCGGCGAAAACATTTCCCTTCAATCGTGTTATGTAAATCATTCGGCCAATATTAATATCTGTATTTTTAATCGGGAAGCGATAATCAATACCCATCGTAGATAAGCGATTAAAAGAGGTATAAAGATAACCGCGTGGGAAAAACATGGAACTTGAAAAACGATAATTCCCCTCTGATTCTTGTTGGTAAGCATACTTCAGCAATATCCCATCATGTTTAAACAATCCGGGAAGATATACCTGCGCTTTAAAATTCCACAATTCATTTGAAATAGCTTGTTTCCATGGCATCCCTTGCCAAGTTGCCTGTAACACAAATCCTTTTCTCGGTTGCACGTCCCATAAACTCCGATTTAACAGTTTACTGTACTGAAACTGATGCTTCATAAAGCGATAATCTCCATTAAAGGGCTCAGCATAATATCGCTTAGTTAAATCATATCCACGGACTTGCATCACCCCAATATTCGAACTCAATTGCAAATTCTCTTGATAAGCACTGTGGGTTAAATTAAAGGGAAGTCGAACGCCTACATCCCAGGTGGTTTGACTCCAATCATCAGTACGCAAACTATCCAAAGGTCGCTGGTTATCTACATAAAGCTGCGTTTTTCGATCGCCCATTTGAACATTCAAATCCAATATGGGATACCAAGCTTGGTAGGAAAGTCGGGCGAATTTCGTCCATTGCTTCTCATTCATCCCATACTGTATGCCCGCGGCAGTCTGCAAGGTATTCAACACATCACGGGAAATAACACTATATTCTAATTGATTACCCGAAGAACTCAACAAGGGTCCCCAAGTAAAGGGATTAAGTAAATTAGTTTTGGTAAAGGGTTTTATAGCATAGTCAAGCTTCGTGGAATCTACGGGTACAATATGTGAATGAAGAACCAAAGAAACTTTCCTGGGTTGGCTGGCAATATGGCGAATTTCATTTCCGCTTGCTTTATAGGCTGAATAAATGAGCGAATCACCATGCGCGATCCCGCTATATGCCCCCCAGGATTCATCACTCACCAACTCGAATGATTGATCATTTTTATTCAAACGAGCTATTTGATCAACCTCGCCATTCGGATAATTTAAATAGATCCAATCACCTTGAAGAAAGGGGTGAGCGATATTATGATCTCCAAAATCTTGCGTAAATGCTATTTTTTGATTCATGAAGTCCCAAATGACTACGGACTTATTCCCTGCCTTTTTAGCGACATAAATCAAATTCCCATTCTTACAAATTCGGGGCTGGAGAAACTGTTCACCGGAAATTGCTTTTCGCTCAGCTACCATAGTTCTTTCCAAGCGATTATATACACGTAAAAAACTTTGCCCTTTATCGTCTAATCGAATAATCGAAATCAATTTTGAATCGGCAGAAATACTCGGACTAATCCATTTGTCTTTCGGATTCCAATAACTTTTTTGATTGGAATTTAAATCATAAAATACCAAACGAGACCTTTGTTTTTGCCCCCATCGCGAATCGAAAACAAATTCAGACCATACAACAAAATCCGTTGAGACACTTAACATGGAGGCATCCAAAAGCGGACCCAAATAGGTCAGTCTTCGTTCTTTTCCATCCTTCCTTTCTACCAATTGTTTAATATCTGAAAATCCTGTTTTTAAAGCGATAACCCGTCCATCGGGCAATACATTGGGATATAAGTATTGTGTAAATCCTCTTTTAGCAACTTGATTAGTGTCTTTAACGAAAGCTAATTCGCTTAATTTGGCACGGGCATATTGATCGATGGAAAGCCCTGATTTCTTTTTGAATTGCTTAGAAAACGCAAACAAACTCGGATGAGAAAGGGTCGATTCCCATAACTGAGGTATAAAATCAACGCCAAAATCTTTGGTCATTTGTTGACTCAAAAATTGCCCCACCACATAATGATTCGGAACTAAATCACGAAAGGACTTACCCATTAATTTGGCATACGTGGGAATTCCATTAGCAGCGACAAAGGCTTTTAAGGGAATCTTGAATTGAGGAATATGAGATCGCCCCATTGGATTAATTCGCGATTCGGTTTCAACGGCGTCGCCTTCCCAAAGCCAATTGGGAATTAAAAGATTACTGTAAACGGTTTGTCCATAGGAACCAAATAATCCATATACCCAATTGGAAAAACCCGCCCGAGCTGCCATATTTTGATGAATATGACGAGATTCATGACTAACCAACAAGGGAATCCAATCATTTGTACCCAGCAAAGAAGGATCTTGTGAAGATGTGGTTAGAAACTCAGCCCTAGGAGATATTAAACTAACAAAACCATTCGAAACCAATCCTTGGTTTTGCAATACGATTTTAAAACGCTTATTACGGGAAGAAAAGCCTTTACCTATTTGTTCCCAATTCGCATCAATCAAGCGACCTGTTGCTATGGCAACCGAATCAAAACCCTTGGGAAACAATAAATCGATAGGTGCTTTCTTCATCGGCATCGAAAAGAATTTCAATGCGAAAGGATTTTGGTCCAACTGTGAAAATTGACCAGAAGCACCCCAGCTAAAAAAAAGAAAAAAGACTAAATGAAGCCTTGTTAAAACCATTTTAATACTTGCTCGATTAACCATTTTGTACGCAAAGTATAAGGAGGATAAAAGAAACGAAGTGAATTTGTTTTTTGAACGAGCACAGATTTCGCATGAGAAAATTCTTGGAAGCCAAATTTACCTCCAGACTTCCCAATACCCGAATTATTGACCCCACCAAAAGGTAACGAAGGATGCCCAAACTGAATCAAGCAATCATTGACCACACTGGCTCCCGCCGATGTATTTTGAATAATATAATCGCTAAATGTCTTGTCCTCAGAAAACACATAAAGCGCTAAAGGCTTTTCCTCATGACTTAAATAATTGATAATTTCTTCCTCAGACCGATAGGTAAGTACGGGTAAAATAGGGCCAAAAATTTCCTCTTGCATGATGGCCATATCAAGCGTACACTGACTCAAAACAGTAGGACTGATATAATTGGTTTCTGGATTTAATTCACCTCCAAAAATCACCTTTGCACCTTTTTCAATTGCATCATCCAACAATCGTACAATTCGGTCAAAATGTCTACGATTCACAATACGTGCATAATCCTTACTTTTTTCGATGCCTTTTGAATCTGGGTTATAAAACGCTTGAATTGCATTTTCCAAGCCAGCTAAAAATTGAAAATGAACCTTTTCGTGTACATAAACATAATCAGGCGCAATACAAGTTTGACCGTTATTTAAGAATTTACCCCATGCAATTTTTTGAACAATACTTTCCATATCAGCTGTTGGCCCTATAATTGCCGGCGATTTTCCGCCCAACTCTAAGGTAACCGAGGTGAGATGTTTTGCTGCGGCCGACATAACAATTTTACCGATAGCAGGGCTTCCGGTAAAGAATATATGATCAAATTTTTGTTCTAAGAGATAAGTAGAAACTTGCGCATCGCCTTCTATACAGAAAACTTCCGAAGGGTCGTAAAGCGATGTTATCATCTTCTTGATAAATGCTGAAGTATGCTCACTCATTTCTGACGGTTTCACGATAATTGCATTACCTGCTGCAATCGCATGAACCAAAGGATTAATAGCCAAATTAAACGGATAATTCCAGGGTGCAATAATTAAACACAAACCTTTAGGTTCGTACTGAATATGACCTTGAGTTCCAAGTAATAGGAGTGGAGTGGAAACCTTTTGAGGCTTCATCCAAGCGCTAACATGTTTAACCATGTGATCAATCTCCCGTTTAACACCTAATAATTCAGCGATAATTACCTCGGAAGTAGGCTTGCGAAAATCCTTATATAATGCGTCAAAAAGTTCATTTTGATGCGCCAACATATATTTCTGCAATTTCTTTAATTTCTCGATACGTTCAACTGAACTCGATTTTTTCAAACGGAGTAAAGATGATTTCTGCAATAAAAGAACTTCTTGAATTCTTTCTTCCATGGATTGACTCATAATCACTACAATTAAATGGTAAACAAATCACGTAATTTATCTTCAATTAAATCAAAATATCCCTTATTCCCAGATGGCCTAAACCATGTATCACCTGCGACATACCATTTTCCATCCCCAGGATAAACCGCAAATTGTGTTTTTGGTTTTAAATCATCTACACCTTTATCAAAAATAAACTCTCCAATAAATAATACTTGCATCAACTCTTGCAAGGGTATCCACTGATCCGTAAAACGAACAGGGCCATTTTCGCCGCCCGTACGATACGTGAATTTCAAATCAAAAAAGGACATTTCCCCTTCCACGCGAATCCATTCACCATCAGCATCTGTAAATTGAAATCCTAGATATAGCGGCATTTCATTACCCGCTACCTCCAAAATTGCCTGCATAAATTCTTGCAACAAGGTATCCTCAACTTCTAAACTAATCGGCACAGCCGTTGTAGTATCAGCCGCTTCTAACGTAATAAAAGGTTCTTCATCGCGCGGATTGCATGAACCCGACTGAAACAATAAAAATGAGGTTTCCAAGCGATTTCGCCATGCAATTGACAAATCACCCGACCAAACAAACTGATCTTCAACGTTTAAACCCTCCGCTAATAATTCTTCACGAGAGAAATCATCGCGATCAATGTATTGAATTGAAACTTCTACACGAGGATTATCTGACAAAAAACCATCAAATGTAAAAGCAGCTTCTAAATGATAAGGAGCTGGTACATTATTCGGACTCTCGTAGAATAATTGAAATTTCTTTTCTAAACGCGTTGATTTCATCTAATTGGATTTAAGATACAAAGCTACGGATTTCAATCTATCTATTTTGCCTGAAGATGTAAATTGAAAATGTGGCAATTGAATGTATTGTTTAGGCAATTCCCAAGAATCAAAATGATCTTTTAAAATGTGCTGTAAATTTTCTTGTTCAATCTGCGACCAATTGCCTGTATAAAACAAACAAAGTTGTTGGCCTAAAACGGAATTCGGCAAAGCATCTATAAAAAAGGATTTAGGCTGACAAATTTGATTCGATATAATTTTTTCCAAACGTTCCGGATGTATTTTCCGTCCCGCCGAATTAATCACGCGGTCAAACCGACCAAGGAATTCAAAACTTGATTCATCCCGAAAACGAACAATATCATTTGTTTGAATCCATTCATTTTCTGTGACTGACCCGCAAATTTTTAAGCAATCCCGTTGGTCAACCTGCAAACGAACATTCTCCAAGGCCCTAAAATAAGAGTCACTCAAACGCTTAAATGCTATATGAGAAACCGTTTCTGTCATTCCATAGGTTTCATAAATGGGAAAAGAAAGGCCCAAAGATTGATTTTTCAATTCTTCAGATAAAGCGGCTCCACCCAAAAGAATTCCTTTAGCGTCTTGAAAAAAACTTGATAAATCTATCTTAGACTCCAACAATGCATGCCATTGGTTGGGAACAAAAGAAGCTCATTGAATCGAAATAGGAGCTAATCCTTCCAAAGGATTAACAGATGGCTCGACTAAACAAACTCGTAAATCCAATACCATCGCACGAACCAAAACCATGGCACCGGCAATGTATTGAACCGGCAAACAGGCTAATGCAATATCATTTGGACTTAAATTCAACCAGTTCCCAGTTGAAAGGGCAGAGGCTTCCATCGCTGTACGATTCACCCATATTGGCTTCGGCGCACCTGTAGAACCCGAGGTATGGAATAAAAAGGATGATTGCCCGCTTTGCCATGCAGTACAAAACGTTAGTACCTGTCGCTCGAATTCCGTGGACGGTTCAAATAAATCATCAGACAGAGGAGAAAATAGCTGCATAAATCGTTAAATCATTCCAAAATTAACCAAACATTCTCTAATTTCGTGAGTTAATAAAAGGTTAATCAATTAACCTTGCCTAAATGAAAGAAGATCCATTTTTAAATCCGATCAATCCAGACAAAGTAGCCCAAAACCCGGGATTACTTCCCTACGCTCATACGGCAGGAGGGGCAGTCATTAAACCGGAAGATACGGGTAAAACAAAGGGGAGAAGTATATTAGCGATGCGCCAACAAACGGATCGCCAAATGAATCAACTTTACGAACAAATGGAGGTTTTAGCTAAGCAGGCAAAACTTTTAGCGGATCGAAAGGAGATATCAGAACGAATATATGATGCTGCGATGGGCTTTGAGCCCATTATATCAGAAACGTATTACATGTATGAAAAGGAGAATGGAACTGACTTGCTATCGCTCGTTGCTCCGCATGAATGGGGCCGTTCATTTAAATATAGTCGTTATTTAGCTAAAGTAATTTTATTAGCAGACCATACTTGGGATGTTACTTACAACGAAGAATCAAATTAATCACTTATGACGTCAAATCTGCCTTGGAAAACCATTAAGGAATATAAAGACATTTTATTCCAACAATATAAAGGGATTGCTAAAATCTCGATCAATCGTCCACATAAGCATAATGCTTTCACACCCTTAACCGTTCAGGAAATGTCGGAAGCCATGGAATTGGCAAGACAAGATACTTCGGTGGGAGTTATCATCTTAACGGGAGAAGGTGGCAAAGCTTTTTGTTCGGGAGGGGATCAAAGTGTACGTGGAGATGGAGGATATGTAGGTGATGATTTCGTGCCACGCTTAAATGTGTTGGACTTACAACGTCAAATTAGAACAATTCCAAAACCTGTCGTGGCCATGGTCGCTGGCTGGGCTATCGGAGGTGGGCATGTATTACATGTTATTTGCGATTTATCCATTGCAGCAGAAAATGCTCGTTTTGGCCAAACAGGTCCTAATGTCGGTTCATTTGATGGAGGGTTTGGCGCCTCATATTTAGCGCGTGTTGTTGGCCAAAAGAAAGCACGTGAGATTTGGTTACTTTGTGATCAATACGATGCGCAAGATGCGCTTCAAATGGGCTTAGTCAACAAAGTAGTTCCTTTAGAAGAATTGGAAGCCACCACAGTGGCTTGGTGTGAAAAGATATTAGAAAAGAGTCCTTTGGCTTTACGGATGTTGAAATCTGCCTTCAATGCTGAACTCGACGGGCAAGCAGGTATTCAAGAATTAGCAGGAAATGCAACACTCTTATATTACTTGTCGGATGAAGCCAAAGAAGGTAAAAATGCATTTTTAGAAAAGCGTAAACCCGATTTTTCTAAATTCCCTAAATTTCCATAAGCATGAATTATTGGCTCGTAAAATCAGAACCATTCAAATATTCTTGGGATGATTTCGTTAAAGAAGGGAAATCTGTTTGGGATGGTGTACGCAATTACCAGGCCCGCAATAACATGAAAGCCATGAAAAAAGGCGATTGGGTGTTTTTTTATCACTCAAACGAAGGCATGGAAGTCGTGGGACTCGCTGAAGTAAAGAAAGAATTTTACCAAGATCCTACAACTGAAGATCCGAGATGGGTTGTTGTGGAACTGGTACCGGTTAAAAAATTCACCAAAACGGTGACTTTAAAAGCCATGAAAGCTGACGAGCGTTTAAGTTCTTTGGAATTAATTAAACAATCTCGATTATCCGTTACACCCGTTAAAAAAGCAGAATTCGACATCATTCTAAGTTTAACTGAATAATATGAAAAAGGCTTTTTTGATTCTTATCGTGCTCATGATTACCGTTTTTTCAGGAAACGGTCAAACAAATAAACGCATTGAATTCCCACAAGAATCCAATCAAGTCGAGACCTTCACCATCTCTTTGGGAAAAAAGGGTGTTGTATTATTAAGCCAACTGAATAAACAGGCATTTAATCTTCGAAAATTTTCAACAGATTTAGAACAAGAATGGTCGACAAATGCCAATATCGACGCTAATCAAGATTATGTAACGCACAGTTACGATGGCGATGATTTGTATTTATTGTTTAGTCGATTTAAAAGTAATTCCTACGTTATTTTTCGCGTAAATACTGAAAAAGGGAAGGTTGAAAAATACCAAATCCTTTCCGTAGATCGTATCGAAATATCCAATTTCAAAGCGTTAAATGCGTCACTGTTTATTGCAGGGATGGTTAATTCCCAGCCCGTTATTTTATTTACGAATTTACAAGAGAAAAAAACGCGGATATTACCGGCTGTTGTCAAAGGACAAGCCGAGATTCAATCGATGGATTTAGATACATCGTACCAACAAATCAATGTAACCTATTCGATAGGGAAAAAGGCCAAAGATTATCAGTTGATTTTAAAATCCTTTGATGAGGATGGAAACCAAGTGAGTCAAGTCTTGATGAAACCCAACGATGAATATGCGATGATGAATGCCAAATCAGCACAGGTGAATGATTCTCTACAAGTCGTAGTAGGTACATATGGCCATAAAAACACCATTGGTTCTTCCAAAGGACCCAGCTCGCAAGGTCTATACTTTCAGTCATTTATAGATGGTGAATTGGCTAATTCGACGTATACAAGCTTTACAAAATTCGCAAACTTTTTCAATTTCTTAAGTCCCAAACAAATGGAGCGTCAATCCAAGCGAATCAAGGATAAAGAAGAAAAAGGAGAGGACTTGCGATTGGATTACCGACTGCTCATGCACGATATTATTCGCAAAGGAGATCATTACATAGTGGTTGCTGAAGCCTTCTATCCGGATTACAAATATGCGAACTTTGGTCCTTATGGCGGAGGATATTTGCCTGGCATGACAACAATGAGTGGATTTTATTCCCCTTGGAGTATGATGTACAATCCATATCGTTGGGGTTATGGAAATTATGGTCTTTATTCGCCTTTCTCAAGCTATTATAGCCCTTGGGGTTATAGAGGGTATAATTATTATGGAAACCAGCAGCAATTTGACGGTTGGGTTTATACACATGCGGTCATTGCAGAATTAGATGCGCAGGGAAATTTATTGTGGGATCATTGCATTTCTTTACATGACATGAAAGAACCTAAATTGATTCAAAAGATTAAAACCTCCGTACAAGCAGATAATATCATTTTAAGTTACAGTCGGGAAAATCAATTAATTACGAAAATCATCAGTGAACAAGGAAATAAAGAATCGGAAATTGCGCTTCCTATCGAAACCAATCTCGAGGGAGATCGAGTTAGAAAATCAGCAGATTCAGATTTAACATATTGGTACAGTACGTATTTCCTAGCATTCGGTACCCAAAATATCGTTAATCAAACAGAAGGAAAACGAAATGTTTTCTATTTAAATAAAATTCAATTCAAGCCTTAATGTCAAATAATCACCAATCCATCGCAATCGAAACACCTCAAAACTGGGGAAAAAGCTACGAATTAATCGATTCGGGCGGATTTGAAAAATTAGAGCAGTTTGGTGAATTTGTTGTTCGAAGACCTGAGCCTCAAGCATTGTGGTCAAAATCGCTTTCAGAGGAATTTTGGACTGTTAAAGCAAACGCACATTTTAAGAAAGAAAAAGGAAGCACAGAGCGTGGCGTTTGGGACATCAAAAAAGGAGTACCCGATAAATGGTTTATTCCGTATCAATCGGAGAAATTGGATTTAAAATTAAAAATTAGCCTTTCTTCTTTTAAGCATGTAGGCTTGTTTCCTGAACAAGCGTCCAACTGGGAATTTTTAGCGAAAAACATCCCTTTATTAAGCAATCCAAAACCAAAAATACTAAACCTCTTTGCCTATACAGGAGGGGCTAGTTTGGTTTGCCGACAAATGGGTGCTGATGTAACCCATGTAGACTCTGTTAAACCGGTACTTTCTTGGGCTCGGGAGAACATGGAAGTATCTCAATTGGATTCTATTCGTTGGATGGCAGAAGATGCCCTTAAATTTGTCAAAAGAGAAGCAAGAAGAGGTAATTTCTACCAAGGAGTGTTATTAGATCCTCCAGCCTATGGACGTGGACCCGACGGCGAAAAGTGGGTTTTGGAAGAGCAAATTGACGACATGCTGCGTTCAGTGAAAGAAATTCTGGATCCTAAAGAGCATATTCTATTAACAAATGTCTACTCATTGGGTTTTTCAACCCTCGTGGTAGAGAATCTAGTAAATGGTATTTTCAATGTACCTGAAACGGCAGAATCGGGAGAATTATATTTGAATGACCAATACGACAAAAAACTCCCATTGGGAGTTTTCCATCGCTATTTATATACGTCTTAGTTCTTCGGATAAATAACCCCTTTGGCAGCCAATAAGGTGTTTTTCATGAGCGAAACAATGGTCATGGGGCCAACACCCTTGGGAACAGGGGTTATGTAAGAGCAGATCGGAAATACCGAATCAAAATCCACATCACCCTTCAAAGCAAAACCTGATTTTTTGCTGGCGTCCTCGACACGTGTCAAACCCACGTCGATCACGACAGCTCCTGGCTTCACATGGGAAGCCGTAATAAATTCAGGTTTACCCAAAGCCGCAATGATAATATCAGCTTGCTGGCACATTTCCTCCAAATTCGCTGTACGAGAATGAGTCAAGGTTACCGTACAGTTTCCTTGTGGATGATTCCTTTGCATTAAAATGGACATCGGTAGACCGACGATTTGACTACGGCCAACCACCACACAATGTTTACCGGCTGTTTCAATATTATAATAAGCTAATAAGTCCAATACACCTTGCGGAGTTGCAGAAATATAGGCCGGGAGACCTTTAGCCATCCGACCGATGTTGATTGGGTGAAACCCATCTACATCTTTTGATGGATGTATGGTTTCCATCACACGATCAGGATTAATGTGATTAGGCAAAGGTAATTGAACAATTAATCCATCCATATCCGGATTATTATTCACATCAATCACCGCTTGCAATAATTCAGCTTCAGAAATTGATGGATCGAAACGTAACAGGGTAGAGGCAAAACCTAATTCCTCGCAAGATTTCACTTTATTGGCTACATAGGTCTCCGATGCACCATTATTACCCACAAGAATGGCAACTAAATGGGGTGCTCGCTTACCGGATGCTACTAAATCTTGAACTTCTTTGGCTATGGAAGCCTTCATAGACTCTGCAACCATCTTGCCATCAATAATCTGACTCATATCTTATTTTTTTCTTGTTGTCTTTTTAGGAGCAGGAGCTGCATCACCTAACGCGATGCAATCTTCAAGTGTTAAAGTAGCCGGATCTTGATCCTTAGGTATTTTAACATTACGTTTACCAATTTGGATATAAGGGCCATACATGCCATTAACCACCTTAATCGCTGCATTATCTGAAAATTCCTTGATAATTTTATTTGCTTCAGCATTACGCTTGGCAACGATTAATTCAATCGCGCGCTCTTGGGTCAACGAAGCCAAATTATCCGTTTTACTTAACGAGATGTATTTACCATTATGCTTCACATAGGGTCCAAAACGGCCCTTACCCGTTTCAATCAATTGATCTTCAAAGTAACCCAAACCAGCAGATTCAGCAGCCTTTAAAGCAGCTTGCATCACCAAAACCGCTTGATCCAATTCAATCGTAAAAGGATCATTCGGTTCCGGAAGACTCGTAAACTTACCATCATATTTGATGTATGGACCTAATTTACCTGCACCAATGATGACAGGTTTATCGTCCAAAATTCCAATTTCACGTGGCAATTTCGGTCGGGCCAATAATGCAATCGCATCCTCCAAACTCAAAGTTGCAATGGAATGATGTTTCGCCAAATTCGCAAATACGGGTTTATCTTCTTCACCTGATTCACCTAATTGAACAAATGGCCCAAATTTACCCAGACGAACAGAAATTTTCTTTCCTGTTTCAGGGTCTAATCCTAATTCACGGCCACCACCAACCGAACTGCGCGTGATGCCCTTACTATCTTCAATTGTTTTATGGAAGGAGCCATAAAAGTCTTTCATCAATTTAACCCATGGTAATGTTCCTTGAGCAATGTGGTCAAATTCGTTTTCCATTTCGGCGGTAAACGTATAATCAACAACATCTTGAAAATTCTCAACGAGAAAATCCGTCACAAGTGTACCAATGTGTGTTGGAAACAATTTCGATTTCTCAGCACCAACCATCTCTGTTGCATTTACACCCGAAATCTCATCATCCTTTAAAGTCCATGTTTGGAAAGCACGTTCTTTACCTAGTCGATCTTCTTTCTCTACGTAGGCACGCTTGATGATGGTCGAAATGGTGGGAGCATAGGTAGACGGCCGACCGATTCCCTTTTCCTCTAAAGCTTTTACTAGACTTGCTTCTGTATAACGCGGAGCAGGGCGTGAAAAACGCTCCTGGGCTTTTAATTCATCCAATTGCAGAATTTGACCCACAGCTAATGGAGGCAACATATCTTTGTTTTCATCCTCTTCTTCCTCGTCTTTTCCCTCTAAATATGCTTTTAAGAATCCTTCAAACGCAACAACTTCACCTTGAGCCACTAAGACCTCCGTCGTTGTCGAAATCTCAATTTGAGCCGTTGTTCTTTCCAATAATGCATCCGACATCTGAGACGCAATCGAACGCTTCCAGATTAACTCATATAATTTGCGTTCTCTTGAATCACCCGACAAGGTAGACATACCAAAATCAGTCGGTCGAATGGCTTCGTGAGCCTCTTGAGCACTATCTGATTTCGTTTTAAACTGACGAGCATGGTGAAATTTCTCACCGTAATTCGATTCAATCGCTGCTTTAGCCTTATCACGCGCTTCCTGAGAAAGCATCGTAGAATCCGTACGCATGTAGGATATGCGACCTGATTCATATAATTTTTGTGCAATCGACATAGTCGTTGCAACGGCATAACCTAGTTTACGCGATGCTTCTTGCTGTAAAGTGGAAGTCGTAAAAGGTGGAGCTGGCGTCTTCTTGGCTGGTTTTGTTTCTAAACTCTTGATGGAAAACGTAGCACCCACACATTTTTTTAAAAATTCCAAAGCATCACCTTCTTTGGCAAAATTCTTTGCTAATTCAGCTTTTAAAACCTTCTTACCTGGTAAATCAAATAAGGCGCTAACTTTAAAAGTTGCAATGCTTGCATGATGTTCGATTTCACGCTCACGTTCAACGATTAATCGAACCGCCACAGATTGCACGCGACCAGCAGATAAACCTTTTTGAACTTTAGACCAAAGTACTGGGGATAATTCAAAACCAATCAAACGATCCATGATTCGGCGAGCCTGTTGGGCATTCACCAAATCCATATCAATCGCCCGAGGTTGTTCGATTGCTTTTAAAATAGCAGATTTCGTAATCTCTCGAAAAACGATCCGCTTCGTGTTATCTTTTAAGTTCAGGGCTTCTTTTAAATGCCAAGAAATCGCTTCTCCCTCACGGTCGTCGTCAGTCGCTAACCAAACTTCTTCACAGGATTTCGCTAATCTTTTTAACTCTGAAATAACTTGTGTTTTATCTGCAGAAACAACATAGGTAGGAGTGAAGTCATTATCCACATCGATGACCTTATCACCTTTGGTAGGTAAGTCCCGCACGTGCCCGAAAGAAGATTTTACAATAAAATCCGAACCCAAATAACCTTCTATCGTTTTTGCTTTTGCGGGGGACTCAACTATGACCAAATTTTTTGCCATCAGATAAATGTTACAGGTTAAATTTTCGAAATGACCTCAAATATAGTGTGTTAAAATGTATTTGTTTACAATTACATAGAAAGCACCAAAAAAAATCTAAAAAATCATATTATTCAGGAATATTCCCAATTCTAATTCGAGAATTAATGTTCACACGAAAGCCAATGTAATTAAATTGACCATTCGAGAAATTAGCAATCGCCTCCAAACGTAATACTTTAATAACGCCATCCAAACCATACCCTAACTCCTGATAGAACAAATTTTGTTTGGGTAAGTATACCGCATTCGCGATCAATAATTCTTTCACATACGCCTTTTCGTACCTAATAAAGGTTTCAACCATAAATTAGAAAACTGAAATTGCGACAGGGCTTCCACATAGTTCCCGGAGGTACTGTATGCATAGTGGTTGACATTCAACCGTTGATTAGCTCCCGAAGTAAAATTTTGGTAGTAACCCACAAGTCGGTGAGAGGCCAACATATCTCCCGTCTGAATCAAATTTAGCCCACCGTTAAAGTGTTTGTAATCCAGAAAATATTCCGGGGAATGTCCGAAAAACGTTCCTGCATTTAATACAAACCCTGATTTAGCCCAAGGGGAAAGAGTTAGGTTTTGCACATAGGACATTTCA
>CANGCD010000016.1 GCA_947452215.1 Cytophagaceae bacterium | reverse complement strand
GGGGGTATGACGGGTACGGCGGAAACGGAAGCGGGTGAATTCTGGACGATTTACAAATTGGATGTGGTTTCTATTCCAACAAATCGTACGATTCAGCGTAAAGACCATGAGGATAAAGTGTACCGAACCGTACGCGAGAAATACAATGCAGTTGCTGAGGAAATTCAGGAATTGGTCGCGGCAGGCAGACCGGTCTTGGTCGGTACGACATCCGTAGAAAACTCAGAATTATTAAGTCGTTTATTGAATATCCGTAAGATTCAGCACAATGTCTTGAATGCCAAACAACACGCACGTGAGGCGGAAATTGTTGCGGAAGCGGGTCAATCAGGCAAGGTTACGATTGCGACCAACATGGCTGGTCGGGGTACGGATATTAAATTGAGTCCAGAATCGAAGGCCGCAGGTGGTTTAGCGATTATTGGTACAGAACGCCACGAATCTCGTCGGGTCGATCGTCAGTTACGCGGTCGGGCGGGTCGTCAAGGAGATGTAGGGTCGTCACAATTCTTTGTTTCGTTGGAAGATAATTTGATGCGTTTATTTGGATCGGATCGTATTGCGAAAGTGATGGATCGATTGGGTATGGAGGAAGGAGAAGTGATTCAACACTCGATGATTACAAACTCGATTGAGCGTGCACAGAAGAAAGTAGAGGAAAACAACTTTGGTATTCGTAAGCGTTTATTGGAATACGATGATGTAATGAACTACCAACGGAATGCGATTTATAAGCGTCGCCAAAATGCTTTGTTGGGCGAGCGTTTATCGTTGGACATCATCAACATCTTATTTGATGTGTGCCAAGACATCACAACAAGCTACACGAATTACGAGGAGCTTGAATTGAAAGTGATTGAATTATTGGGTATGGAGCCACCGTTCACAGCGGAGGAGTTCCATCGTTTGGCGGTAGACAAGCGTACCGAGCAATTGTTCTTGGCGGCAGAATTGCATTACAAGGCGAAGAATGAGGTAATTGCCCAACAAGTTATTCAGGTAGCGGAAGAGGCGAAACGTCAGGGGTTCTCAGGAATTCAGGTACCGATTTCGAACGGACATATGGTGACCGGTGTGGTTGTGGATGCAGATAAAACATTGATCACGCAAGGAAAAGAAGTGATTTCGGAGATGGAGAAATTCATTACCTTGACCTTGATTGATCAAGAGTGGAAAGAGCATTTACGTGAGATGGATGATTTGAAGCAATCGGTACAAAATGCGGTATTCGAGCAGAAGGATCCTTTATTGATTTATAAGTTTGAGGCGGTAAATTTATTCCAACGCTTCGTGGCGCGTGTGAATTCGGATACGATTAGTTTCGTGATCAAGGCTGAAATACCTGCAGCACAATCAACAAATCAGACGGCAGCAAAGGCTCCCAAAGAAAAAGCTCCCAAATTGCAGATGAGCAAGGATGATGCATTGTCATCTTTATTGGGAGGTTTGGCCGGTGCCCAAGAAGATCCAGGTTACCATGATCCGTCGGCGGGTCAAGTAGAGCGCTTTGCTCCACGCCAAGCGATTAAAATCGCGGATCGTAATCAGCGTGTGACCGTACAATACCAAGATGGAAGCATCAAGGAAAATGTTAAATATAAGGCGGTGGAAGCGGATGTGGAGAGTGGGAAAGCGGTGGTGGTTGCTTAGGAGTTAAGAACTAAGAGTGAAGAACTAAGAGTGAAGAACTAAGAGTGAAGAACTAAGAGTGAAGAACTAAGAGTGAAGAACTAAGAGTTAAGAACTAAGAGTTAAGAGTTGAGATCTGAGAGTTGAATTTGTTGATAATTTTCAAGATTATCAGTTCAATTAAATTTCATTTGGATTTATGTTGCTATGCTTGTGACATAAATCCAAATTGATGAAAACGGAAAGTATCATATCTGCCAAATCCTTTCAGTTTGCCTTGAAAATCATCAAGACTTATCGGATAATAAATCAAACCCACAAAGAATTTATTTTAAGCAAACAGCTGCTGAGATCAGGCACTTCAATTGGTGCAAATGTAGCTGAAGGCCTGACAGCATTTTCTCGTAAAGATTTTGAATTCAAAATATCAATAGCCCATAAAGAGGCAAGGGAAACTGTGTATTGGCTCAAACTTTTAGAAGCTTGCCATGTAATAGAATTGAAAATATATGATGAATTAATTTTGGACTTGGAAGAGCTGCAGCGATTGCTTGGCTCTACATTGGTTACACTGAGAAAAAATCAAAAATAGATTACATCAAATAAATGTGATTATCAGCAACCCTTCACTCTGAACTATTCACTCTTAATTCTTCACTCTTAGTTCTTAACTCTAAGCTACCAAATCACAATATCATCCGCATTCGCCACCTCCCTACTTTCCTTAGCGTTTACCAGCTCCGCTTTGGAATAGCGCGCACGGGCAACTGCCACCGGATTTTGCTGCGGATCTAGCATTTCGACCACCTCCCCTTTTTCGAAATCGCCGATGTATTCGAGTACTCCTACCGACAAAAGACTCTTGCGATTTTGGATGGCTTTGACAGCTCCTTTGTCCAATACAATTCTACCAGTGATCACACTGCCGGAGGCCAACCATTTTTGACGGGCAGATAGGGTTGCCGTTTGCGCCTCAAAAACTGTTCCGATATTTTCATGCAAAGCATCAATTATCCCATTGGCCTGATCTAATCCAAAAATCACCACTTTGATTCCCATCCGTGTGGCTAGTCGGGTAAAGGTTAATTTAGAAATCATGCCACCCAAACCCGTACTCGATGTATCTGTATTGACCACATCCAAAATGGTTGCGTTAATCTCGGGTACATGGCGAATGATATTTCCTTGCTCATCCAACAAACCTCCCACGGAAGTGGAAATCAATAATTTTTCAGCGCCGAATCCTGTGGCAATCAATGTCGCCAATTCATCATTATCCGAAAACTTCAGCTCCACATTACTCACCACGTCATTCTCATTCGCAATGGGAATGATATCATTGCGCCAAAGCTCTTGATAGGTTTCTTTCAATTGCAAGAAGGATTCTCGCTTCGAAAAGTGATGTCGCTCGCAAAGACTTTGCGCAATGTAGATGCCGTATTTCTGGAAATATTGGTTGTATTTGGCTATTAATAGTGGATTCCCGACAGCGGCGGCGGCTTTTCGCTCCGACAAAGTTCCTTTGTAATCTTTCAAAGAAGCTTTCCCAGCTGCCACGGCTCCACTGGAAACCAAAACGATTGAATATGAACGTTGAAGACTTGCCACTTGCGCCGCGATTTTCTCGAGTGTCTGCTCATTCACATCCCCATTCGAATGGGTAATGGAGGATGAACCAAACTTAATGACGAGAATCGGCTTTGACATAATCTATAATATTTGACACAATTTAGCCCTTTCTGATGAAATTTAGGCTATTTGATAGGCAATTTAAATTCACTGGCACGGAGTAAACTTTTGGACAATAACTTTTCATAGGCCGAGCGCTTAATCTCAATCGCTCCATACCGCTGCACATTATCGTTCATGAATTGAGTATCCAGTAAACCAAATTCATTCGCGCGCAAAATCTCAATTAAATAATGAAAAGCTACTTTGGAGGCATTAGAAACCTTCATGAACATGGATTCGCCAAAAAATACCGAACCAATATGAACTCCATATAAGCCTCCCACTAAGTCACCTTGCTCATAAACTTCCACCGAATGAGCAAAACCCATCTCAAACAATTCCACATAGGCCGCAATTATTTCCTCCGATATCCATGTTTCTTGCTCATACGTTCTAGGAGCTGCACAAGCACGCATAACTGCCTCAAATTGTGTATCAATTCGAATTTCAAACTGTCCTCGATTCAGAATAGGTTTTAAGGATTTGGCAGGCTTATAGGTATCAATCGGAATGATGGCCCGAGGATCTGGCCGGTACCAATAGATTGTTCCATCCGCCTCCGCCATGGGAAAAACGCCTGAGGTATATGCGTAAATCAACGCTTCAGCAGTTAAAGAATTATCATTTTCCATGAAATAATCAGTTGATTGTTGGGATTTCCCCGTTGAATTACTGAAATTTGCCCCCTATATCGAGACAAAATTAGCGTTTAATCACGCTGTTTATCAAGAACATGAAGATAAATAATTCAAAGAGGTATGTAGTCACGTCGCTCCGACGACGAAGATTCATCTTCAGGGTATGATCCCCTGTAAGATTGATTTACCTATTTGTTTCATTTATACTTGATTCCTTTCATGAATTCATATACTGTTCAAATCGCTAGTCAAGCCCATTTTGACCTAGCTGAATCTATTTGCAACGAGATGGCAGAATCTGCCAAAGCACGTGGCACCGGTATCGCAAAACGCACACCGGACTATTTACAAGAAAAAATGTCGGAGGGCAAAGCCATCATCGCAACAGACGATGTGACGGGTGAATTCGTAGGCTTTTGCTACATTGAAACCTGGCAACATGGTAAGTTTGTGGCGAACTCCGGTTTGATTGTTAAACCCTCACATCGCCAATATGGTGTAGCCAAAGCGGTTAAGTCCAAAGCTTTTGAATTATCCCGTAGCCGTTTCCCAGATGCCAAAATCATCGGGATAACTACATCCTTGGCGGTGATGAAGATTAATTCGGATTTAGGCTATGAGCCAACGACCTTTTCGGAATTGCCGGTAGATGATAACTTCTGGAAAGGTTGTCAATCCTGTGTGAATTACGATATTTTAACGCGGACGGAACGCAAGATTTGTTTGTGCACGGGTATGATTTACGACCCAAATCAAGCAAGTCCCAAACCCGAATCGGATGAAAAATGGATCTTTTTAAAGAACCTTGCCGACTTCACGCAATTGAAAAAAATTAAAGAGAAATTATTAATGCCTTTTCACAAGAAAGGAAAATCCAAATAAATATGAGCAAGCCGAAAGTAATACTAGCATTTAGTGGGGGATTAGATACATCATTTTGTGTGAAATACTTAACCGAAGAGCGTGGCATGGAAGTGCACTCGGCCTTGGTTGATACAGGTGGATTTTCGCCAGCAGAATTAAAAACAATTGAAGAGAAAGCCTACTCATTGGGCGTTACTTCACACGTGACCCTCGATGTAGTAGAAGAATATTACCAAGATTGTATCAAGTATTTGGTCTTTGGAAACGTATTAAAAAATAATACTTATCCGTTATCTGTTTCAGCAGAACGTGTTTTTCAAGCAACAGCTGTGGCAAAATATGCCGCTAAATTAGGTGCCAAAGCAATCGCGCACGGAAGTACGGGTGCAGGGAATGACCAAGTTCGTTTCGATGTGGTTTTCCGCATTTTGGCACCTGAATGTGAGGTAATCACACCTATACGCGATTTGCAATTATCACGTGAGGCGGAAATCGATTTCTTGAAGTCGAAGGGTGTTGTTCAAGAATGGCATAAGTCGACCTATTCGATCAACAAAGGACTTTGGGGCACATCAGTAGGTGGCAAAGAAACCTTGACGTCGGATGGCTATTTACCAGAAGAAGCGTGGCCAACTCAATTAACGGAAACGAAACCTAGCAAGATATCCTTGCAATTTGAATATGGCCAATTGGTCGGAATCGATGGTGAGAAATATGCAAGTTCAGTGGACGCCATTCGCGAATTGACTGCGCGTGCGGGTGCTTATGCAATCGGTCGGGACATTCACGTAGGTGACACGATCATTGGTATCAAAGGCCGTGTGGGCTTTGAGGCTCCTGCCCCATTGATCATCATCAAGGCACATCATTTATTGGAAAAACATGTGTTGACCAAACACCAATTGTATTGGAAACAAAACATTGGCGATATGTACGGCACATTGTTACATGAAGGACAATTCTTGGATCCGATTATGCGGAATTTCGAGACATTCTTAGCGGATACACAAGACAACGTTACAGGAACCGTAAACGTTGTTTTATCGCCTTATCAGTTCCAAGTAACGGGAATTGAATCGAAATTCGATTTGATGTCATCTGCTTTTGGTGCGTATGGCGAAATGAATAAAGCTTGGTCGGGCGATGATGTGCGAGGATTCTCAAAAATCGTTTCGAACCAAACGATGATTCACCGGAAAGTAAACGAATCAAACTAATGGCAAAAATAGGAATCGTAGGCGCTGCGGGCTATACAGGTGGCGAATTGTTGCGCATCTTGGTGAATCACCCGGATGTACACTTGACGTGCATCATGTCGAATTCGCAAGCAGGCAAATTAGTATCGGATGTGCACACGGATCTTTTGGGATCAACGAATGCGCGTTTCTGTGCTGATTTACATCCTGTTGATGTCCTTTTCTTATGTTCAGGCCATGGTGAATCGAAGAAATTCTTAGCGGCAAATGAGATTCCTTGGCATACCAAAATCGTGGATTTGAGTACGGATTTCCGTGACGAGTCCGAAGGATTTGTGTATGGATTAGCTGAATTCCAAAAGTCAAAAATCCAGTCGGCGACTAAAATCGCCAACCCGGGCTGTTTCGCAACATCGATTGAATTAGCTTTGTTGCCTTTGGCACAAGCGGGTTTATTGCAATCGGATGTGCACGTATCTGCTGTAACAGGCTCAACAGGCGCGGGACAATCCTTGTCCAATACGAGTCATTTTTCGTGGAGAAACAACAATGTGAGTATTTACAAGGCCTTTACGCATCAGCACTTAACCGAAATCGGGATGGTATTGGGAGCGAAATCTCCAGCACCTAAGGTCAATTTCATCCCCTACCGAGGAAACTTTTCGCGGGGCATCATGGCCAATGTCTACACCGCTTACACGGGAACACAGGAAGAGGCGATTGAATTATATGAAAACTATTACCAAGATTCTCCCTTTGTTTTTGTTAGTCCCAAGGATGTGGATGTGAAGCAAGTCGTGAATACCAATAAATGTTTCTTGCATTTAGAAGTGCACGAAGGCCAATTGTTGGTCAGCTCCGTGATTGATAACCTGATCAAAGGCGCATCTGGACAGGCGGTACAAAATATGAACTTAATGTTGGGCTGGCCGGAAACGGCGGGATTGGGATTGAAGGGGATAGGGTTCTAGGAGTTAAGAGTGGAGAGTTAAGAGTGGAGAGTTAAGAGTGTAGAGTGAAGACATTGGACGTTAGACATTGGACGGTGGACGGCGGACATTGGACGTTAGACATTGGACGTTAGACATTGGATGTTGGACATTGGACGGTGGACATTGGAAAAAACTTATTAACCCCAGGTTTTAACCTGGTGAATCCCTAGGCTAAAGCCTAGGGCTATAAAACAAAGGATCATGAAACTATTTGACGTATATCCACTTTACCCCATCGAATTGGTGAAAGCCCAAGGAAGTACGGTGTGGGATAAAAATGGACAGGAATATTTGGATTTATATGGCGGTCATGCCGTGATTTCGATAGGGCATTCGCATCCGACCTATGTAGCGAAGATGACGGAGCAATTATCCAATATTGGTTTTTATTCGAATTCTATTGTTATCAGTGGTCAAGCGGAATTAGCGGAGAAACTGGGACGTGTGTCGGGCTATCCAAGTTACCAATTATTTTTAACGAATTCTGGGGCGGAATCGAATGAGAACGCGTTAAAATTAGCGTCTTTTCATACCGGTCGCAAGAAAGTAGTTGCCTTTACGAAAGCCTTTCACGGGAGAACAGCAGGTGCGGTGGCGGTAACGGATAACCCGAGCATCGTGGCACCTATTAATGATACTTCGCATGTAAACTTCCACCCTTTTAATCAAATCGAAGGATTATCGGATGTAATTACCGAAGAAACAGCCGCGGTCATTGTCGAAGGAATTCAAGGCGTGGGCGGTATCCAAGTGGCCTCAACACCCTTTTTACAAGCTTTACGTCAACGTTGCGACGAAACGGGAGCTCAATTAATTTTAGATTCGGTACAATGTGGCTACGGTCGATCGGGACAATTCTTCTCGCATCAATATGCGGGTATTAACCCAGATATGATGACCACGGCAAAAGGAATGGGCAATGGCTTCCCGATCGGTGGGGTGCTTATTGCACCACATATTCAAGCGAGCTATGGCTTATTGGGAACTACATTTGGAGGAAATCATTTAGCATGCACGGCAGCGAACGTAGTCTTGGATATTATCGAAGAGGAAAATTTAGTGGCGAATGCGGCGAAAATAGGTGCTTATGTCGAGCAGGAATTAGCAGGTATTTCGGGCATTAAAGAAGTTCGTGGTCGTGGATTGATGATTGGAATTGAGTTAGAAGAGGCTGTAGGGCCTATTCGGGATGCCTTATTGCATGAACATCATATTTTCATGGGCTATGCAGGAAAGCATACGCTACGCTTGTTGCCAAGTTTGGCAATTGACCAAGCAATCGCGGATCGATTCCTTGAAAGTTTACAGCGCGTTTTAAAAGGCTAGATTTGTTTACAAATGACTTGCTTTTTCATTAGAAATGTGATTATTTTGCGTTTCTTTTGTTCAAGATAAAGTCGGCAATAAAAAGAAAAACAAAGCGTACAAAACAATTAGATAATAGTATCAATGGCATTAATTACAAAAATTAGAGAGAAATCGGGAATTGCGGCAGCGGCTATCGCGATCAGTTTAGTGTTATTTCTCGTGGGAAGTGATATTTTCCAAGGTAAATCATCCTTATTTGGTTCAAGTTCACAAGAAGTAGGTCAAATCGCGGGCGAAAGCATCATGATTCAAGACTTCCAAAAGAAAGTGGAAGAAGCGACAGCTAATTACACCGCTCAAACGGGAAAAGGACCATCTGAGCAAGAAGCAGCATCGATTCGTGACCAAGTTTGGAACCAATATGTATTGGATATCGCATACAAAAAAGAATTTGATGCTTTAGGATTAAAGGTTTCTGAAGAGGAGTTGATCGACATGGTTCAAGGAAATTACATCCACCCATCGGTACGCCAACAGTTCACCAATCCTCAAACAGGACAATTTGACAAAACGTTTGTGATTCAATTTTTGAAGAACTTGAAAACGATGCCAGCACAGCAACAACAAGCATGGGCGGCGTTTGAGAAATCTATTTCTCAAGATCGTATTCGTTCAAAATATGAGAACTTATTGCGTTTATCCAACTATGTAACGCAAGCAGATGCACAAAAAGAATACCAAGCACAAAACGCGAAGTTCAACGCGCGTTTCTTGTTTGTTCCATTCTTCTCAGTAGCAGATACAACGGTGAAAGTAACCGATGCGCAACTAGAGGAATATTTGGCGAAGCACAAAGATCAATTCAAAGGAACGAACACTCGTTCAATCCAGTATGCGACGTTCCCAGTGATTCCAACCAAACAAGATACTGCGGAGTTCTATACGCAAATCAAGAAATTAGCGAAAGACCTGGCGGTTGCGCCAAACGATTCGGCTTTTGCTATGTTGAATTCAGATGTTCGTACACCTTACTTGTTGCCGTATGCTGAAATTCCAGCAGCGGTGAAAACGATGTTGCCAACTTTCCAAGTGGGCGGTATCTATGGTCCATTCAAAGAAGGATTAACCTATTCAATCTACAAATACGGTGGGGTGAAGAAAGATTCATTATTCACGATGCGTGCGAGCCATATCTTGATTGCACCTGCAAACAAATCGGATTCAGCAAAAGCACAAGCAAGACAACGTGCTGAAGCAATTTTAGCGCAAGTGAAAGGTGGCGGAAGCTTTGAAACATTGGCACAAATGAATGGCATGGATGGCACTGCACAAAACGGTGGTGACTTAGGTTATTTCAAAAACAATGGCGGCATGGTGAAGTCATTCGAGAAAGTATTGTTTGGTTTTAATGGCACAGGTTTAATGCCGGGTGTTGTTGAAACAGAATTCGGTTTCCACGTAGTTAAAGTGACGGATGCAAAAACAAACACAAGCTATAAATTGGCTGCTATCAACAAGACAATCGCTCCATCACAAGCGACATTAGACCGCGTGTTCACTCAAGCAGATGCTTTTGCGAATGCGAACGGAACATTAGCAGCATTCGAAGCGGCTTTGAAAAAAGATAAATCCATCATCATGATGCGTGCGGATCGTTTACAAGAAAACTCATCAGCGGTGAACAACTTAGCCAATGCACGCGAAATCGTTCGTTGGTCATTCGATGATAACACAGCTGTGGGAGATGGTTCTAAGAAAGTATTTGAGCAAGATAACCAATACATCGTGGCGTTCTTGACAGGTAAAACTGAGAAAGACAATGTGAAGGTAGAAGACTTCCGCATTGAATTAACAGCATTGGTTCGCAATCAATTGAAAGGTGAGCAAATCTCGAAGAAATTAGCAGGTATCAAAGGAAGTTTAGAGCAAATCGCACAAACCTACGGTGCTGGTGCTTTGGTTGAAACCGTACAAGACCAAACTTTAGCTGGGGGTATGTTAAATACAGCAGGTCCCGATGCAGTAGCTTTAGGTCGCATTGCAGGTTTGAAAAACGGAAAGCGTAGCGCAGTATTCGTTGGAGACAATGGTGTATTCATTGCTGAGAAAACAGGTGGTGTAGTTGCTCCAGCATTAGCGGATTACTCGTTATACAAAAATCAAATTCAAATGATGGGCGTTCAACGTTCTTCTTTCTACATCAACGAAGCCATTAAGGATAATGCGAAGATTGTAGATAAGCGTTACAAGTTCTATTAATCGACTTTAAACCCGATACGAGAAAAGCATTCTGGAAGGGATGCTTTTCTTGTTTAGATGCCATGAAAAAACTACGTGCTTGGACCCTTTTGATTTCCGCAGGGCTATTATTGCTCCTGGCAAGTCCGTATATCTACCTGCGTTGGGATTTAAGCGAAGAAAAGAAGTTTACCTTAAGCGAATCTACCCTATCAACATTGCAAGCCTTAGAAGGCCCTATTCGCATCAAAGTCTACCTAGCGGGCAATGACCTTCCCGGCGGCTTTCAAAGGCTACAAAAAGCGACCTTGGACATCCTGCGTGACATCCAACGGAATAGTCCGCAAACCATCACGCTCGAGACAGTCAATCTATATGAGGAATACCCATTTGCGGAAGCAAGGGACCAACAAATCTTTGTGTTGGATTCGCTGGGCTTACCTCCGACAAACCTTGTGAATAATGAGGGCGGAAAACAGGTACAGCAAATGGTATTTCCCGGCTTAGTCATTGAAAAGGGTGATAAAAAAGCTGGGGTTCTTTTATTGAAAGGGAATCAATTGGCATCCCCACAAGAGGTATTAAACCAATCGGTGGAAGGCCTTGAATACGAAATCATGCAAGGAATTCAAAGTCTTACGGAAACAGACCGTAAGAAGATTGGATTCTTTTTGGACCACAGTCGGGTCCCCGCCATCAAGCAATTAGGGCTCATCGCATCCTTGCGAAAAAGCTACGATTTGTATCCGGTTGATTTAAGTGCGTCGTCGACCTTGGAGGGTTTGGATGCGATATGTGTCATTCAACCCGATCGGAAATTCAGCAAGGAGGATCAGTATAAAATCGATCAATTTTTGGTCAAAGGCGGAAAGGGAATATTCTTTTTGGAAGGTGTTCGTGTGGATACGATACAAGGGCAAGGCCTAGTGAGTTCGGTGATGGATGTGGGATTGGAGGAGATGTTGTATCGATATGGGTTAAGATTGAATGCCAACTGGGTGAAAGACGCGCAATTAAGCGGCATGATACCCTTGGAAGTGGGAAACTTTGGCAATAAAGCCAATCTGCAATTGATGCCATGGCCGGCGTTTCCTTTGTTAACGGGTAATCCGGCATCCGTCATAACGAAGAATTTAGATGCCATTTATGGCAAATTTGTATCGAGTATTGACACGGTATCTGGAAGTAGCGGTTTGAAAAAGACGCCATTGCTGGTAACAAGTGCGTATACGCAGGCACAAAAGGCACCCGCTACCCTACCCTTTGCGTCATCGGGAAAGGATTTTAATCCGGCGCAGTACAAATCGGGACCTCAGGTTATTTCCTATTTATTGGAGGGCGAATTTCAATCCATATTCACCAACCGTCCATTGCCACAAGATAGTTTAACGAAGGGTTTTGTTGCGAAAAGCGAAGCCCCAGGCGCGTTGATCATTGTGGGGGATGGGGATTTGGCATTAAATGGCGTGGATCCAAACACGAAAGGCCCGTCGCCCTTGGGATTTGATCCTTTTGCGAAGCATACCTTTGCGAATCGGGATTTTATTTTGAATGCATTTCATTATTTATTGGATGACCAAAAAGCCTTATTGGCCCGGAATAAGAACATCCGTTTGAGACCTTTGGATAAGGTCAAAGTGCAGGAAGGGCGAAGCTATTACCAGCTCTTGAATGTACTTGTTCCGGTCGGTTTTGGAATCCTAATCAGTCTTTTGGTAATTCTTTACCGTAAGCGCAAATACGAAGCCTAAACGCTTGGCTTTGTAGTCAAATTGATTTAACTTCAAGGTCTGAATTCAATATTAACCCAACAATCAACACAATGAAATTTTTAGTAGCCTCGAACGTATTATTGAAGCAACTTTCGGCCATCAATGGTGTGGTAGCAAGTAATCCGATTATCCCTATTTTGGAGAACATTTTAGTGGAATTAGAGGGTAACAAATTGATGTTGACGGCATCTGATTTACAAACAGTCATGACGACCACGTTGGAAGTTGAGGGTTTTGAGAATGGCTCCATTGCGCTACCCGCACGATTATTGTTGGAGACATTACGTAGTTTACCTGAGCAACCGGTTACGATTGGCGCGGATCAGGGAACATTCGGAGCGGAGATAGCGACACAAAACGGTCGGTTTAAGTTGAGCGGTGAGAACCCGATCGACTTCCCGCGCATTCCAGAAGTAGCGAAGAATCAATCGATTTCATTATCGGCCTTAACCTTAGGAGAGGCCATTGCAAATACATTATTAGCGGTATCCAATGATGATATGCGTCCGGCGATGACGGGGGTGTTGATTCAGATGATGGGTGATCATACAAATTTTGTGGCGACGGACGGACATCGTTTGGTACGTTACCGCAGAACGGATTTGAAGACAGAAGGAAGTAGTTCATTGATCTTACCTAAGAAGGCCTTGTCATTGTTGAAGTCGACATTGCCAGCTGATGAAACAGCCGTTACGGTAGAATTCAGTTCATCGAATGCCTTCTTTAGCTTCCAAAGCTTCCAGTTGATTTGTCGGATCATCGACGAGCGTTTCCCAGAATACGAGAATGCGATTCCGAAGGAAAATAATGAGATTTTGACGATTAATCGTTTGGAATTCTTGAGTTCTGTAAAGCGTATTTCGATTTATTCGAATAAGACGACACACCAAATTCGCTTGAAATTATCGGCGAATAAATTGACATTATCGGCAGAAGATTTAGATTACTCAAACGAGGCGAATGAAGCTTTGACTTGTGATTATGCAGGCAAAGACATGGAGATTGGATTCAACGCGAAATTGATTTCGGAGTTATTGGGCAATTTGTCGTCGAAGTTTGTGGACATCAAATTAAGCGAGCCAAACAAGGCAGGATTAATCATCCCATCAGATCAAGATGAGGCGGAGGATGTGTTGCTATTGGTGATGCCGGTGATGTTAAATTCTTATAATTAAACAGATGACAGTAATCAGTGGTCAGTATTCAGTATGATATTATTCATATCTTACTAAATTAAGACCATATAACGCTTTAAACTGAACACAGAATACTAACTACAGATAACTGAACACTGACAACTGAATTAATATGAAAAAGCTACTAAGTATCCTGTTAATTACTTTATTGACATTACCCGCATTCGCAGAAGGCGATGGGGTGAATTTCTTTGAAGGAAGTTTCCGTCAGGCATTGGCGAAGGCGAAGAAGGAAAAGAAAATGGTCATGTTGGACGCTTATACGTCATGGTGTGGACCTTGCAAGGTTTTAAAAAACAAGGTATTCCCGAACAAGGAATTAGGAGAATACATCAATGAGCATTTTGTTGCGATAGGTGTAGACATGGAAGCCGGTGAAGGTCCAGCATTAGCGAATATGTATCCGGTGGAAGGTTACCCGACCATCTTGTTTTTGGATGCTTCAGGGAAGATCAAAAAGAAAGTCTTAGGATTGCCACAAGGCGGGGCGAAGGAATTGCTTGGAGTGGCGAAAGGGGTGAAATAGGGAGAAGAGTTAAGAGTGAAGAGATATTGAGAGCCTGGGGAAATTTCCCGGGCTTTTTTATTTTGAAAAGGTTAAGATTCTAACGCTAAGCAAATGATTTCCTATTAATTCCAGAAAGATGAATAGTCAGAATAAAGAACTTTAGCCATAAAATGGACAAACTCTTAACGTTTAACTCTTAGCTCTAAACTCTTAGTTCTAAACTCTTAGTTCTTAGTTCTTCACTCTTAACTCTAACCTCCCTAGATTATCCCTTCATCCTCCGCCTGGTTCTTCATATCGTGAATTTCCACAGGTTTCTTGGAACGCTTACGCATTTGGATGTTGAGAAATTCAACAAACAAGGAGAAAGCAATTGAGAAGTATAAATAGCCTTTCGGGATTTGGCCGATGCTATTATTTAAGATACTTAATTCTGAGTCGTGACTTGCTTCTGCGATGAGCATGAAACCAATCATTATGAGGAATGAGAGACCCAGCACTTGCAAGGAAGGGTGGTTGTTGACAAATCGCCCCACAGGTCCCGAGAAACCCATCATAATGATGGCCGAAGCAACGACAGCTATGATCATCACACCCATGTTGTCGGACAGTCCGATCGCCGTTAAAATTGAATCAATGGAAAAAACAAGGTTAATCAAAGCTATTTGAGTAACGACTTTGGCGATGCTATTGACCGTTTTACCTGTATGAGCGATGTGTTCCTCCTCCCCTTCCAGTTTCATGAAGATTTCATTGGTGGCTTTGTAGAGCAAAAAAAGTCCGCCGACAAACAAGATGATGGCTTGACCGCTTGGCGCTAGTTTAATGAATCCCCAATCGATGTGGGCAAAGGGTTTTTGCAAGGAAATAAGAATCGAAATCCCGAAAAGCAAGATGACGCGAAAGATCATGGCAAGAAAAAGACCGATATTACGAGCTTTGGCTTGATCCTTTAGCGGCAAACGGGAAGCCGTAATGGAAATGAAGATGATGTTGTCGATTCCTAATACGATCTCCAAAAAGGTCAAAGTCAATAAACTGACTAAATTATCCAGGCTAAAAAGTGATTCCACGCAAAAATATATTGAGTTGTAAAGATGGTGTGTTTCAGGCAGATAATCAATCAAAAGTGCATTTAGACGAAAATTTATCAACTTTTTTTAAGCCCAGATTTGCATAAAAAAAATAAAAGGTGAATATTTGCAGACCAATTCAACGGTCCTATAGCTCAGCTGGTTCAGAGCACCTGCCTTACAAGCAGGGGGTCCTAGGTTCGAATCCTAGTGGGACCACGATTAAATAAATTAAAAGCCTGTAGCACAATCTGTTACAGGCTTTTTTGTTTTGAAGGTACAGGTATGGGTACAGGTTTTGTTTGCGTGTGTGACTTTCGATGTGCACACACCGTCCTCCTAAATATGTCTTTTTAGGGTTTGCCCTGTATTGCATTCAGTAATAAATATATAGCAATAACTTATTTTTAACTCTTGGGTAAATTGAAAATTTTCAAATACCCAAAATTTTCTACATGCCCCCTACCTAAGGGTACTCCAGACTGCAACCCCTCCCATGACTTGGGCAGGCGGGTGTCTCCCCCTGGGTCAATTCTGACCTAGCATTTAATCATTTTAAACATTTAACGCTATGGTAATTGTATCAGATTACATGGAAAAGGTCAACTCGACGAGTGGCCAAACATTTGTCCTTCTTGAACTGTCAGGGGGATTAGAGCTTGTTCAATCCCAGAACACTGGGAACTTTTACGCCACATCACGAAAGTGTCGCATTCCATCCACATTTAATGTGGAAGTCGCCAAACGAATGATTGGCTCACAGATTGAGGGAGATATTGTTCGAGTTGAGGTTCCTGCTTATGAGTACACGAATCCAAACACAGGAGAGATCTTGACATTAGCTCATTCTTATGCCTACAGACCTAAGGGTAGCCTTGAGTTATTAGGTGAATCGCAGATTGAAATCGTTAAGGAAGGAAATAACCAACTTAATTATCAAACTGCTTAAGGGCTAATCAATTTAATTATTCGCTTTGAGGGGCACGGAGAAATCTGTGCCCTTTTTTCATTTATTCAAAACATATATGTTATGGAATTACAAACTGCCCAACGAAAAAGGGCTAAAATTAAGATGGCTATACAGGGTCATAGTGGTAGCGGTAAGACATATTCTGCCTTGCTTGTTGCTCACGGATTATCTCAATCTTGGGAAAAGGTGGCTGTTATAGATACAGAGAATGAATCATCACATCTATACGCTCATTTAGGAGGATATAAGGTATTGGGTATCTCAGCACCTTTTGGGCCTGAGAAGTACATACAAGCTATTGATTTCTGTGTGGCATCAGGTATAGAAGTGGTAGTTATAGACTCTATAACTCACGAATGGGAATGCCTGCTCGATTACCACGGTTCACTATCAGGTAATTCATTTACCAATTGGAACAAGGTAACACCGCGGCACAATGCTTTTGTACAGAAGATCCTGCAAGCACCAGTTCACATCATTGCAACGGTAAGAACCAAGCAAGATTACGTACTAACTGAAAAGAACGGCAAAACCATTCCTGAAAAGGTAGGGCTTAAATCTGTTCAACGAGATGGATTAGATTACGAGTTTACGCTCGTGTTTGATTTAGACAACAAGAACCTTGCACACGCTAGTAAAGACCGTACAGGATTGTTCTTTGGTAAACCTGAACATAAGCTTACCGCCACGACAGGTAACATCATATCTAAATGGTGTATGGAGGAACTAGAACCTCAAATCGAGTATGTAAAGGATCGTATAAACAACGCTTCCACCATCATCGAATTACTGGGATTGTACAACCAATTTGCCCAGTTTAATGACCTGCTCTTGCCTTATTATGAGAAGAGAAAGCAAGAGCTAAGACAAGCTAAAAATCGTGCCTTAGAAGGCAGCCTAAACCCCATTCCAAATGAACAACCAACTATCAGTTAAACAATCTATAGAGGTGGAAGAATACGCTTCTTATATCGAAATAGAGGAGCAAGAGATTGTATCGAGAAGTTCTGCTTTTATCGGTGCAAATACTATAGAAGTTAATCTACAGGAGATTCAAAGACAACACATCATTCCTGTGTTTAGTAAGGATAATGAACCATTGATTAGTCACGGGGATTTCATTCAGACCACCTATGATGTGATTAACCATTGCTTCAAAGGGGAAGATATTCTCTCTCCCAGTATACGTGTTTCGCATCCCATCAAGGGAAGAACACCAGAGGCGCGCTACAAACCAGCTAACCAGCTTGAAGATCACGAAAGAACCATCTATTACGAGAGGGCCATGTTTGTTTTCGAAATACCCAGCATACAACGAACCATTGATGGGCAGACGCTTAGTCTTACCATAGGTGGGGTTAAATGTTACGGGGATGATAAGCTAAATAACAAGAAAGGATCCTCGGAGCATTTCAAGATCTTCATTGGGTTCTCGGTCAAGGTGTGTAGTAACCTTTGTGTTTGGTCAGACGGTGCGCAGGTAAAACTCGTGGTTAGAAGTCAAGGAGAGCTAATGGATGCCATAATGAATATGATAAGCGTGTACAATCCTGAACAACACCTAAGAGCTATGCAGCGGTTAACAGAGCATAACCTAACAGAAGCTCAATTTGCTCAGGTGTTAGGTCGTGCTCGCTTGTATAATTACCTGCCTAATGAAGTTAAGAAAGAAATACCACCTCTTTTGTTCACGGATACACAGCTAGGTTCTGTTGCTAAGGATTACTTCCAGGACAATAGCTTCTGTCGTAATGAGAACGGGGATATTAACCTTTGGAGGATGTACAATTTGTTTACTGGTGCTAACAAATCAAGTTACGTGGATAGCTTCCTAGAACGAAGTATTAATGCATTTGAGTTCACGCATCAGCTTCAATCAGGACTTGCAGGTGTAACTACAAACTGGTACTTGAATTGAGGATATGAAAAAACAGAAAGTCGAGTTTCTCCATCCTAATGTATTGATAGTAATTACGCCCAAGGGAATCATTCTTGAATTGTACACTCCAATACGCGCTGAAGTAATTCGCGAGATTGGGAATCTTCCCAAAGGTACAAAAGTGTATATCGACGCTATCGTAAAGGACAACAAGCATAAAATCCTTTATTGCATTGGGAGCAAATGGTATCCCTATAATTACTTCAAAATTTCGTGTTAAAACAAAAAACCTCCCGTGAAATACTCGGGAGGTTTTGAAGATCCAGAATCAAAATTGTTTTCATTCAACCCTAATCTAAAAACTAATTATTCTCTTTTGTTCTTCAAACGAATTTCAAAAACTAAATAAGACAGAACTAATTTCTTAACGTATCAATAGTAAGAGTATTTTGTCTATCTAATCTACCTTTTAAATCATTTATTAAGAAATATTTTTTTGCCAATTCCATGCATCTTGAACCATATCATGTAAGGTCAATTCCGCTTTCCAATTAAGAACATTATTTGCTTTATCTACAGATCCATAAATCGACTCAGCATCGCCTAATCGTCGATTCCCAAATTTATAATTCAATTTAACACGATTAACTTCTTCAAATTTTGATATTAATTCTAATACAGAATTAGCTTTCCCTGTTCCAATATTAATCGCATCAAATGTTTTCACATTAATGTTTTCAAGAAGATAAATACAAGATCTTACATGTGCTTTTGCTAAATCCACAACATGTATATAATCTCTCAAACACGTTCCATCTTTTGTTGAATAATCATTGCCATAAACAGTGAAATTTTTCAATTTATTTGCCGCAAACTGAGTTAAGTAAGGCATTAGATTATTGGGTTTCCCAATTGGCAGTTCCCCTATTAATCCTGACGGATGCGCTCCAACTGGATTAAAATACCTTAAGGCAATTGATTTAATAGCAGAACTATTACTTACCTTTTCTAAAATATCTTCACCAAATTGTTTTGTACTGCCATAAGCGGAAAGAGATTTTTTGAATAGAAATGTCTCCTCAATTGGAAATTTGTCTGCATCACCGTATACAGTTGCAGATGAAGAAAATACCATTGACAAACAGTTAAACTTCTCCATTACACTCAATATGGTTAATAATGAGTTGATATTATTTTTAAAATATTTTAATGGTTTTTCGACTGATTCGCCAACAGCCTTTAGGGCAGCAAAATGAATAACTGCATCAATTTGATGATTGTTGAAAATTTGCTCAATAGCTAATTCATCACAAACATCCGCACAATAATACACAGGCAAATAGCCGGTAATCTGTTCAATTCGCTCAAGAATGAAAGACTCTGAATTGACTTGATTGTCTACAATAACCACTTCAAATCCCTCTTGTATTAACTCAACAGCTGTATGAGATCCAATAAACCCTAAGCCTCCTGTAATTAAAATAGACTTTTTCATACATATTCTTTGTAATGAATACTACTAACATTTTTAAGTTTTTCAGCTGCCATTTCTGGAGTAATGTCCCTTTGAGGATTAGCTAGCAATTCATATCCAACCATGAATTTTTTTACAGTCGCTGACCTTAATAAAGGAGGATAAAAATGCATATGCCAGTGCCATTCTGAGAAATCCCCGTGATTAACCGGTGCTTGGTGAATCCCTGAAGAATACGGAAATGAAATCTGAAACAGATTATCATATCGGGTAGTAATTTCTTTAATCGCAATTGCTAAATCTTTTTTTTCAATTGAATCGAAATCAATCAGATTTGTTACGTGGCGTTTTGAAATCAATATCGTCTCATATGGCCAAATAGCCCAAAATGGAACAATGACAACAAATGAATTATTTTCATAAACAACGCGTTCTTTCTGTTTCAATTCAACATTTACATAAGCTGACAAAAGACTTTCCCCGTGTTTTTGATAATATAATTTTTGCTGACGCGTTTCCTTGGCAACTTCTAATGGAATCGAGTTCTGAGCCCAAATTTGACCATGTGGGTGTGGATTACTACAGCCCATTATTTCACCTTTATTCTCAAATATTTGAATATATTTAATGGATGGGTCCTTCGAAATTTCAACTATTTCCTTACTCCACAATTCAATGATTTTTTCAATTTCGAAAACCTTTAATTCAGGCAATGTCAATTTATGATTTGGGGAAAAAACGACAACTTTGCATATTCCGGAACTACTTTCCGCTAGGAGTAATTCATCTACATTCATTCGCCCTTTAGGCGTATCCATTATTAAAGAGGCAAAATCATTTATGAAAGAAAAAGGCTCTTGATAATTTGGATTAAAAAGATCTCCAGCGCGTTTATTACCAGGACATAAATAACAAAACTCGTCATAATTTGGTCTAATATTCGCAGGCAAATCTTCTACTTTTCCTTGCCATGGCCGTTTCGTTCTATGAGGAGAAACTAAAATCCACTCACCCGTTAATAAATTTTGACGCGTGTGGGTATGTTCACTTATATTAAAAGAATTCATTTTATTGTTAGGCTACTATTTCTGTTCCGTTTACGGTTTCTACCTTAATCACTTCTAAATGTAGTCCAGTAGCATTTAGATAGTTTATTTTCACATTATCAATTAGAGAAGCTATTCCTTCATTTCTAATAATATTGATTGTGCAACCACCAAATCCTCCTCCCATCATGCGTGCGCCTAAAACGTTTGGATTCCTTTTAACCTCTTCGATTAAAAAATCCAATTCAAAACAACTCACTTCATATTCTTTGCTCAATCCTTCATGAGTAGCATATAAATGTTGACCTAGTGCAAGTAAATTTCCCTTAGCTAAAAAATGGCATGCTTCATTCAATCGCTGAATTTCTTTAACCACAAACAAACATCGAGTAAATATTTCTCTATCAAATGGCAACACATGCTCAATAAGTTGACTTTCCGTTACATCCTTATAAGTCTTAACATCAGGGAAAAATTGTTTGATTCGATTTATTCCTGTCTCGCATTGTCTTCTACGCACATTATATGCAGAGGACGCTAATGAATGTTTCACATTCGAATTAAACAAAACAAGACTATATCCATCCAAAACCAATGGCATGTATTCAAATTGTAAGGAATCACAATCGAGTTTAATAGCAAAATCTTTTTGACCATAAATGCTTGCAAACATATCCATTACACCACAATTCACACCGGCATATGTACTTTCGGCTGATTGCGCAATTGATACCAATTCTAGCTTTGAAATACCTAACTGGAATACTTCATTAATTGCAAATGCAACCGCTGATTCTAATGCAGCAGAGGAAGAAAGGCCTGCGCCTACTGGAATATCTCCATAGATCACAATATTAAAACCTGAAATCGAATACCCTCTCTTAATTACCTGATCAATCACACCAAATACATAGGTAGAGAAATCATTTGAGGGTTTTAAACCATTTAGTTCTACTTCAATTTTAACATCGAAATTGACAGAATAAAGGCCGACTATCCCATCATTTCTTTTATCAATAGCTACGTAAATATATTTATCTATGGCAGCAGGAAGCACACAGCCTCCATTGTAATCTACGTGTTCTCCAATAATATTTATTCTACCAGGTGATCGAACAATTAACGGTTGACCTTCAAATTTTTGGTGAAATATTGACTCTATTTTCGTCTTCATTATAATGATTTACCCAGGTTACTTTAATATCTTCGATGCCATATTGCCTACCTCAATACCAATTTCATTAAGTCCATCTTGATTATAATGAACATGGTCTTTCATTAAATTTCGATTCATAAAAGTTGGTGTTTTATCGTACCCAATAAATACATACTTCAATTCTGAGGCAACTTCTTGTTGCATTTTTCGAACTTGACTATTGCCCAAAATAGGTCTACCGGATTGATCTCCAGTTTGGACGATATAAAAAGGAACATGCTTCCCAAATACTTTTCTAAATCGGCCAATCAATGAGATAAGGGATTGTTTGTATTCTTTATCACTTAAAATTCCATCATTAATTGCATTGGCATCTCGCTCTCCCTGCATCCAAATAATCGCACTTAATTTAGACTTTGTGATTTTCAAAGCGGCTAATACTTTTTCATGCGTCTGATGAAATAATTTGCCAGTAATATCCCAGGTCCCATAATTACTTAATTCAGCTTTTTGATGGCATGAACTACCACCACGGGCTGCTGAGATGACGACAACAGGTATATTTGTTTTTTGATTCAATGCGTAAACAAAAGCTGGCAAAATAGATCCAGAATTGGCTGGCTCTAAATCTTTCCATCTTTGTCCTGCGGGATCTTGCAACAACTTAATCGAATCTGTTAAAACATCATATTCAAAACCTTTTTCAGTTTTAAAAAGTGAATTACTCACCATTTTATCTCCTTGACCAGTTGCATTGCTTTGACCTGCTAAAAGAATAACATGTTGACTCAAAGCTGGAAATGACATAATAAAACTAATTAGGCAAAAAATTATGAATCGAAACATTCTAATTTTTCTTTAGAGGAATAGCTATATTGTAATTATCTCCTTTATCATATACGGCACAATAAAGTGAAATCGGTATACCATTTACAAATAATAATTGTGGCCTCTCTAATTTCTCAACTAATTTATCTCCAGATTTGAAAGGAATAATTGTCTTACTAACTAATGCATTTTTACCAGGCTTCCAGTCCAAACCATTAGGAGATTCAAAAAGGGCTAAACTTAATCCTGAGTTAGTAAATGACCCTT
>CANGCD010000015.1 GCA_947452215.1 Cytophagaceae bacterium | reverse complement strand
TTGGTCCGAGGCATGTACCCATTTCCCGGATCTCACACGACATTCCAGGGTAAAAACTGTAAACTCATTCAAATTAAATTTCACCCTGAAATTATCGCAGATTTAGGAATTGGGATTTGGGATACCGACCAAAAAACCTATTTACGAGTAGGTTGCCAAGACGGCTATATCGAAATTCTTGAGTGGCAAATGGAAGGCAAAAAACGCATGAAAATAGATGAATTTCTGCGAGGATATAATTTTATTTTTTAGGCAAATATTCCCAGCGGCCTAAGGCATAATAGTAGCCATTGCTCTGATAGGGCTTGATAAATACGTTGTTTTCCGCAGTATTCACTTCCACGCGAGCCGCATCTTCGGTAGGGAGATTTAGATTGGGCAAAAGCGCTTTTTGGCATGCACAAACCTTCCCCACTTTCAGGCGGTTCAAAATAATCAACAACGCTTCCGTATCACGTACTAAATCCAATCGCATCGCATTTTTTCGATAGATGGATTCATAATGATCACGATACTTTTCAAATTCAAAGGCAAGCGAGGGATACTTCATCACCAAAGCTGCACTATTCGCAAATCGCTGCACGTGTCCCGGATCGGGAAATCCGACAAAATCTCCACCCCAAAACATCCCTACTTGTTTTGCAAGTCCTCCTACTCGGATGTAGCGCGGCGATCTGCGTAAATAACGCCTGCGAACATATAAACCGAGATCAGCAGCTAAATTAAAATTGTGAAAGGAAAGTAAAACCTGCGACCTCCCCGATTGTTTCAATGCCTGTTGGCGCCTCAAATTACGCGCCGCCTGAAGATAGCGCATTTTCCAGCCCAATTGATTGACTAAACGCTGTAAACTATCTTTCTGAAGGCCGAACCCTTGAATTTCGTCAAGTAAAATAGGAGCCCACAAAGAATCTAATGCCGGGTACTCCTGTTGGAGACCAGCCAGGTAGCGAATACTTGTGGAATCTTGCAACCGAATCGCTTGCTGATTGATCACCAAAACTATAGCCTCGGCACCCCGGTGATTTGGTAGCGTATCACGCTGACGATATAACCCAAGTAAATCTTTTCCCTCAACGAAATCAATTTTTTGTGGCTTGCATTGCAAGCGAAGTGAATCCAATTGCCCGTGTGCAGACGCACTAAGCAATAACAGACCTAATAAGCAAAGGAAACGCATTAGTTAAGTGGTATCACCAACTCCTCGCCACGCATTGTCACATCTTCTTTTTTGTGATTCGCGTCCATCAAAGCCTTTTTTGAAACATGGTATTTCTCAGCCACAACACGTAAAACGTCACCCTTCCCGACAATATGTACGGCTTGAATTTTGACTTTAACCTTTGAGCCTCCTTTTACTCCAGATGGATTCATGGATTTTAGCTGCTCCAACGTTAGCCCAAAATGCTTCGCGATGCTTTCTGCTGACTCACCCGCATCGGCTTGATAGGTATACGATTTACCTGCCGGTTCTTCAACCGTATTTTCAGGCACCTTTTCTGCCTCAGCCTCTTTCTTTTGTTGGTCTAAATCCACGGTAGCCTGATCTACGGCATCATCGACCGCGCTTGTATCCGAAGAAGTTGTATCACGGATAACCGTAGAAGAAACAATATCTTCCATTGGCATATCATCCTCTTCCACTTGCATTTTTTCTGCTTTGGCCAAACTACTCGTATCAGGTCCTAGGAAATGTTCGTACCCAACAAACAAAAGTGCAACCACGGTCGCAAGCAAGACCATTAAGGTTACAAAGGGCAAATTAGACGAATTACTTTCTTTCATGAAGGAGAAAGGGGTTTTCATATTATTTGATTAAATCATTCGTTTTTTGACTCATTTCGGCCACTTTTTCGATCAATTCCGCTTTGTATTGATCTAATTTCGCCGACAAACTTGCGTCGCTAATGGCAATCATTTGGACTGCTAATAATCCAGCATTTTTGGATGCATTCAGTGCAACGGTTGCTACGGGAACTCCATTCGGCATTTGTAGAATGGAGAGAATGGAATCCCAACCATCGATGGAATTTGATGATTTAACGGGCACCCCAATCACAGGTAAGATCGTGGCCGAAGCAACCATACCCGGTAAATGTGCAGCGCCACCAGCTCCAGCAATAATAACTTTTATTCCTCTAGACTTAGCTGTCTGCGCATATTCCAACATCTTAACAGGTGTTCTATGTGCAGAAACGATATCCACTTCAAACGGAATTCCAAAATCTTTGCAAACTTGAATTGCATCTTGCATTACAGGCAGATCAGAGCTGCTCCCCATGATGATTCCTACCATAATTTTCTATTTAACTAATCACACGGATTAGATTTTTAACGCGTTCAGACTTTTCAATAATTTCTTCTTTGGTTGACCCCAAAATGGTCACATGCCCCATTTTACGAAAGGGCTTCGTCATTTTCTTGCCATACAAAAAGGGATAAACACCCGAAATGTCAAGCGCCTCATGCAATCCTTCATATTTGGCAACACCACTGAAACCATCTTCTCCCAACAAATTCAACATACCTGAAACCCCTTTCGCTTTTGTACTTCCCAAAGGCAAACCGGCTATGGCCCGTAAATGTTGCTCATATTGGGATGTTTCGTTACCGCGAATTGTTTGGTGACCCGAATTATGTGGTCTAGGTGCTACTTCATTAATCAAAATCTCGCCTTCGGGTGTTAAAAACATTTCTACAGCCAAAACGCCTACGAGGCCCATTTTATCAATTAATTCAACGGCGATTTTTTCTGCTTTCGCCTCAATTTCCGCTGAAATGGAAGCAGGCGAAAAAAGGAAATCAACCAGATTATGTTCGGGATGAAAGACCATTTCAACGGCAGGGAAGGCGGAAATTTGCCCTTGTTCGTTTCTTGCAACGATGACCGCCAATTCTTTTTCAAAATCAACTGCTTTCTCTAATAAACCAGGGGCATTAAATCCTTTTGACTGGTCTGCTAGCGAAGTAATTCGTTGTACACCTTTTCCATCATAGCCACCTTTGCCCAACTTGTGAAAAGCGGGCAAAAAATCAGCATGCTGCGCAATATCTGCTTGATTTTCAGTTAAAACAAAAGGAGCCGTGGGGAAATCGTTATCCTGAAAAAACTGCTTTTGAAGACGTTTGTCCTGAATCATTCGCAGAATATGCGGTTGGGGAAATACTTGCTTCCCTTCTCTTTCTAATTGCTCTAAAGCCTCGATATTCACATGTTCGATTTCAATGCTGATGACATCGAAATGCCGACCGAATTGATATACAGCATCGTAATCCTGAAAGGAACCTTGCTTAAAAATATGAGCCAATTCATGACAGGGTGCCTCCGAATCCGGATCGAGACAAGATACTTTTATATCTAAATCGATAGCAGCTTGTAACAACATACGACCTAATTGACCCCCACCTAAAAGCCCTATCGAAGGCAACGCTTTATACATAAATTGAAATAGAATAGATAAAATTACGGCTTTTGTTTTACCTTTGGAAATTATTTAGCTTCCCAAATCAAGAAATATCAAATGACAAAGCGCACAATGGTCCTGTTGGGATTTTTAGCCCTCGCAGTAGCCAGCCGATTTTTAATTTTACTAAATCCGTCTTGGGCGAATTTTTCACCTGTTAGTTCAATGGCTTTGTTTGCCGGAGCATATGCATTAAACCAAAAGCAAGCTATTTTATGGTCTATTCTGCCGATTTGGATCTCGAATTTAATCTTAAACAATGTCGTTTATCCTCAATACTTTGAAGGTTTTTCCTGGGGTTTTGATGTTGTACATTTAGGAATTTTTGCGTGTATCGCTCTATTGGGATCACGAATTTCTAATGTAGGATCCTTCGTTGGCGCCAATGTCATCAGTGTTTTAGGATTTTTTATCTTATCCAATTTAGCTGTTTGGGCAGGAGATGTAATTGGATATGGCTTTAAAGCGGGTAATGCAGTTGTTTATGCCAAAGACCTATCAGGCCTTATGACCTGTTATGCGGCAGCTTTGCCATTTTTGAAAAATGCAATAATGAGCCAGTTCCTATTCTCAGCCGCTTTGTTTGGGGGATTTGAATTAGTCAAAAACAAAGTATTGGCTGTTCAGCGATAAAACGCAAAACACATAAAAAAAAGCCCGAACTCAAATTCGGGCTTTTTTTGTTAGTCTTGTTTGTAGACCTTTCCGTCTCGCATGACAAATTTCATTTTTAAAATATCCTCCATGTTTTGAGTAGGGTCGCCATCTACGGCAACGATATCAGCTAGCTTTCCTACTTCAATGGAACCAATCGAATCTGATTGACCAAGAAGATCCGCTGCAGCAACCGTAGCCGATTGAATGGCCTCCATGGCTGGCATACCTGCCTCGTGCATCAGGATAAATTCATGCAAATTTTTGCCATGGCCAAATACACCCGCGTCGGTACCAAAAGCAATCTTCACGCCCGCTTTGTAAGCTTTTCCGAATGTTGATTGGATAATCGGCCCAATGGATTCCGCTTTCTTCTTGACCATCTCAGGATAGTAATTAGGTATTTTAGCAGAATCCGCCACCGAACGGCCCGCTATAATGGTAGGCACATAATAAGTCCCTTTGGCTTTCATTAAATCCATCACTTCGGGCGTCATGTAGGTCCCATGTTCAATAGAACTAACTCCTGCCAAAATCGCGCGTTTCATGCCTTCTGCTCCATGTGCATGAGCGGCTACTTTAAAACCGTAATCTTTCGCTGTTTGTACAATGACACGGATCTCGTCTTCGGTAAATTGAGCTCCCATGCCATCTTTGGCGTAACTTAATACACCACCCGTAGCGGTAATTTTAATTAAATCGGATCCTTCTTTATATCGCTGACGCACCGCCTTCGCAGCATCGGAAAGACCATTTACTACACCATCTTCAGGACCTAAATCTTTTTTAAATGTTTCATTTAACCCATTAGCGTCGTCTGCGTGTCCACCCGTAGACCCAATGGAAACCCCCGCCGTATAAATCCGTGGGCCGTCGACGATTCCTCGGTTGATCGCATTGCGGAGACTAATGACAACATGCGAGCCACCTAAATCACGCACCGTAGTAAATCCTACGTTTAAGGTCTTTTTCGCGTGAACTAGCGCCTGATAAGCAACATCACCGGGATTTTTAGTAAAACGATCAAGGTAGGCATTGGGATTTGTTTCACTTTCCAAATGAACGTGCATATCAATCAGCCCAGGCATGACCGTTTTATTTTTTAGATCAATGACCCGATCACCCTTACCGGCTGAAATATATCCGGGTTGAATACTTTGAATCTTTTTGCCTTCGACAACAATGGTCAAGGCAGTTTGCACTTTTCCGGCCTTGACATCGACCATTTTACCGCAGTATAATAGCGTTTTCTGGGCAAATAAGGCCAAAGGTGATAAAAATGCGAGGAGTAAAATCTTCTTCATAGTTTGAGATGTTTTTTGAGTAACGCTGCCGGGGTCTGAAGACCCCGGCAGCGTTTACAATTCTACGCAAAAAAAAGAATTTTTGCGCCCAATAAACTGATAAAAAAGGAAATTTATTTGTTAGTTGATGATTTCAACAACAAATCTACATGACTCCAAAAGCTTGGATAGGATTTAGCCACAACGCCTGGCTCGTGAATAATTATTTCACGAAGTAGGCCCACCGGGGCGAATGCCATCGCCATTCGATGATCATCATAGGTTTCAATTTCAGGCACAGAACCTTGTGAATTAAAAACACCGGAAACCGTATACAATTCATTGGGCTTCACTTCTTGTAAGCTAGCGCCCAATTTCATTAATTCATTTTGCAAGGCCAATACGCGATCCGTTTCTTTTACTTTAAGGGATTCCACACCTGTAAGATGCAAAACAATGTTTTTAGCAGCAGCCACAACACTAATGGTTTGTGCCAAATCAGGACAATCCGTAAAATCCCAAGCTAGTTCAGCAACGCTTTCACATTTGGTCAATAAATATCCCCGGCCCGTATACGTACTCTTCACACCCAAAGGCAACATAATGTCACGGATGGCTGCATCTCCTTGCAAGGAATCCTCCTTCAAGCCCAATAACTCCAAAGAACTATCCTCAAAAGGCGACAATGCCACCATGGAATACCAATAACTCGCTCCGGACCAATCCGATTCAACAGCAAATGGTGCTACTTCATAGTTCTGAGCTGGAATATCAATTAGGCCTTTGGACCAATCAATAGAAGCTTTAATACCAAACTGCGCCATTTGAGCTAATGTCATTTCAACATAGGGCTTCGAACCTAAAGATCCTGTAATTTGAAGGGCTATCCCTTCGGGAAGCAAAGGCGAAATCATTAAAATAGCTGAAATAAACTGCGAACTCACATCGCCACGAATCGCCAATTCGCGTTTTCCTGAATACCGAAAACCGCTTAATTGCAATGGTGGATATCCTTCCTGATTTTCATAGGCTATCGAAGCCCCTAATGAACGTAAGGCATCTACCAAAATTCCAATGGGACGCTCACACATACGTGCCGTTCCTGTCATCTTTTTAGTTGACCCCGTAATCGCATAATAAGCAGTCAAAAAGCGCATCGTCGTTCCCGCATCTAACACATCCGCTACAGGATTTGATGCATCGGCTAATAAGCGAATCATGGTTTGTGTATCGCGGGCCTCGGCCAAATTGGATAAATTACCCATATCTCCTCCTGCTAATGCATTGATGATCAATGCACGATTACTTTCCGACTTTGAAGACGGTAAGGGTATGATTTCTTGGAAAGAATTTGAACGTGGGAATAGGCGAATTTGACTCAAAATAAATATACGTTTAACGCAATTTTAAGGTAACTAATGAAATAACAGCGAGAATAATCCCAACAATCAAAAAGCGCGTGACAATCTTAGCCTCATGGTAATTTTTCTTCTGAAAATGATGATGCAAAGGGGACATAAGAAAGATTCTCCGACCCTCCCCATATTTTCGCTTGGTATATTTAAAGTAGGCCACTTGCATGATGACCGACAAATTTTCAATCAAAAAGATTCCACATAGAATAGGAATCAACATTTCCTTGCGGATAACAATCGCTAACGTAGCGATTACGCCCCCTAACATCAAACTACCTGTATCTCCCATGAAAACTTGGGCAGGATACGCATTATACCATAGAAACCCAATGCATGCCCCAACAAATGCGGCACAAAAAACGGCAAGCTCCCCCGAATTCGGAATAAACATGACGTTTAAATATTGTGAAATCACCTTGTTACCCGAAACATAGGCTAAGATAGCCAAAGCGATACCAATGATTACAGATGTTCCGGCAGCCAATCCATCAATTCCATCCGTGATATTAGCCCCATTTGAAACAGCTGTAATGATAAATATCACCACTAAAACATAAACGACCCATACATACTGATCCGGAATAAAACTCGGCAATAACATGTTGTAATCGAAGGAATTCCCCTTCATAAATGGAACCGTTGTCAACAGCGATTTATGATCTACAAATGTGCCATCCGCGGCGAATTCACGCACTTTAATATGCTGATTAAAGTACATCGTTAGACCTACGATAATCCCTAAACCGACTTGCCCAATAATTTTAAATTTGCCAGAAAGGCCCTCTTTGTTCTTTTTGAAAACCTTGATGTAATCATCTGCAAAACCTACAGCCCCTAACCAAATAGCGGAAGTCAACAACAATACGATGTAAACATTGGTTATTTTGGAGAATAAAATAGTTGGAATCAACAAGGAAAGTAAAATAATAAAACCACCCATGGTAGGCGTTCCTTTTTTGGCCATCTGCCCTTCCAAACCCAAATCACGAATTTCTTCACCAATTTGTAAACGCTGTAAACGATAAATGACAGACTTTCCCCAGATAGCTGCAATCCCCAACGAGGTAATCACGGCGGCTACTGCCCGAAATGTAATGTATTGAAAAACTCCAGCACCCGGAATATTTAAGGTTTTATCTAAGTATTCAAAGAGGTAATAAAACATGCCTTTGTGGGAGTGTTGGGTAAAAAATTAAATCAAGTGACAAATTTGCAAAATTTTATGGCCAAATCAAACTTTGCCAAAGGCTTCCGCAATTACTTGTTTATCATCAAAATCATGCTTCACTCCTTGTATATCTTGATAGGTCTCATGCCCTTTTCCTGCAACTAATATAATATCTCCCGTATTTGCTAAGGATTGAATCGCCTGCTCGATTGCTTGCTTGCGATCTGAAATTCGAATGACCTTATCAGCATCATCCGCTAAAATACCCGCTTGCATTTGATCTAAAATAAGTTCAGGATCTTCAAACCGAGGATTATCAGATGTCAAAACGACCTGATCACTGTACTGAGCCGCAAGCGCTGCCATGATAGGTCGCTTACCTGCATCACGATTCCCTCCGCAGCCAACAACCGTAATAATGTGTTGGTGCTTTTGCCGAATTGCTTGAATCGTTTTCAACACATTTTCTAAAGCATCCGGTGTATGCGCATAATCCACAATCGCCATCTTTTGATTCGGACCATGCATTTGCTCGAAACGACCCGGCGCCGTTTTCAATCCGGAGAGTGCTATCAGAACCTCTTCCTTATTTTCCCCCAATAAAATAGCTGTGGCATAAATAGCCAATAAATTATACGCGTTAAACTGACCTATTAATTGGGCATGTATCTCGCTACCATCTAATTCCAATTGCAATCCAGACAATACATTCGCCTTAATTTTAGCTTTATAGTCGGCCGTTTCCAATATCCCATAACTAACTTTATGAGCTTTCGTATTTTGCAACATGACCATACCGCGCTTATCATCCACATTCGTCAAGGCAAAGGCAGACTTAGGCAATGCATCAAAAAAACCTTTTTTGGCCTTGATGTACGCATCAAAGGTTTCATGAAAATCAAGATGATCTCGCGTAATGTTCGAAAAAATAGCCCCCTTAAATGTTAATCCGAAAATCCGCTTTTGAACGACCGCATGAGAACTTACTTCCATAAAGACATGCGTGCAGCCGGAGGCGAGCATTTCAGCCAACAAAGCATTCAAATTAAGTGCATCGGGAGTTGTATGTGTCGCCGGAATTATCCGATCCTCAATTTTATTTTGAACCGTTGAGATCAAGCCGCAACGATGGCCTAAGGCTTTGAATAATTCAAACAGTAGCGTAACGCTCGTTGTTTTACCATTCGTTCCTGTAATCCCCACCAAATTTAAACTTGCCGATGGATTGCCATAAAAAGCAGACGCAACTTGAGCCATCGCTTCGTTTGAATCGCGCACCTGAATCACCAAAATCCCTTCTGGAACCACTTCAGGTATCTTTTCCACGACACATGCCGTACAACCCTGATCAAATACTTGAGGCAAAAACTGATGCCCATCTACCTGCGTCCCTGGTATCGCAAAAAACAAAGACCCCAACTTTGCTTGCCGGGAATCAAAACACAAATGGCTAACTCCCTGATCAGAACCAACTTGCTGGACTATTTCAATTGACTTAAATAAGTTGTTCGAATCGTGAGTCATAAATTAATGAAGCTGAATAGTGATCAATGCATTTTTTTGAATGGGAAAGCCTGCTGGGATGGATTGTGTTTGAACAAATCCTAATCCCTGAGCGCGTACTTGTAAGCCCTGATTTTCCAGCATGAATAAGGCATCCCGTAAGTTCATTCCAACAACATTGGGCACTTTTTTAGGAGCAAAACTCACCCCATAATTTTTCACTTCTTTCTTATTCAATTGGAATGAAAGCCACCGACCATCTTCCTCGATTCGAGGAAAACCTAAATTGGAATACAATACCCCATGATCCAAAGGATGAATCAAATGACGTAAGGAGGCATTATTTAACGAGTCTGGGAGATATCCCGATAATTTCCGCTGAAGTTTCATATCCCGCGCATAGATATGATCGGAGATATCTTTAAACACAGGAGCTGTAACCTGACGAGCATAGGTTCCTTCTGAGCTACCTAATGGCTTATCCATCGCAACCAACACGGTATATTTGGGATTATTTACAGGAAAGTATCCAATGAAAGAAACATAATAGGTTCCTTTAATATATTGCCCATTGACACGCCGCTGCGCCGTACCTGTCTTTCCGCCAATTCCATAGGCTGTCCCCAACAAGTTGTTTCCTGTTCCACGTTCAACAACCCCTTTCAGCATAATTCGAATCTTATCCAAAGTCTCTTTTGAACATATTGGTTTAGAATCTCTTTTTTGCGTCTGGGTATAGTCAATGACTACCTCATTCCCTTGAGTCGCTTTTTTGACGATAATCGGCTGAATCCAATAACCATTATTCGCAATCGCATTATAAAACGCTAATAAATGCAATGGTGAGGTATTAGATGAATAACCGACCGATGTCCACATGTAGGTAAGCGCATCCCATTGGGTAGGCACTCTAAATTTAGGTTTACCTGTCACAGGCTTAATCTGGAAATCCAATGGGTCTAGCATGTGAAAACCTTTTAAGTAATCATACCATTTGGAAGGCTTCGACCCAAAAACCCGCTGCATTAGCTTTATCGTACCGATATTGGACGAGTGCTCAATGACGCCTTGGGCTGTCAAGGTCCCATAATCATGGGAGTCCGACATTGTCTTGTTAAAGATTGTGTACTTCCCTCCTGTCGTAACCGTCTCCGTCAAAGGCATGTGGGACTCTTCCATCATCGCCATCATCGCAGGCAATTTAAACACCGAACCCGGATCGTTTTCGGAAACTTCAATGGCATAATTGATGAATTCCGAATAGCCTGTTGGCGATTTCTCGTTCTTCATCAAATTCGACATTGCTTTAATCTCTCCCGTCGCTGCCTCCATGACAATCGCAGTCGCATAATTTCCTTTATAGGCATCCAGCGCCTTCATCAATGATAATTCAACAATATCCTGAATATCCACATCCAAAGTCGTTTGCAAATCCAAGCCACGTTGAGGTAAGATTTCTTTACTTCCATCCACGGGACGCCAAACATTCTTGTCCATCTTCTCAAAAAGCCCGTGTCCTGGCTCGCCCGACAATTCCTTATCAAAAGCACCCTCCAAACCCACACGAACTTTATCCTTCATGTACCCTACAGTACGATAGGCTGTTTGACCAAATGGAGCATAACGCACATTAACCTTATCAAACACCACACCTGTTTTAATCGGATTATTTGGATGCAAATTGTAAATCGGGAACGTTAAAACCATTTTTCGCTCTTGAAAATCAAGCAAACGATTATTGATTAACAAATAAGGCTTCTTGGCATCGAAAGCCCGCTTCATCTTATAATAATATTCATCCGCAGTCCGATCCTTATAAAATGCCGCCAGCCGCTCAGCCAAAGCGCGCGCATTCTTAACATATATTTCCTGCATTTTCGGCGTCTTGAAAACAGAAAAGTCCATCCCCAAGCGATATTTAGGCAGTGAAGTTGCCAACAAGCTTCCATCACTCGCATAGATATTCCCTCGAACAGCTTCAATGGAACGCTCCTTTAAATACTTCGAAGAAGCATCTAATTTCAACGATGGGCCATCAACAAAAACAACTTTGAATAAGAAAAACAAGAGTAAAACAAACGCCCCTACCATAATGATAAAAAAACCATTAAAGCGCTTGGTAATAATTTGTCGAATATTTTGAGTTGTTGACTTCGCCATTTTATTGCTCTTTTTCTTTTTCTTCCATGATTTTGATTGGAGGAGTCAAGCTCACTTCCAATTTGTATTTCTTCATCGCAATAGCTAAATAACTTTGCTTCCCGACCTTCATATAGTCCGCTTTTTGCGTCGTATAATCAGCTCGAATTTCTTCCAAATCCATCTTAGCTTTCTCAATCCGATGTATCTTACTCTCAGCCATCATCGTGTAATAGATGTATACCAAAATCAACCCTGCGATAAAGAAAATCTTCTTCAGCAAAGGAATCGGAAGTTCTCCCCCGGTCAAGGAATCAATGTTAAACAACAAATCCATCACGCCACCTTGCGGCTTTGATTTGGGTTCATTCGTCGAATTTTTTACTGCATTTGCCATCTTATATTTTACTTGCGATTCTCAACTTTGCACTTCTTGACCGCGGATTTTCCTTCAATTCTACCTCTGATGCCGTAATGGGTTTACGAATTTCACTGTCCAACGGCTTATGCACAACCCCAAACATATCTTTATCCTCCTTACCAAAACAATCCCCCGTACGTATATAATTTTTCACCAAACGATCCTCTAAGGAATGAAATGATATAACACACAGTCGGCCTTCCGTAGCTAAGACTTTAGAGGTTTGTTCCAAAAACTCTTCAATCACCTTCAACTCTTGATTCACCTCTATTCTGATTGCCTGAAAAGCCTGTGCAAAATACCGAAACTCCTTATTGCGGGGAGCCAGTTTAATTAAAATCTCTTTAAACTCACCCGTCGTTTCCAAGGGCTTTTGTGTCCGTGCTTGCACGACGGCTAATGCTAAGGTTTTGGCATTTTTAATCTCTCCATACATCCCAAATAATTTCTGCAAATCCCCCGCCGAATAGGTATTCAATACCTCCGCAGCCGATAAAGACGCCGAAGGACCCATGCGCATATCCAAAGGACCATCAAATCGGGTCGAAAAACCACGCTCCGCAGCGTCCAACTGAAATGAAGATACCCCAAAATCAGCTAAAATTCCATCTACCTGCTTAACACCATGTAAACGTAAATACTTCTCCAAATAACGAAAATTAGCGGTTATCAATGTTAGCCGTTCATCATCAATCAAATCTGCTTGTTGCCAAGCATCCGGATCCTGATCAAATGCATACAAACGACCATCTGGCCCTAGTGCATTTAATATCGCCTTTGAATGTCCACCGCCACCAAATGTCACATCCACGTAAATACCCTCCGGCTTTATCGCTAATCCGCTCAAACATTCTTGCAATAAAACCGAGGTGTGGTAGGTGCTTTCAGACATATTTCAAATTTACAAATTATCTGTCGGCCTGCATAAGCTTTTTTATCAGGATGCTGATTTTTTTGTGACAAGGTTTATCTCCTATCTTTGTGAAAAATATCTTCGCCCATGAAATCATTCATTCTGCTCATTTTTACCCTCTGCGCGTGCTACGTTAGCATGGCCCAACACCCAGCGACGGGTCCTTGGAGAGGTGAAATTGACCATATTGGAGGTAAGCTCCCCTTCAATTTCGTTGTAGGTGCTTCAAAACCAACGCAAAAAATTGATATCAAAATCCAAAACGGTTCTGAAAAAGCGAGCCTAGGAGACGCCTATTTTCGTGGAGATTCCTTAGTAATTCCTTTTGAGCTATACGATTCTGAACTTGTGGGAGCCCTACAAAACGACAAAAAGATAAAAGGTTTCTGGCAAAAATCACGGAACGGTAAAACGCTCTATCGAATCCCATTTCAAGCAGAGGTTGGTAGTACCTTACGATTCAACAATTTAAAACCTGCCTCAATTCAAGTAAGCGGCAAATATTCGGCTGACTTTTGGTCGGACGAAAGCAATCACAGCCCAGGCGTCCTAATCTTACATCAGAAAGGGAATCAAGTTACCGGAACCGTATTAAAAACCAGTGGCGATTACCGCTTTTTACAAGGAAATATCAGTGGTGACAGCTTGTTATTAAGCTATTTTGATGGAAGTGGAATCATGCAATTCCGCAGCAAATTAATTGGTAATCAAATCGAAGGCCTATACTTCGCTGGCTTAGCTGGTAAACGAAATTTCAAGGCAATCAAAGACGTAAACGCAAGTCTTCCGGATCTAAAAAAACTAACCTATTTAAAACCAGGTTTTGAGCGCATCAACTTTAGCCTTCCCAACCCATCGGGCCAAACCATTAGCCTACAAGATGAACGCTACAAAAACAAAGTAGTAGTCATCGAATTAATGGGCTCTTGGTGTCCTAATTGCCTGGATGAATCTCGCTTCCTTTCCCCTTATTACAAGAAAATGAAGGACAAAGGCGTCGAAGTAATTGGTCTTGCTTTTGAATACTCCCCTGAATTACGCATTTCAGGACCTAAAATCGAAAACTTCAAAAAGCGCATTGGGGTAGATTATGAAATTTTGTTTGCCGGCCAGCCGAATGATGAAACCATTGCGCAAGTACTGCCCATGCTTCATAAAATCAATGGGTATCCAACGACATTCATCTTGGACAAAACAGGCAAAGTTCGTGAAATACATACCGGATTTTCAGGCCCAGGAACGGGGGTTTATTACACCGATTGGATACATGAATTTGAGCAAACAATCCAAAATCTGTTGAATGAAAAATAACATCATCTGCTTTTTATTGGCCTGCCTAAGTTTTTCAAGCTTTGCCCAAAAAAAAGCCTGGTACTATGTAGCGGGTTTATCGGGAGCAAGCGCTTTGCTGTATACAGATTTCGCTAAAAATGAACAAAAGAAAATCTATCAGAATTTTACGGGTTTCCATTCTTCGGTAGATGATGTTACGCAATACAGCCCTGCACTTATAAATCTTGGTCTGCATTTAACGGGCTTTTCGACGGGGGAAAACGCGAAAGACCAACTTGCTACCTTTTTATTGGGAACAGGAACCTATGTGGTAATTACCCAAGGCTTAAAATATACCATCAACGAAATTCGGCCGGATGGATCCGAACACAGTTTTCCATCAGGGCATACAACGACGGCATTTTTTGGTGCACGTATGCTCGATCGTGCTTACGGTAAAAAATACCCCGCAATTGCCATTGGTGGCTATGCCTTAGCAACCGCAACAGGAGCATTGCGTATGGCAAACAACAAACACTGGGCAACGGATGTTGCCATGGGCGCTGCCATCGGTATTGCCTCCGCTGAGTTTGCCCATTGGGCCTACCCAAAACTCAAGAAATCTTTGGATAAAACGAGTGTAAACTGGGAACCCATCGTTGCCCCCAATTTCTATGCTGCACGTGTCAGTTATGCATTTTAGTGCACCAACAAATAGGTAGCGGCACCGGCAAAATAGCCTAATAAAGCTAAGAAGCCAATGCGTTTGGCATACCAAACAAAATCGATTTTCTCCATACCCATCACCGCAACACCGGCTGCAGAACCGATAATTAGAATACTTCCGCCCGTTCCCGCACAAAAAGCTAAATATTCCCACATGGCATGATCCAAGGGGAATTGAGCTAATGGATACATTCCCATGGTAGCCGCAACCAGCGGAACATTATCCACAACCGATGAGGCAATTCCAATAACCGTCACTATGACAAATTGATTGCCTAAACTAGCTTCCAAATAAGACGCTAATTGACCTAAATACCCAAAGGATTCTAATGCGCCAATGGCTAATAATATCCCTAAAAAGAAAAGGACACTCGAGGTATCAATTTTGGTCAAAGCATGCCCAACCGTATACGGTTTTTTGGCTTCTTCGTCTTTATCAGCATGCAAAAACTCAGACAAAATCCAGACTAATCCTAAGGCGAGCAAAATCCCCATATAAGGAGGCAAATGGGTCAAGGTTTTAAATACGGGCACTCCTAATAAACTTATAACGCCAGCGAACAACATAATGCGGCCATGACGCTCCTCGACTGCAGTCATCGCCTGCGCTTCTACAACACTCCCTAAAGAACTTTTGCGCACCCAAAATGCAGCAACGGCCACAGGGACGACCAAAGAAATAGCTGCAGGAACAAATAGGTTCTTAATAATTCCCATTGCCGAAATTTGCCCACCAATCCACAACATCGTTGTCGTCACATCTCCAATCGGAGACCAAGCGCCTCCTGCATTAGCCGCAATGACCACAACGCCTACAAAATATTTACGTGTAGCTGAGTCTGTAACTAGCTTTCGCAATAAAGTCACCATGACAATGGCTGTGGTCAAATTATCTAAAACTGCTGATAAGAAAAAAGTCAATAGGCCAACCATCCACATCATGGTTGCCGGATTTTTGGTTTTGATGAGTCGGCTCACAAAATGAAAACCTTGATGGGCATCTACCAATTCAACCAAGGTCATTGCCCCTAAAAGAAAAAAAAGAATTTCGGATGTAGACCCCAAGTGATGCGATAGCGATTCCAGTTCATTGGGTCCTCGATACAATGCGAAAACAACCCATACCAATACACCTGTGACTAAAGCAGATGCGGTTTTATTGATTTTGATCGGATGTTCAAATGCAATGGCAATATACCCAACGATAAATATGAGAACTGAAATTATTTCCATGGCGTAAATATAAAAAAGAAAGTCAGGGTTTTATGTCCCTGACTTTCAAATATAAATCAATACAATTCGTACTTATTTCAACTTAGCAACTGCCGTTTTAATACGCTCACATGCTTCTTCTAATTGCTCATCCGCTGCCGCAGTCGAAATACGCATGCAATCGGGTGCTCCGAAACCTGAACCTGCAACAGTGGCAACATAAGATTCATTCAACAACCAAGTACAGAAATCATCTGAATTTTTTATGGTTGTCGTCCCATCTGATTTACCAAAGTAATACGAAATATCAGGGAATGCATAAAACGCACCATCTGGCATATTTACCTTGAATCCTGGAATTTCACGCAAAAGACCTACCACTAATTTACGACGGCGGTCATAGGCAGCTTTCATTTCATAGGCATGATCCAATGAACCATTAAACGCTGCAACGGCCGCTTTTTGAGCGATTGAATTTGTTCCTGATGTCACTTGACCCTGCAATTTCTCTACTCCATCCGCAATCCATTTCGCAGCCGCAATAAATCCAATACGCCATCCCGTCATCGCATGACCCTTCGCAACACCATTCACCGTAATAACACGATCCTTGATTTCAGGAATAGAACCAATTGAAAAATGACCTCCTTGTGTAAAATTGATGTATTCGTAAATCTCATCCGCCAATACAAAGATATTTTCGTGGCGAGCCACGACATTCGCAATGTCACGCAATTCTGATTCTGTATATACCGAACCCGTTGGGTTGTTTGGCGATGCAAACATGACCATTTTCGTTTTCGGAGTAATCGCCGCTTCAAATTGTTCAGCTGTTACTTTAAAATTATTATCAAATGCACCTTGGACAATTACAGATACACCTTCTGCTAATTTGACCATCTCCGAATAAGAAACCCAATATGGCGAGAAAATAATCACCTCATCCCCTGGATTAATTAATGCAGCAATCGCATTTGCCAACGAGTGCTTTGCCCCCGTAGAAACTACAATGTTCTCAGAACCCCACTCTAAACCGTTATCACGCTTCAACTTATTTGCAATCGCTAAACGTAAATCGGGATAACCCGCAACAGGTGAATAACCGTGAAAACCATCATCAATGGCTTTTTTGGCAGCTTCACAAATATGTGCAGGCGTTTTAAAATCAGGCTCACCTACTGAAAGGCTAATTACTTTATGACCTTGCGCAGCTAGTTCACGCGCTTTTTTTGTCATTCCCAACGTAGATGACTCTTCTAATGCTTGAATGCGTTGGGCTAATAAGGATGATGACATAATATATAAATACAATGGTTGAATTCGATCGCAAATTACCTATTTAAACGCTTAAAAGCTAGTAAAGTTCAGAAAAAGCGTGCTTAATGTTGTTGGCTCAACTTCGTATAGAAACCTTTGGGATTTGCCAATAATTCCGCATGAGTCCCACGTTCGACAATCTCACCCTTGTCAATTACCAAAATCTGGTCGGCATGCTGAATCGTACTCAAACGATGCGCAATAACAAGCACAGTCCGGTTCTTCATTAAATTCCCCAAAGCCGCCTGCACCATTTTCTCCGATTCATTGTCCAAGGCACTCGTCGCTTCATCTAAAATTAGAATTGGGGGGTTCTTCAATACCGCCCTTGCAATCGATAAGCGCTGACGCTGCCCTCCGGATAATTTTGAACCGCGATCGCCAATGACCGTTTGATATCCCTCCGCACTCAATTCAATGAATTCGTGCGCATTGGCAATTTTAGCTGCTTCGATAACCGCCTCCATCGATGCCTCCGTCCCAAATGCAATGTTGTTAAAGATGGTATCGTTGAATAAAACTGATTCCTGCGTAACAATCCCCATCAATGCCCGTAAATCTTCCAAAGGAATCTGCTTTAAGGCTACTCCATCCACCGTAATTCTTCCCGCACTCGGGTCATAAAAACGGGGCAACAAATCTGCCAACGTTGATTTACCTCCACCAGAAGCTCCAACCAAGGCAATGGTTTTCCCTTTAGGAATATCGAAACTGACAGAATGTAACACCGCACGACCTTTGACATAAGCAAAGCCCACCTCCTCAAAAGAAATTTTATCCTTGAATTCCTTAAGCGCTTGAACGGGTTCCTCCACTTGGATTTCAGATTCCGTATCCAATATCTCAATAATTCGATCTGCAGACGCAACTCCACGCTGAATACCCGAAAAGGCATCCGCAATGGCTTTGGCAGGACGCATCACCTGTGAAAACGTGGCTATAAAGGCAATAAAAGTCGACGCACTAAGTTCCCCGTCCCCAGCAATGACCAAACTACCTCCATACAATAGAATTCCAGTCACGACCAAAACCCCCAGACTTTCCGAAACCGGAGATGTCAATTCCTGACGAAAAACCATTTTCAACAAGGAATTCCGATAGCGATCATTCCCGTCTTGAAAACGCGCATCCATTACAGGTTCCGCACGAAATGCTTTCACCACCCGCATCGCCCCAAAGGTCTCATCCAACAAACTGATTAATCCACTCAAATGCTGCTGTACCTCTCCGGCCGCACGTCGCAATCGGCGTGTGATCGTCGCAATAACACCGCCCGATAAGGGCAAAATGATTAAGGAAAATAATGTCAATTTTCCTGACATACTTGCCAAGAAAACAAAGAACATAATCAAGGTAAAGATTTCCTTAAAGGTGGCTGTGAATGCCCGACCAATACTATTTTCTACTTCTTGTACGTCGGTCGTTAAACGCGACATCAAATTCCCCTTCCGCTGTTCTGAAAAATAACTCAAATCCAAACGAATTGCCCGCGCAAATACCGCCTGCCGCAAAGACGCAATCATATCAGCCTCTACCGTCTTCAAAACCCGTTGGGAAAAATACCGGAATATATTCGCCAAAACCACCGATATCATAATTGCAGCACAAGCATATTGCAAGGCTCCCAAACGCCCATAAGCTTCCAATGCCCCATAAAAATAATGGTTGAACAAAAAGGAGAAATAACTCGGACTTAAAGAGAAATCAGGCAAAACCCGATACAAAGCGGCTTGGTTCGTAGAGGCTTGATTGAACAGAACGTTCAACAAAGGAATCAATAATGTGAAGTTTAAGATTCCAAAAAGACTTGCCAGCAACGAAAAACTGAAATATGGGAATACATATTTTCGAATCGAAACGGCATAAGACAATAAACGTAAATATGTTTTCAAGGAATCTATTTCAAAATTTGGCTTAAATTACGACAATTTTCAGAAACAATTTGCTTACAAGATCCGATTATCCCCTCGTTTCCATCGTGATGGCTTGCTATCAAGGTGAAAAATACTTGGCCATTCAAGTAGAAAGTCTCCTTGCTCAGGACTATCCTAATTTGGAATTTATATTTGTCGATGATGCCTCAAAAGACGGCACTTGGGAGCTATTACAAGGCTTTGCCCAAATAGACTCCCGTATAAAAATCACACAAAACGCGACGAACATCGGTTATCGCAAAACCTTCGAAAAAGGAATTAACCTAGCATTAGGAGAACTCATAGCACTTTCCGATCAAGATGATTATTGGTTAACCAATAAAATTACGAAGCTTGAAAACGCAATCGAGAAAGCATCGTTAATCTATGCCGACTCGGATTTAGTGGATGCAAACGGGAAGCTTATTGGTCAAAAAATGTCGGGCATTAAACGTCAAATTGCCTACAGCAGCCCCCTAATGTATACCTTTGGGGCATGGGCTCCTGGCCATAGCATGTTGTTCAGACGGGATTTACTTTTCTATGCATTGCCGACGATTGAGTATGTCACACACGACTATTTAATTGGATTTGCAGCGACTTGTGCAAATGGAATTGCGTATTTAGCAGAACCCCTGGTACATTACCGACAACACGAAAGTAATACGATTGGGGCCGATTTAAAAAAAGCAAAAAAGACCAAGCATACAAGACAGGAACGTGATCTGCGAATTTTAGCTCGCCTAGAATTATTGCAATCAAGATGCCCTGCGGGTGAAGAGCAAAAGGTTTTGAAGGATTTTTATTTGGCCTGCCAAGGCACAAGAATGACCGATCGTTTCCGTCGAGTGCTTATCGCATTAGCACATCGAGACAGCATGCTCGCCTATAAAGGCAAATCGGCCTTTGGGAAATTCGCCTATTGCTTTAAATTGTTTTTCGCGCTGTACTAACGCGATAATACCAATTCTTTATTCGAACGATTAAAGGTATTTTTTGTTGGACCAAAGGCCCATCAAAGCGCTCTCCCCGACGTAAATAATATTTTGAAAGCGTACTTGAGGTTATCCCCCATTTACGAATAAACTGGTAATAACCTCGATTTTGTTTGACCCGTTTCACGGAAATCGAACCAAAGTGATATACCCGACTATCGCCTAAACCTTTGAATAGTCGGACGCCCGCTTGCCATAATTTCATCGAAAAATCCGGATCAGAATACATCCCGGGCGTAAACTCAACACTATATCCTCCTACTTTATCCCACATTTTTTTATGCACGACATTTGGTGGCCATGTAGCTCCTTGCCAATCCGCCTTATCAAAAGAACTATATTCAGCAAGTAAACGTGCCTCTTGAAAGCTATCGATACTCGTCCCAAAATTTGCCTCAATCGAACAGCTACTCTGTGCGCGTGGTTCAATCATCGTAGCCGAAATAAAGAAATATTCATCTGGACAGGATTGAATTTCACGTTGCAGTAACACATCCCATCCCGGCAACGTATACATATCATCGTTGATGTATAACAAATATTCCGCCCGAGCTAATTCTCGCATCGCATTCATCGCATGACAGACGCCCACATTGGAATCCGAATGCGTAAAAGCAATATCTTTCTGGTCGCGTACCCATTCCAAAGAACCGTCTTTGCCTTCATTCAAGTGGACAACTAACTCAAAAGGCACCTTACTGTGTTCGCGTATGCTTCGAATGCACAATTGTAGAAACGGCAAATTATTCCAACTCGGAATGAGTATGGAAAAATAGGGATTCTCAGGTGCCTGAGCCGCAGGAAAGTATTGAATCTGTTCCACTTACAAGAGCTTATAATTTCGATATTCTCCAATCCGCCAACCCGTCCAATCTTCAATTTGTTGCAAGACTTTCCGACGGAGACTCATTTTATCGCGCAATACTTTGGGGTCAAACTGAAAGGGCCATTGCATACGAGAAACGCGCGCCTGTGCAGCTTTGGGATGCGTTCCTTCAAAACGAGTTAATCGTTCAGCATTTTCATAATCAAACTGATAATCTGCTGGAACATTTTCTGCTAACCATGCGTCATCGTGATAGAATTGCGTAAAATTCCGCACCTTGTTATTCAGTCCTTGAGGTGGTTTTACCCAGCCATAATGATAGATAGAGGCGTCGATTAATTTAGCATGCATTTTTTTGCCAGCTTTTCGGAATCCTTGTGCATCCTTGTAAGAATGTACAGCAGGATCAAATTTTACTACCCGAATTTCCCTACGATACCAACGACGTGAAACAGCTACATAATCATAGGAGCCATAGAAATGCTTGTATTTAAATAGTAAACCTTCAACACTCGGATTATCGGCATAGGTATTCATCGCCGCGTGTATCTTAGGTAGATCATCTTCATGGACACATTCATCACCTTGTATGTAAAATGCCCAATCCGTATCTGGCGAAATGGCTTGATATGCTTTATCGGTTTCTAAGGCAAAAACACGCCCGCCTTCACGGGCTGATTCATCCCAAACGGTTTCGATAATTCGAATTTTATCAGACGGTATTGCTTTAATTAATTCAAGCGTGCCATCAGTAGAATTTCCCACGGCCACAACAAATTCATCACAAATGGGTAAAATGGAGGTGATTGCCTCCACAATGGGATAATCATTTTGAACCGCATTTCGAATAAAGGTAAATCCGGCTATTTTCATTCTTCGTACTTGACTTTAATGCCATGGTAACGCTCCTGCGCTATATAATCCTTGCGCAAAGGGTGTCCTTCCCAGTCGGCCGGCAACAATATCCGCGTCAAATTCGGGTGTCCAATAAATTGAATCCCAAAGAAATCAAAGGCCTCCCGCTCATGCCAGTCGGCGGTTTTCCAAATCGAACATAAACTCGGAACCTCCGGTTTTTCGCGATCCACGAGCACCCGCAGATGCAAAGTCTTGTGAAAAGGAATTGAATAGAGGGTATAAATTACTTCCATTTGGCCTGATTCAACCCCCAAATCAATCGCCGTCACACAGGATAAAGAGTCAAAATAGGTATTCGGATTGCGCCATAATAAATCACAAACAGCGAGAAGGTCCTTGCTTGCTAAGGTTAGTTGGCCTGATTTTTCATTCAGTTCAACCTGCACTCCCATATGTTCAATTAACACGACTATTTCTTGCAAATCCATGATGTTACGATATGGCGTCTAAAATGCGCTGAGGAACCACCAAGGTTTCCCGATTGATTTTCTCCTGTAATTTTAAAATTCCACCGATGAGCGCTTCCGGACGCGGAGGACAGCCAGGCACATATACATCCACGGGGATAATTCGATCTACGCCTTTCACCACATGGTAGCCGTGTTCCCAATAGGGGCCTCCGCAATTGGCACAAGATCCCATCGAAATTACATAACGGGGCTCTGGCATTTGTTCGTACAGCCGACGAATACGATCCGCCATCTTAAAGGTTACGGTTCCGGCGACAATCATCACATCGGATTGACGCGGGGAAGGGCGTGGAAAAACACCAAAGCGGTCTAAATCATAGCCCGAGGCAAATGCCTGCATCATTTCAATGGCACAGCAAGCTAAGCCAAAACTCATAGGCCATAAAGAACTAGCACGCGCCCAGT
>CANGCD010000014.1 GCA_947452215.1 Cytophagaceae bacterium | reverse complement strand
AGACTTTAGTCTGGGGATTAGACTGATCCGATTCCTTATGTAAGCTGAAGCCTAGGATTATTAATAACCCCAGACTTTAGTCTGGGGATTAGACTGATCCGATTCCTTATGTAAACTGAAGCCTATGGTTATTAACAACCCCAGACTTTAGTCTGGGGATTAGACTGATCCGATTCCTTATGTAAGCTGAAGCCTAGGATTATTAATAACCCCAGACTTTAGTCTGGGGATTAGACGCGAAGTATCGCGCCTCTACAGAAAGCACAAAAAAAACCGGGTTTCCCCGGTTTTAACTAAAACTCTTTATGATGTGCCATCCGATGTAAATCATCTGGACTTAGTGACTTAAAGTATTCGTAGGTAACCTTTAGTCCTTCCGCACGTGAAATCTTCGGTTCCCAACCTAAAATCGCCTTAGCTTTTGTTATATCCGGTTTACGTTGTTTCGGATCGTCCGTAGGCAAGGGAAGTGAAATAAGTTTTTGGCTTGTACCTGTCAATTTGATAATCTCCTCACCAAACTCTTTGATCGTAATTTCGTCTGGATTCCCGATGTTCACCGGGTGTGGATAATCACTTAACAATAGTCGGTAAATACCTTCGACTAAATCGTCAACAAAGCAGAACGCGCGCGTTTGTGAACCATCCCCAAACATCGTTAAATCTTCGCCGCGTAGCGCCTGTCCAATGAACGCAGGTAATACGCGTCCATCGTTTAGACGCATACGTGGGCCATAAGTATTGAAAATACGAACGATACGCGTTTCTAAGCCATGGTACGTGTGGTACGCCATAGTCATGGCCTCTTGGAAACGTTTCGCTTCATCATATACACCTCGCGGGCCTACTGGATTAACATTTCCCCAATATTCTTCGGGTTGTGGATGAACCGTTGGGTCTCCATAAACTTCTGAAGTTGATGCAATCAATACACGTGCATTCTTCACACGTGCCAAACCCAAACAATTGTGTATTCCCAATGAACCAACTTTCAAAGTTTGAATCGGGATTTTTAGATAATCAATTGGTGATGCTGGAGAAGCGAAATGAAGAATGTAATCCAATTCGCCAGGTACGTGAATAAATTTAGACACGTCGTGGTGATAGAATTCAAAATGCTCCAATTTGAAGAGGTGCTCAATGTTCTTCAGATCACCGGTAATCAAATTATCCATGGCAATTACATGATAACCTTCTTTGATAAATCGATCACATAAATGGGAGCCTAAAAAGCCTGCTCCACCGGTTATTAATATTCTTTTCATGATAACTAGTTAACTGATTGGCGACCTACCGAATAGTACGTATAGCCTAATTCTTGCATTTGAGGTAATTCGTATAAGTTCCGACCATCGAAAATGACTTTATTCTTCAATAATGTTTCCATACGCTCAAAATCAGGTGTTCTGAATTGAGGCCATTCGGTGACAATTAATAAAGCATCGGCACCTTCAATCGCATCGTAAGGTGTTTTCGAATATTCAACGACATCTCCAATTTGTTCGCGAACATTTTTCATCGCTTCTGGGTCGTATACGCGCACTTTGCAACCTAAGGCTAATAATGCCTCAATGTTATACAAGGCTGGTGCCTCACGAATATCATCCGTATACGGCTTAAATGCCAAGCCCCAAATTCCGATAGTCTTTCCTGCTAAATCATTTTTGAAATGTCCTTGGATGTAAGGCATCAATTTCGTCTTTTGTAATTCATTCACGCGCATCACCGAATCCAAAATGTGGAATTGGTAATCGTTCTCCTCTGATGTTTTTGCCAATGCTTGAACATCTTTTGGGAAGCATGAGCCGCCATAGCCAATACCCGCAAATAAGAAACGCTTACCGATACGAGAGTCTGTTCCTATACCTCGACGAATATCGTCGACATTGGCACCTACTTTTTCGCAAAGATTAGCAATCTCATTCATGAAGGTAATTTTTGTTGCCAAAAATGCATTGGCAGCATATTTAGTCATCTCAGCTGAACGCTCATCCATGAAAATGATGGGATTTCCTTGACGTACCAAAGGCGCATATAATTTGCTCATCATTTCCTTGGCACGGTCTGATTGAGTTCCAATCACAACACGATCTGGCTTCATGAAATCTTCAACAGCAACTCCTTCACGTAAAAATTCAGGATTTGAAACGACGTCAAAAGGAACTTTTGCTTCCTTAGCTATCGCCGTTTGAACCAATTCAGAGGTTCCTACAGGTACTGTACTCTTGTCGATGATAACCGTATAATCTGCTAACAATGGACCTAGGTCATGAGCTACTTTTAAGATATATTTTAAGTCGGCAGATCCATCTTCCCCTGGAGGCGTTGGCAAAGCTAAAAAGATAACTTTTGCACCCTCAATGCCCTCCGATAATGAAGTTGTGAAGTTTAAGCGACCTTCATTGACATTCCGATGAAACATGTCTTCCAGGCCTGGCTCATAGATGGGCACAATACCATCTTGCATTTGCTTGATTTTTGCCTCATTGATGTCAACACAGGTTACGTGATTTCCTGTTTCTGCGAAACATGTTCCTGTTACGAGTCCTACATATCCTGTTCCTACTACCGCAATTTTCATATAGCTGCTTTCTTGATTTAGTTCAAAAATTGACCTCTAAATTAGGTATAAATCTTTAAATAATATAAATATTGACCTACTTAGTTTGAATGACTTTTCCAATGCTGCCTGATGGCTCCATACAATTCAACCAATTTGCTAGTGTTGTTGAAATATCGCTAATCTCAGTACGTGTACTGATTTCTTGTGGTTTCACCTTCCAGCCATAGAATAACAAAGGCACATGGGTGTCGTATGCATACACAGTACTGTGTGAGGTCCCTGTTTTGTATCCGATCAACCATTGTGGTTTTAATAAAAGCATAAAGTCCCCACTACGTGCAGGATTATAGCCATTTTGCAAAATGTTTTTATAAGGATTAATTATCGCTGCCTGGCTAATGGATTGTAAATCAATCAAATCAGCAAATCCATCTTGTTTCTCTAAGGATTGACGAACAACTTGAAATAAGTCGGCGCGCGCAATGCCCATTTTTTTAATAGTTGCGGCATTAAAATGTAATTGGGAATTATCTTCTCCAATCAATAAATCAACATCTCCATAAGCCGTTGCTAAGGCCTTCTTAAGATCTGAAACCGCTTTCGTGCGATCGAAAATGCCACCCGGTAATTTTTTGCTTTTGATAAAACCAGGTACTTCTGCCACCGCATGATCAGCTGTTAAAAAAACCAATACTTGATCTTTCCCATATTGCTTATCCAAAAAGCTAAGCAGTTCAGCAATATCACGGTCTAATCGTAAATAAGTGTCCTCTAATTCGATGGATTGTGGTCCAAAGCTGTGACCCACATAATCGGTAGATGAAAAGCTGATCGCCAAGAAATCGGTTGTACCTCGCTTACCTAATTGCTCCTCGAGCATGGCCTTGATGGCAAAATCCTTCGTTAAGGTATTTCCATAGGGACTCGTACGGATTAGTTCTAAGGGATTTCCACCTTGTAAACTGTGCGGAAATACAGGAGCTGCTTCACCTGCTAATTTGCTTTCAAATTCGCCGGTATCTGGGGCACTTGCCCGGTAAGTATCAATCGGGTAAAGGGTGTTCCAACCTAATTTGGTAAATTTTAAAGCTCTTTCTTCCGAATTAAATCCTTGAACCCATGTAGGTAATTCCTTCATGTAAAAGGATGATGTAATCCAACGGCCTTCCTTTGAATCATACCAATAGGCAGCATCTGCTGTATGACCACCTGGCAAAATAGCTCCACGGTCTTTTAGGGCGATGGCGATCGTTTTGCTTTGATAGTTTTGTGAGATTTTTAATTGATCTGTTATTGTACTCGTCCAAAGATTTTTCGGCGACATAAAACCTGTTTTTCCAGTAGTTCCTACAGTCGTTACAGTAGAATCATCCGTGCAATAAACTTTTTTACCTGTTGCACGATCCATCCATTCATTTCCTACAATCCCGTGAACAGCCGGTACGGAACCCGTGTACACGCTTGCATGTCCCGCAGCGGTAACCGTGGGTGCATAATTATAATGATTGTCTTGGCAATTCAACCCTTCACGCATCATGCGTTTCAACCCATTTTCACCATATCGATTGGCAAATCGATATAAATAATCATAGCGCATTTGATCGACAACAATCCCCACAACAAGTTTCGGGCGTGCCGACTTATTTTGTGCGAATAGGAATTGGCTACTGAATAAAAGTAGTCCTAACAGTATCTTAGTTATTTTCATAATATGAAGGGAATTGTGCTAATTGTATAGTTTCTTGTTTGTTGGAATCGATTTGATAAATATGATTTTCCTGGCCATTCGTTAGCACCAAGTATTTTGCTTGATTCTTTTTTTGATATTGACTGGCTTGTTGGAAGGTAACGGATGTAATTTCTACGTGGGGAGCTTTGCATTCAATCAACATAAAAACCTCTCCCTGCGCATCAAATACCTGAATATCCGTACGCCGATTTAGCTGATCAATCTTATGATTTCGCTCGATTTGTATCGTGCTTGCCGGATAATTCATATGTTTCGTCAAAAAATTTAAGCAATGCTGACGAACCCATTCTTCTGGGGTTAATAAGCGGTATTTTTTACCGATCCCATCAAAAATGTAAAGTTTCCCTTCCTTTTGCGTTATTTTGTATTCAAATGCAGGAAAGACAGCGACTAATTCAGACGAAGCAAGCATAAGTTGAGCTTAAAGCTAAACCCTAAATTAATCTATTTGTTGATTATTTTCATTAACAAACCGAACATATTCATGAAAACAAAGGAAGAGATTGTACTTAATTGGTTACCGCGTTATACGGGTACTCCCTTGGAGGCATTCGGACAATATATCTTATTGACGAATTTTAAAAATTACGTGGATATGTTCGCCGAAAAGTTCAATGTCGAGATTTTGGGACAAGATCGTCCAATGCAAACCGCGACGGCCAATAACATCACGATTATTAATTTCGGGATGGGTTCTCCCATGGCAGCAACGGTGATGGATATTCTCTCAGCTATCTCGCCTAAAGCAGTTTTGTTTTTAGGTAAATGCGGTGGCCTAAAAAAGAATCTCCATTTAGGGGATTTAATTTTGCCAATTGCTGCTGTGCGTGGGGAAGGAACTTCCGATGAGTATTTGCCAAAAGAAATACCAGCCTTGCCTTCATTCCGCTTACAACGTGCTGTGTCGTCCATGATTAAAAAACATGAATTGGATTATTGGACGGGCTTAGTGTATACAACAAATCGTCGGGTATGGGAGCATGATGAGGCTTTCAAGACCTATTTATCCGACATTCGTGCCATGGGAATCGACATGGAAACAGCAACCATTTTTACTGTCGGCTTTGTTAATAAAATCCCTCATGGAGCTTTACTTCTCGTATCCGATAACCCCATGACACCGGATGGTGTGAAAACAGAGGCATCTGATAAAAATGTAACCTCGAACTACGTCAACTCCCATTTGCAAATCGGTATTGATTCGTTAATCGAATTGGCGGAATCCGGGGAATCCGTGAAGCATTTACGCTTTGAGTAGCTTAATTACAGTGCTCGCGAATGACTTGGTACGCCTGATTGTAGCCTAATTCGCCCGCTTTACTCAAATCCATACAGCCTGAAGTGTCACTTAAGGCAAGTTTGATAATGCCACGTACATAATAGGCCTCAGCATATTTGGGGTTCAATTTGATGGCATTGCTGCAATCTTGTATCGCATTTCGTTGGTCACCCAGGTTTGATTTTGCAACTCCTCGGAAGAAATAAGCTTCCGCATAGATTGGGTTCAATGCGATGGCCCGATTGTAATCTTCCATGGCTTGCTTGGGGTCACCCGATTTTGCTTTCGCTGACCCGCGGTTAAAATAAACTTCAGCGCGCTCGGTCGAGAACTCAGCAATTTTTAATTTATCCTGAACTCCATTCCGTAATTCATCCAAAAGAGCTTTAGTCATTTTGGCATCATAAACGATTTTAGCAGACTCATTATTGCCAATTTCCGCTGCCTTCGTATAATCTTCGATTGCACCGCGTGGATCCCCTAGTTTAGATTTCACAAAACCCCGACCATAATAAGCTTCTACTTTGGAAGGGTCCATTTCAATGGCCTTGCTGAAATCTTCTAATGCACCTTTTTCACCATTTTCACCTCGGAAGTTTTCCAATTGCGTTTTACAAAAACCCGCATGATACCAATCATCCGCATTATCAGGGCTCAATTTGATTGCTTCCTCAAAATCCTTCAAAGCTGCTTGATATTCCGCCAATTTCATTTTTGAAAATCCCCGATTGGATAAATAATTAGAACGCTTAGGTGAAATTTCAATGGCTTTATCAAAATCCTCAATACTTCCTTTGTAGTCGGCCAAATGCGCCTTTGCCTCACCACGTGCCGCTAATCCTGGTGCATATTCTGCATTCAACTCCAAGGATTTATTGTAGTCGGAAAGTGCACCCCGGTAATTGGCTAATTTTGATTTGGAAATTCCTCTACTGAAATAAGCCGTTGCCTCCAAGGGATTCAATCGTATCGCTTCATTGTAATCTTGAATGGCTACCTTATGGTTTTCTTGTTTGCTGTAGCTTTGGCCACGCGCTATAAATGCTTCGAAATAAGTAGGTTTTAATTCAATTGCTTTGTCGAAGTCCAGAATAGCACCTCTAAAATCTTTTAAATTGTATTTGGCAAATCCACGGTTATAAAATGAGATAGGGTTGGGGTTAGCCACATTCTTCTCAATTTCTAGACTGAAATTACGCAAGGCATCTGCATAGTTACCTGTTTTATTCTGTGTTAGACCCAGTTCAAGGTAATTCGTACTATCTTGAGCAAAGCTAACTGTTGCGCTCAAACAGAAGATGCCTACCAATAGGTTTGCGTATAAATGCTTCATATTCCTATTTATTTGGTTATTGAATGATTTCGCTAATGCCGAATAACAAAATTAGCAATAAAGTTCTTAAAGCAGTCTTCTTTAGATAGGGATCTATTTCAGCGGGAGTCATTGTTGCGTTTAATTCCCTGATCATCAAGATAATAGGGTAAAATCCGAGTAAAATTAACATGTTCCCAATGGTTGACGGTCCTTTTTTAAATACGAGCAAATGGTAGCAGATAAAGGGTGAGACACCTAAAATCAACAAAGTTTTTTGATAAATGAACCCTTTGGCTTTCCCAATGCGAACGGGAATTGAATGTTTACCCGATTTTTTATCGTTCTCTAAATCGCGCAGGTTGTTTAGGTTTAAGACAGCTACCGACAATAATCCACATCCTGCGGCAGGGTAGGCGATATGAAAAGGGATTGATTGGGTTTGTAGGAAATACGTCCCCATGGTTCCAACTAAGCCAAAAAAGATGAATACGGAAAGATCACCTAATCCCATGTACCCATACGGTTTTTTACCTACGGTATAGGCAATAGCAGCTAAAATACAGGCGATTCCTAAGCCCAGAAAATTCATCCAAATTTCCCATGATGCTCCTTGTAAACTATAGGCAAGAAGCCCAATACCCATTAAAAAAGAAAGGCAAGCCGTTAATATGACGACTTGCTTCATTTCTTGACGATTAATTTTGCCTGTTTGAACAGCTCTCAAGGCAACTTTACGATCTTGATTATCAATTCCATTCGCTGAATCACCATAGTCATTGGCGAAATTTGAAAGAACTTGTAGTCCCACAGTCGTTAAGATGGCCAGAGCCGCAATGATCCAATCAAATTTGCCATTTGCAAAGGCTAATAAATTGCCCAACATGATGCTTGCAACTGCAAGAGGCAATGTTCTTGGCCTAGCCGCTTCAACCCATCTATTCATGAACTATTTTGTCAATGCTGCTTGAAATTCTGCACTCGATGGCTTAACACCCGATGCAAAGAAATTAGTTAACTCACCTTTTTCGTTGATGACGTATTTGCAAAAGTTCCATGATGGCTCTTTTTCGTTCCAACCGTTTTGTGATTTATCGCTCAACCACTGGTATAAGTCACATTTACCTGAACCTTTAACAACAACCTTTTCCATCATTTGGAAAGATACGCCGTAGTTTTTCAAGCAAAAAGATGCAATTTCTGAATTTGTACCAGGTTCTTGACCACCAAATTCATTCGCAGGAAATCCCAAAATAACAATCCCTGGATTTGCCTTGTGGAATGCTTCCCAATCCGCATATTGTGGCGTATAACCACATTTAGAGGCAGTATTTAAGACTACGATCTTCTTGCCTTTGAATTGGCTGAAATCAATTTCTTTTCCATCGATTCCCTTCATTTTGAAAGAGAAGAAGTTCTTGTCTGCCGACTGTGTTACCTCAGCAGGGCGTTCTAATGCTACTTTTTGAGTAAATGGCAAGGCCAATGCGGTTAATAGCGATCCGATTTTCATAAGGCTGACGATCATGGTGATAAGGATTAAAAGGATTAGAATTTTATATTTAATTTTCACATTACATACGTTCTGGTGCAACTATCCCTAATAACGACAGGGATGCCTTAATTGTTTCACCTGTAAGAGAAGCTAAATTTAACCGAATGTTTCGGCTATCCTCATTTTCTTCATTTAAAATACTCAACTCATTGTAAAATTTATTGAATTGCTTCGCCAAATCATAGGTATATTGGGCAATAACCGATGGCGCAAATTGATCTGCCGCCTCTTGGATTTTCGATTTATAATCTCCTAATAAATAGATTAATTCTTGTTCTGTTACTGCTAATTCATACGATTTTCCTATGGAAATTCGCATATCAATTCCCATGGATGCGGCCTTTCTTGTCATGGAACAAATACGGGCATGAGTATATTGAATAAATGGCCCCGTATTTCCTTGGAAATCGATGGATTCCTCCGGGTTAAATAACATGCGTTTTTTAGGGTCAACTTTTAATAAAAAGTATTTCAAAGCTCCTAATCCTAATTGGTTAAATAAGGCATTCGATTCCTCTGCACTAAATCCATCAATTTTACCTAATTCCATTGTGCGCGATTGAGCCGTATTAACCATCTCGGCCATTAAATCATCCGCGTCTACAACAGTTCCTTCACGCGACTTCATTTTGCCACTCGGCAAATCGACCATTCCGTAGGATAGGTGATAATTGCCTTCCGAGAAGGATTTATTTAATTTCTTTAAAATATGGAATAATACCTCAAAATGGTAATCTTGTTCATTTCCTACGACATAAACGGAACGTTTAGCTCCGAAATCCTCGTATTTCAATTGGGCTGTTCCCATGTCTTGGGTGATGTAAACGGATGTTCCGTCCCGACGTAAAACCAATTTCTCATCCAAGCCCTCCGCTGACAAATCGATCCATACGGATCCATCATCTTTTCTGAAAAATACACCTTGTGCTATTCCTTCATCCACTAATTTTTTGCCCAATAAATAGGTATTCGACTCGCGGTAGATTTTATCAAAACTTACACCCATTTGCGCATAACTCTTCGCGAATCCATCAAATACCCAGGTATTCATTTGTTCCCAAAGGGCAATAACCGACGGTTCATTTTGCTCCCACGCCAAAAGCATCTCTTGTGCTTTCAATAAGATAGGAGCCTGTTTTTTCGCCTCTTCGGGGTCGATTCCTTGTTTTACCAAGGTTTCGATTTCTACTTTATAGGCCTTGTCAAATGCGACATAATACTTCCCAACCAAATGATCGCCCTTCAAACCACTTGATTCAGGGGTTTCTCCGTTTCCAAATAATTGATAGGCCAACATGGATTTGCAAATGTGTATCCCGCGGTCATTAACCAAATTCGTTTTAACAACCTCGTAACCCGCAGCATCCAAGATTTGTGATACGGAAAAGCCTAAAAAGTTATTACGTAAATGGCCTAGGTGTAAAGGCTTGTTGGTATTCGGCGACGAATATTCAATCAGAACTTTTTCATTTTTGTTGGCTAATGCAAACGGTTGAGCATCTTGATTGATTCCCACTAAAATTTCAACCCAAACAGAATCCTGCAAACTAAGATTTAAAAAGCCTTGAACAACTTGAAATGCTTTGATTTTTGTGTTGTGGGCCAACATATATTCTCCCAAAAGCTGTGCAATTTGGGCTGGTGCTTTCGCCGCTTGCTTAGTAAAAGGAAAAACGACGAAGGTGAAAGTACCCTCGAATTCCTTTTTGGTTTCTTGTAAAACGATTTCTTGCGCATCGATTGAAAAAAGATGTTGAAGTCCTTCTTGTAAACTTTTTTGAATCGATTGTTGGATACCTAGCATGTTGAAATCAACGGGTTTAATGGAAATTAATGGCTGTAAAGGTAGCCAATTAAGGGCAAACATTGACTTATAAGGGGCATTTTTGACGAATTTAATCTTACCTTTGTGCCCATGACGCCAAATATATATCATGATGCGATTACCTCTCTGAAATCAGGAGGAGTCATTTTATATCCCAGTGACACCATTTGGGGATTGGGTTGCGATGTTCGCAATGATACTAGCATCGAGAAGTTGTTGGAAATCAAGAAAAGGCCCGCTGAAAAGGGTTTGATTGTCTTGATTTCTAAAATTGAACAGTTGAGTGAATATGTGGAGGAAGTCCCTGAAATCGCATGGGATTTAGTAGATTTTGCTGAGGATCCTTTAACGGTGATTTACCCGAAAGGCAAAAATGTAAGCACGCATTTATTGGGACCCGATGGCAGTATTGCCATACGCTTGGTCAAAGATGAATTTTGTAAAGGCTTGATTTACAGATATCAGAGGGGACTTGTCTCCACGTCTGCTAATATTTCCGGCGATGCTTCACCCATCGATTTTGAAACCATTTCCGGTTCCATTAAAGAGCAGGTGGATTATATATTGAAAAACCCAAACCCCGTGAAGGGAATTAAGAAACCATCCAAAATCGTCAAATTAGGTCTTGGTGGTGATTATTCGTTGATTAGAGGATAAATGAAGACAGGGCAGGAGATCATTTCTGAAGCTATTTTTCGTCGCATCGGTCTTGCAGCCGATCGCATTCAAATGGAATCCTATGTAGTGGGTGGTTTCGTTCGCGATCAATTGTTGGGCCGCCCATGTAAGGACATCGATGTTGTTTGCATAGGCTCAGGAATTGCGTTAGCGGAAGAAGTTGCTCGTGAATTTGATTTACCCGATCATGCCGTTTCTGTCTTTAAGAATTTTGGGACAGCGATGTTGAAAGTGGATGATTGGGATCTTGAATTCGTAGGGGCACGTAAGGAATCGTACCAAAGGGATTCGCGTAAGCCCTTGGTGATGGAAGGTACCTTGGAAGATGATCAAAATCGTCGTGATTTTACAATTAACGCGATGGCGGTTCAATTGAATCAGGCGCATTGGGGTAAATTATTGGATCCATTTGATGGCATTGCCGATTTGAAATCTAAAATTATACGTACGCCTTTAGAGCCGGGTATTACATTCTCAGATGATCCTTTGCGGATGATGCGGGCGGTTCGTTTCGCTAGCCAGTTAGGTTTTGATATTTATCCGGAAACCTTTGAAGCTTTGCAAAAAGAAAGTGAGCGCTTGGAGATTATTTCGATGGAGCGCATTTCGGAGGAATTAAACAAGATAATCTTATGTAAAAAGCCTTCCTATGGCTTTTTACTTTTGGATGCTTGCGGTTTATTGGCTCGGATTTTTCCTGAGTTTGTGAAATTAAAGGGGGTAGATACCGAAGAAGGGAAGGGGCATAAAGATAATTTCTATCATACTTTACAAGTATTGGATAACATTGCTCAACACACAGATGACCTATGGTGGCGTTGGGCAGCGATTTTGCATGATATTGCGAAACCCCAAACCAAACGATTTGTCAAGGGTAAGGGATGGACTTTTCATGGTCATGAAGAAATGGGTGCCCGACAAGTTCCTTCGATTTTCAAGCGGCTTAAATTGCCCCTGAATGAGAAAATGAAGTTGGTTCAAAAGCTCGTTCGTTTGCATTTACGCCCCATTGCCCTATCGAAAGAGGAAATTACGCATTCTGCCTTACGCCGCTTGTTATTTGAGGCTGGGGATGAATTAGAAGCACTGATGACACTTTGTCGGGCTGATATCACATCAAAGAATGGCGATAAGGTTAAGCGCTACCTACGTAATTTTGATCTCGTAGAAGAGAAATTGAAGGAAGTTGAGGCCAGTGATTCCCTCCGTAATTTCCAACCTGTTATTACTGGGGAGATGATTATGCAGGTTTTTGATATCGGTCCTGGTAAGGAAATTGGCTTAATCAAGATTGCTGTCCGCGAGGCCATTCTTGAAGGAAGTATTCGCAACGATTTTGAATCCGGCTGGCCATTAATGCTGAAAGAGGGTGAGCTATTGGGTTTAACGCCTGTTTTTAATCTGACTGATTTCTTGAAATCAATATCTTGATTGAAATTATCAGTTTTTTAAACGCTTAGAAGCCTGCGTATTTTTATTTTTAGTGGTTAAATCTAACCACATGAAACACGTCCTCCGAAACATTCGTAAAATGCGCATTGATCGCGAATTATCGCAAGAAAATGTTGCCTTTAGCCTCCAAATCTCCCAAAGCAGCTATGCGAAAATGGAATCTGGTCAATCCAAATTGAGTATTGAACGACTGTACCAATTAGCTCTCTATTTTAATGTGCCGGTCGAAGACTTATTGAAAATGTAAACAGCCCCTATTGTGGGACTGTTTGCATTTCTTCTAGTTTCTGTCGTATTCTATTTCCAATTGAATCAATGGCCTGAGTAAATAATTCTGGCACGATGGATTCTATATCCTTTGCTATTAAATCATTGGATACTTTTAAATGGATGATTTTAAAATGTCCATTTATGGTAAGCTGAATCCGCTTGTTGGAGTCCTCAAATTCCTCTACCAAGTTGCTTCGGAAATATTCTAGTTGGGATTTTATTCCGTCAATTGTCTGATTTTGCATGGGTTTATAATTTTGGCGGGGCAGGGCCCCGCCGGGTTATTTTAGAAATGCTACCAAGTCTTTGAGTACGCCTGTCGCCCAATCAAATCCTTCTTTGAAGCCTTGTTTGAAATCATCAAACCAGCCGCCGCCATGAATGCATTGAAGTTCATGTTCCGTTAAATTTTCCCAAGTTGAGTTTGTCTTTTTCATGTCCGATTAGATTAAAAATGCGATTAATCCAGTTGTGTAAATGACCGCTGCTACTACGACAGCGATTCCCGCAATGATGCCAAAGGTTTCCCAAAAGCCACCTCCATCAATTTGGATGAGTTCTAGTGCATTCAATTCTTGCATACCCCATGCTGACACAGGGAAAAAATCTTTTTTCATGATTTTACATGTTTAAAGGGTTAGGTAATGATTTAGTATTGCTCGAGCTACATCATAAAATTAATAGCAATTGGACGCTCTGATTATTCTAGATTGGTTTAACTAATTCCATTAGAGCCTAAAAAACTGATAATAAAAAAAGGCCGCCTGTTGAGGCGACCTTTTTAAAAAAAAATTAAATAGAAATTACATGCGAATGAATAAGTCGTCTTTTGAATAACGTACTTTCGCTGCATTTGCCATATAGTCGTTGGCCGCATCGCGCTCGCCTACTGCAAGGATTAATACAGAGTGTAAGCCTTTCGAAGAAAGATCCAATAACTCATCCAATTTTGCAGGAATAAATCCTTCCATGGGAGTTGTATCGATTTTTAGCTCAGCTGCAGCAGCTAATGCTGTTCCCATCGCCAAATATACTTGACGAGCAGCCCAGCCTGCTTGTACTTCCTGTGGTAAACGTAGCATAGATCCAGCAATGGCTCCACGGTAATCCGCTAAAGCTTCTACAGGAACATTGCGAGTTTCGGCAACCAATTGAATGAAAGAATCAATTTTGGCTTCAGTTACATCGTTCCAAGCAGCAAATACAAGGATGTGCGATGCCTCCGTAATTTGCGGTTGGCCATAAGCAATCGGTTGGATTTGCGCACGTAATTCCGGGTTTTCAATTACAAATACTTGGTAAGGTTGTAATCCGAAACCTGAGGCAGAAAGGCGAATTGCATCTAAAAGGCTTTCGATTTTATCCGCAGATACTTTGTTGCCATTCATGCGCTTGGTCGCATAGCGCCAAGATAAATCATTAATTAAAGACATGTTGTTTGTTTGATTTAAGTAAAAAATAAAGCCGAGGTGCAGATTTACACCTCGGCCCTTAAGCAGATTGAATTATTCGCTAACTAAAGAAACGTCTAATTTGAAATCATCAAAAATGGCTTTGTCACCGATTGAATCAAAGAATTTCTTTGAACCGTATTTGATGTTGTAATCTGTACGGTCAATTGTGATCGAAGCTTTCGCAGCAACTTTACCACCTTTCACTGAAATTTCAGCTGGGAAAGAAATTGCTTTTGTAATTCCTTTGATCGTTAAGTTACCACTTACTTGGTTACCTGCGATTTTCGTGATTACGAAAGTAGCTGTTGGGAATTTCTCTACTTCGAAGAAATCTCCTGATGAAATGTGACCCACAAATTTTTGGTTATAACCAGCATCTGTGATATCCAAATCCTTGATGGATTTCAAGTCGATCGTGAAATTACCACCTACCAATTTGTTGCCATCCACGTTCAAAGCACCTGCAGAGATACCTACAGTTCCGTTATGCTTTCCTGTTACTTTTTCTGCGAACCAAGCGATTGAGCTCGTAGCTGTGTTTAACTTTACTGCTTTAGGTGCAGCGAAAGAAGAGACGCTCATTACAAGCGCTGTCAAGATTAGGCTTACTTTTTTCATTTTATTTATTGTTTAATTGTTAGTAAATACATTTCTAATTTCGTCCAAGATTTCATTCATTTGATCCATCTTGTCGGTACTGATTCTGGCGAAGTTCTTTTCCCACGCCAATTGTACTTGATCAATTTCTTCTAAGAGCGACAATCCTGCTGGTAATATCATCACATCAACCGCACGGCGATCTTTTGGACACTCCCGTCTAAGAACTAATTTTTTCTCTAAAAGTTTATCTACTAGACGTGAGGCGTTAGACATTTTGTCCAACATCCGTTCTGTGATTCCTAAAACGGTAATTGGATTGTTTTGTTGTCCCCGCAAAATTCGTAACACATTGTATTGTTGAGGAGTCAAGCCATAGGGTTTCAATAATTCGTGCGTCTGCTGCATCATCCAGTTGCCTGTAAAAATGATGTTGACGACAGCTTTGCTCGTTGGCGAATTAAATTTGGTCTGCTTTAAATCCTCTGAAATTCCCATACTTGAAATTTGATGTAGCAAAATTAAATGTATTTACATTAATTACAAATGTTTTTAAAATTTATTTTTCAAAAGGTCCTGATAAATCTTATTTTTGGTGATGCAAGATTCCTTTAGCCTTCAGTTTCCGTTTATACTCGCCTCGAATTCACCTCGTCGGAAAGAGATTTTAACCCAAGCGGGATTTCAGTTTTCCGTGTTGCCTTCGGATGTGGATGAATCCTTTCCTGCTGAAATGAAAGCACAGGAGGTTCCTGTCATGCTTGCAGAGCGCAAAGCGAAAGCATTATTGGATACTTGTGAAAATTCGTTGATTTTGGCAGCTGATACCGTAGTGATTTTGGATAATGAGATATTGAATAAGCCGGTCGACAAACAAGATGCTTTACAGATGTTGAAGAAACTATCTGGTAAAACGCATGAAGTGGTGACCGGCATTGCCTTGGCGAGTCCCCAGGGAATCGTCACCGTGGCGGATTCTGCTTTCGTTACTTTTAGAGAATTGGCCAACTGGGAGATGGAATGGTATGTACGTGGTGGGTCTTCCTTAGATAAAGCAGGCGCCTATGGTGTACAAGATTTTATTGGGATGGCTGGAATCGAGCAATTGAATGGATCCTTTTACACGGTCATGGGATTGCCCATTTATCATGTTTATCAATTATTGAAGCCGTTCATTTTGGAATCCAAACAGATTCCCATAGGAATTTAGATCGAGAAGCTCTCGCCACACCCACAAGTACGCGTTGCATTTGGATTTTTAAATTGGAAGCCTTTCCCATTTAAACCATCAGAGAAATCCAATTCAGTTCCTGCTAAGTATAAGATCGATTTTTTGTCGACCATCACCTTAACGCCTTTGTCTTCAAAGATCATGTCGCTTGCTTGGGGTTCAGATGCGAAGTCCAATTGGTACATCAAGCCCGAACAACCACCACCTTCCACAGCAACGCGAACGTTGAATGCTTCCGTTAATCCTTCTTTCTGACGAATTTCTTTAATGCGATTCGCTGCAATTTCTGAGATGGTGATCATAGCTTCTTTCTTTTTAGTAGCACAAAGGTAAACAAAAAATACATAAAATTTAACGCTATTTAGAGTGAATCTAAATAAAGTGTGGTTTTGTATTGCTTAAGGTTTTAATTTTGTGTTTCATTAGCCTTATTCAACAAGAACGATATGTTATCAATTAAAAATTTACATGCGCGCATCGGAGAAAAAGAAATTCTTCGTGGGATTAATCTGGAAGTCAAAGCTGGCGAAGTTCATGCCATCATGGGACCCAATGGTTCTGGTAAATCAACGTTAGCGTCCGTATTAGCCGGTCGGGAACATTATGAAGTAACAGACGGTTCAGTTGATTTTTTAGGAAAAGATTTATTAGATCTGGCTCCTGAAGCGCGTGCTGCTGAAGGTGTTTTCTTGGCTTTTCAATATCCAGTAGAAATTCCGGGTGTTTCGACAACCAATTTTATGAAGTCGGCGGTCAACGAAATTCGTAAATACCGCGGAGAAGAGGCATTGGACGCAGTTCAATTTTTGAAAATGTTCAAGGAGAAAATGGCATATGTCAATATCGATCAGTCTTTGTTGAGCCGTTCGTTAAACGAAGGATTCTCAGGAGGAGAGAAAAAACGAAATGAGATTTTCCAAATGGCCGTTTTAAATCCCAAATTAGCTATTTTGGATGAAACGGATTCGGGTTTAGATATCGATGCCTTACGTATTGTTGCGGAAGGTGTTAATAAATTGAAAAGTCCTGATAATGCGACAATTGTCGTAACGCACTACCAACGTTTATTGGATTACATCGTCCCAGATTTCGTACACGTACTATACAAAGGTCGTATCGTTAAATCAGGAACGAAGGAATTGGCTCTTGAATTAGAAGAAAAAGGGTACGATTGGATAATTTCGGCACTAGTAGACTAAATCATGGCAACAGATACACTCGTAACTATTTCCCTTGGGAAAGAAAAACAGGCGGCCATGGATCGTTTCTTGGCCAAAGGATTCCCGACCAATAAATGGGAGGAATGGAAATACGCCTCATTGAAATCACTCAATGATGTTGATTGGAATTGGAATACATCCGAAGCACCAGCAGCTACGCCTTTATTGGCTATAGAAACGGCTCTTCATGTGCAAACACTGAATGGTAAATTTTCGGTTCATAGTGCATTGCCACAAGGAATTGAAATTTTAGAATTTGATGCCTTTGCTCAGCAAAATCCCAATTTTATAGCAGGATGGATCCATCGGAATCCAATTTTGGAGCAAAATTCACTCTATGATTTAAATGAGGCACTTACAAGTTCTCATCAAGTCATTTGGGTGAAAGCGGGTACTATTTTGGATCGTCCCATTTTACATCAATATGTAGCTGACGTTAGCATTGCCTCAGCGATCCAAAGTAAGGTTTTAATTTATTTAGAAAAAGGTGCTAGTTTGACTTGGGTGGATGATTTGTCTACGCTTTCAAGTTCTGAGTCGATTTTGTCAAATTATGTACAAGAGATTTGGGTGGAGGAAGCCGCACAATTAACCTTTGTGAAAACCCAGGATTTTGCGCTGAAAACAACACATATCGATCATACGTTTATATTCCAACAAGGCAATAGCCAAGTGGATATGTTTACATTTTCCATCAATGGAGGATTTGTACGTAATAACTTACATTTCTATGTAGATGGTGAAAATGTCCTTTCAAATTTGAATGGATTGTATGTTCCTGGAAACAATGAATTTATCGATTCCCACACGGTCGTAGATCATCGTAAGCCCAATTGTGAATCAAACGAATTATACAAAGGAGTACTTTTAGGTAATTCTACAGGTGTATTTAATGGAAAGATTTTTGTTCGTCCTGACGCACAAAAAACAAATGCTTTCCAATCGTGTAAAAACGTATTGGCATCCGATAAGGCGACTATGAATACGAAACCTCAATTAGAGATTTGGGCAGATGACGTGAAATGTTCGCATGGGACGACTACGGGCCAACTAAGTGATGAGGCCTTGTTTTATATGCGTTCTCGTGGTATTTCAGAGGAAGCGGCGAAGACTTTGTTGATGCTTGCATTCGTCCAACAAGTCATTGATAAAGTAGAAATTCCCGAATTAAGAGATTCGATTTCGAATCGGGTCGTTGCGAAAATTCAACAAGCCTTAGGAGTATAATCATGGTAGATAAATTTGATATTGAGCAAATTAGAAAGGATTTTCCCATTTTAGACCAACAAGTCAATGGTGCACCTTTGGTGTATTTTGATAATGCAGCAACGACGCAAAAGCCTCAAATGGTGATTGATGCGCTGAATCATTACTATACACATGATAATGCCAATATTCACCGTGGTTTGCATACACTCGCTGAGCGGGCAACGACGGGATATGAATTGACTAGAAAGAAGTTAAAAGACTTCTTGAATTCCGAATCTACGGATCAAATTATCTTCACTTCCGGAACAACTGCAGGAATTAATTTAGTGGCTCAGACTTATGGGCGCGCTAATTTTTCCAAAGGCGATGTAATTCTAGTATCGAATTTGGAGCACCATTCCAACATTGTCCCTTGGCAAATGATTGCGGAAGAAACCGGTGCGAAAGTTCAAGTTATTCCCGTAGATGATACAGGAGTATTGGATTTGTCTGCTTATAAAGCTTTGTTGACACCACATGTGAAATTGGTCGCAGTGAATCATGTCTCCAATTCAATTGGTACGATTAATCCGATCGAGCTTATGATTGATTTGGCTCATGAAATAGGGGCAAAGGTTTTAATCGATGGTGCTCAATCCGTTGCACATTTTGAGATTGATGTTCAGGCATTGGATATCGACTTTTTGGTTTTCTCAGCACATAAATTATTTGGTCCTACGGGCGTAGGCGTATTGTACGGGAAACGTGAGTTGCTTGAAGCAATGCCGCCTTACCAAGGGGGAGGAGAGATGATTAAGGAAGTGAGTTTCAGCGGAACGACTTATAACGAATTACCATATAAATTTGAAGCCGGTACCCCCAATATAGCTGATGTATACGCCTTTGGTTTTGCCTTGGACTACTTGAAGTCCTTGCCCAAAAATGCTGTTTGGGAACAAGAAAAAGCTTTGTTGGACTATGCCACGGAACAATTATCCCAAATTGATGGTTTACGTATCGTTGGACAAGCCCCAGAGAAAATTGCTGTGGTTAGTTTTGTAATCGATGGGGTACATCCTCAAGATATCGGGGTTTTGTTGGATAAATTTGGTGTCGCGATTCGTACAGGCCACCATTGTGCGCAACCCTTGATGGCGCGGTATGAATTGGTAGGAACTTGTCGGGCGTCCTTCGCGTTTTACAATACGAAATCGGAAATCGATTTGTTTGTGAAGGCTTTGAAACGTACGATTATGATGTTAAGTTAATATGGCAACGATAAACGAAACCCAAGACGAATTGATTGAGGAGTTTGGTCTTTTTGAAGATTGGGCAGATAAATACGAGTATTTAATTGATTTAGGTAAGAAATTATCTCCCATGAATGACGCCTTCAAAACAGAAGAAAACGTCATCAAAGGTTGCCAAAGCAAAGTTTGGTTACATGCGGAAAAGCAAGGTGATCAAGTTGTGTTTTTTGCTGATTCTGAGGCTATTATTGTTAAAGGAATGATTAGCATGTTGATTCGTGTGTTATCGAATCATACGGCAGCGGAGATTATGCAAGCTGATTTGTATTTTATTGATCAGATTGGAATGTCTCAGCATTTGGCACAGACACGTTCAAATGGGTTGGTTGCCATGGTAAAACAAATGAAAAATTACGCGATTGCATTTCATGCAATCGCTTAAGTTAATACAGCATGACGGAAGCAGAATTAAAAGAAGAGGTAGTAAAAGCAATCAAGACGGTATATGACCCGGAAATTCCGGTGGATGTTTACGAATTGGGCTTAATTTATGAAATCAAGATTTTTCCGGTTAACAATGTCTATATCTTGATGACCTTGACATCGCCCTCATGTCCTTCCGCGGAAAGTATTCCTGTGGACATTGAAAAGGCTATTCGGGAAGTGGAAGGTATCGCGGAAGTATCTGTCGAATTAACCTTTGATCCACCGTATTCTCAGGATATGATGTCGGAAGTTGCCAAATTGGAACTTGGTTTTATGTAAGTGTGTTTAGCAAATTAAAATAGAAATAATATGTATCCAGAACATTTAGTACATCCCATGCGGATGGATATCGTAGAAGGCGGATTTCAAGAATTGAAGTCGGCAGCTGACGTGGAAGATACCATGGCGAAGCCAGGTACAACCTTGTTATTTATTAATTCGGTTTGTGGTTGCTCGGCATCCACAGCGCGTCCAGGTGTGAAAGCGGCTGTTGCGGCTTCAGCGAAGAAACCAACAAATTTAGCAACCGTGTTTGCGGGAGTGGATCAAGAATCTACGCAAAAAGCGCGTGAATATACCTTGCCTTATCCTCCATCATCTCCATCCATTGCATTATTTAGAGATGGAGAATTAGTGCATTTCGTAGAACGTCATCACATTGAAGGCCGTTCTGCTGCATTAATCGCTCAGCATTTAGAAGGCGTATTTGAAGAGTATTGTTAATAAAAAAGGAGCCACTTGGGCTCCTTTTTTGATGATTATAAGAGCCGTTCATCGAACGGCTCTTGTTGTTTTACTGCTTCGGTGCTCCACCCACTGCGCCAGATTCTGACGGAGTGTTTTTCGCTTTTTCAGCCATCTTCTTGGCCGCTCCTTCGTAGTCACCTGCTTTGATGAAAGACATCTTCGTCAAGTCGATCGTTTTACGTGTAGCTTCAAGAATTTGTTCCGGTGTTAAATTCTTCACTTTATTTTCTAATTCTTCAGACCATTTCAAGTTACGTCCCAAGTATAAGTTGCTATTGATCGTACCCACCAATGCATTGTCTTGAGAACGAGTTACTTGTTTTGCTTGAATCCATGACTTCTTCGCTTCATCGATTTCCTTCTGCGTAAAGCCTTCTTTCAAAACCTTCTCAATTTCTTCTTTGAACGCAGCTTCTAATTTCGCGATATTCTCTGGTGCATAGATTGCATAACCTAAAAATGCCCCTGATTGGTCTAATGGACTAGCCGCAAATTGAGAACCAACGCCATAGGATAATCCTTCTTTCTGACGGATTCTGTTCATTAAGCGTGAGCTTAATCCACTTCCACCACCAAGCATATAATTGCTCAATTCCAAAGCTGCATAATTCGGATCCGAATCAGAGATTTTTAAGGGTTGGTAAGCTAAGAAAAATGCATTGGCCTTATCTGGCGTTTCAATTGATTTCACTTGACCTCCATTTTCATGGAATTTCTCTGGTATACGTGTAAACGCCTTAGGTGATTTCCAATCCGCCAATTCCGTTTTGATAAACGCTTTGATCGCTGCCTCATCAAAGTCTCCTACCGCTGAGAAGGTCGCATTCGTTGCGCCATAGAATCCTTTGTAGAAAGCAATTGCTTCTTCTAATTTCGCAGCTGTATAGCGTTCGGTTTGCTCAGCCATCGTAGGCTGGTACCGCACATCATTCTTTGGATAATGTCCTGAACGCCATTGTCCTAAGACATCCATCGCTTTAGCTTGTGGCTCAGATTTTTGACCCTCGATTTGCGTCAAGTTCTCTTGCTTCAATTTCTCGAATTCATCAGCTGGGAATATGGGTTGTTTCAATGCCTCAGCGACTAATTGCAAGGCTGGTAATAAATTCTCCCGAGTTGTTTCAATAGATACGTTCGCTTGACGCGCCTCACCGGAAATGGAAATGCGCGCTTTTAATTTATCCAATTCATCTTGAAACTGTTGGCGTGTATGTTTTGCCGTTCCTTTTGTCAACATATCTGCTGCCAAATCAGCCGCGGTTGCCGTACCCAGTAATGTTTTCTCATCACCAAATCGCAAGGTTAAACGTGCATAAACCGAATTTCCACGAGTCTTCTTCGGCAATAAAGCCAAAGATACACCTGCAATCTTCTCCGTTTTCGTGCGCGCATCAATGTTGCTCGGTGATGGATCAAATGCTTCTCCTTCCGCAACAGCTGCCTTGCCTTTAAAATCTTTTAAAACCGCTGCTACGTCTTTTGCCTCTGGAATTTCAGCGCGATCTGGTTTTTCAGTTGGGTAGAAAACCCCAGACGTACGGTTCGCAGATTTGAAATATTTTTCAGCTACACGTTGCACATCGGCAGCCGTAACTTTTTCTAATAAATTACGCGTGTGGAATAATAAACGCCAGTCGCCTTGGGCAATGTATTCCGACAAACCTACACCCACACGTTGGGCATTGTTCAACAATAATTCAATATTTTTAATGCCTTTGGTTTTGATGCGATCAACATCCTCTTGAGAAGGTGCTTTTTTAGCAAACTGCTCAATCGTTTCAATCATGATGTTTTTTACCGAATCTATTGATTTGTTTTTCAACACCTCAGCTCCGAAATACACCAATCCTGGCTCTTTTAATTGCATCGTATATCCAAATTGACTCGATGCTTTTTTCGTATCGATCAAGGCTTTGTATAGGCGTCCCGATGGAGCATCCGTTAATAAGTCTACCAATACATCGCAAGCAATGAAATCGGGATGTAAGCCTGACGGAATATGATAAGCCAATCCCACTTGCTGGACATCACCCACCCGACGCAAAATTACCTCACGCTCACCGTCTTGTGTCGGTTCTGCGGTGAATGTTGGCGTTAATACACGCTCAGGACGTGGAATGACACCAAATTTTTCATTGATTAATTTCAAAGTTTTGGTTGGGTCAAATTTACCCGCAACCAATAACACAGCATTATCAGGTTGGTAATATTTATGATAGTATGCCTGCAAGTTTTCAATAGGCACTTTTTCGATATCAGAGCGTGCTCCGATTGTCGAGTTACCATAATTATGCCATAAAAAAGCTGTTGACACCACTCGTTCCATCAAAATAGAACCTGGGTCATTTTCACCCATTTCAAATTCATTGCGAACGACCGTCATTTCGGTTTCTAATTCACTTTTGGAAATACGCGAATTGATCATACGATCAGCTTCCATATCCAAAGCCCAATCCAAATTCTCATCGGTAGATGCAAAGGTCTCGAAGT
>CANGCD010000013.1 GCA_947452215.1 Cytophagaceae bacterium | reverse complement strand
GGAAGGCCATACTCAAAGCATTTATCCGGCTTTATTTCGCAAGGTTCCATTGACCCATTCGCATACTGAGCGTTTAGAATTGCCAGATGGTGATTTTTTGGATGTGGATTGGCATATGCGGTCTGAAAAACTGTATGATAGACCTTTGTTGATTGTTTCCCATGGTTTGGAGGGGAGTAGTCGGCGGCATTACGTCACCGGCCTCATTCGTGCTATGCCAGGATTCAATGCTTTGGCTTGGAATTATCGAAGTTGCTCCGAAGAACCTAATCGGAATTTACGCTTTTACCATAGCGGGGCGACGGATGATTTGGACTTTGTTATTCAGCAGGCTGTTGCGCGTGGGGTGAAAGATATCTACTTGGCAGGCTTTAGTTTAGGCGGTAACTTAAGCTTGAAATGGCTTGGAGAAAATGCCAAAAAAGCATTACAATTCGTTCGAAAAGCTGTAGCATTTTCCGTACCTTTACACCTTTCTAGCAGTAGTCAGCAATTGACTCGCCGGGAAAACAGACTCTACACACATCGCTTCTTACAAACGCTATTAGAAAAAGTTACCGAAAAGTCGGCCCGATATCCTTTGGATATTACGCCGTCTATGATGACATCTATTCGCAGTTTGTACGATTTTGATAATGTGATCACGGGTCCCTTGCATGGATTTAAAGATGCGGAGGATTATTATAAACGTAATAGTTCCTTGTATTTTTTAGCAGACATTCAGGTGCCAACCTTGATTGTGAACGCGAAAAACGATCCATTTTTATCGCAGGAATGCTTGCCTGAGCGAATTGATTCGGACTTTGTTCAAATCGAATTACCAGAATCAGGAGGGCATTGCGGGTTTTATCCGAAGAATTATCGGGGACAAACTTGGGCTGAGCAAAGAGCCGCTGCATGGTTTAACGGAAATTGAAAATTGAATAACATGTCGACCAAAGAGCTAGAACAATTAACCATCGTCATTGATTTTGACAGCACATTTACGAAAGTTGAAGGATTAGATGAGCTCGCGCGCATCGCCTTGGAAGGCAATCCGAAACAAGCTGAGATTGTTGGAAAAATTCGTGAAATCACGGACAAAGGCATGACGGGGGAATATTCGTTTGCTGATTCACTTCGTGAGCGCGTGGCTTTGTTGCCTGCGAATCAATTACATGTAGATCAATTAATTGCCTTTTTAAAAGGAAAAATATCGGAATCCTTCAAGCGAAACAAAGCGTTCATTCGTGAACATGCCGACCGTATTTTGATCGTTTCCAGTGGATTTAAGGATTTTATCGTTCCTGTGGTAGCAGAAATGGGCATCGCTGCTGAAAATGTGCATGCGAATACCTTTACCTATGACGGTGAAGGAAATATTACCGGTTACGATCACACGAATTTATTGTCTCAGGACAAAGGAAAAGTTCGCTTATTGCAATCTTTGGCTTTGGAAGGAGAGGTATTTGTAATCGGCGACGGATATACAGATTATGAGTTGCGTGAGGCAGGACTAGCCAATAAGTTCTTTGCTTTTACTGAGAATGTGTCGCGTAAGGCGGTGACGGATAAAGCAGATTTTGTCGTTCCATCCTTAGATGAATTTTTGTACATTAATGGTTTGAGCCGTGCGCAGTCTTATCCGAAATCACGTATCAAGGTTTTATTGTTAGAAAACGTTCACCCGGCAGCCGTTGCTTTATTTTCCAAGGAAGGTTTCCAAGTTGAATTGTTGAAGGGGGCTTTGGATGAGGACGAATTGATTGAGAAAATCAAAGATGTATCGATTATCGGTTTGCGTTCAAAAACCAATTTAACGAAGAAGGTATTGGAGCATCCGAATGCAGCACGCCTGATGTGTGTGGGTGCTTTCTGCATCGGAACCAATCAAATCGATTTAGCGGAATGTGAGAATCGTGGAATTGCGGTGTTTAATGCGCCGTATTCAAATACGCGTAGTGTGGTGGAATTATCCATTGGTTTGATGGTGATGTTAACGCGTAACATTTTTGAAAAGTCGACCAAAATGCACGCCGGTGTTTGGGATAAATCGGCGACTAATTCATTTGAAATTCGTGGTAAGAAAATCGGTTTAGTAGGTTATGGAAACATCGGTACACAAATCTCTGTCATTGCGGAGGCATTAGGTATGGAGGTGTATTTCTTTGACATCGTCGATAAACTTGCCTTAGGTAATGCGAAGAAGTGCAATAGCATGAAAGAGTTGTTATCGACCGTTGATTTCGTGAGTTTGCACGTGGATGGTCGGAAATCGAATACCAACATCATCGGGAAGCAAGAGTTTGCTTGGATGAAGGACAATGTAATTTTCTTGAATCTATCCCGTGGGCATGTGGTGGAAATCCCAGCTTTGGTTGATGCAATTAAATCTGGTAAGGTTTGGGGAACAGCGGTAGACGTATTCCCATATGAGCCGAAAACGAATGATGAAGAATTTATCAATGAATTGCGTGGCTTGCCAAATGTGATTTTAACGCCGCATATTGGGGGTAGTACGGAAGAGGCACAAGCGAATATCGGGGAATTTGTTCCATCGAAATTGTTGCAATTCATGAACAACGGTAGTACCTATGGTTCGGTGAATTTCCCTGAATTGCAATTGCCACCTTTGGAAAATGCACACCGTTTGTTGCATATTCATCACAATGTGCCGGGTATTTTGGCACAGATTAACAATGTGTTTGCAAAATACCATGTCAACATCATTGGACAATATTTGAAAACGACAGAGAAGACGGGTTATGTGATTACGGATGTGGCGAAGGAATACGCGGAGGATATCGTGAATGAATTGAAGTTGATCGACAATACGATCAAATTTAGAATGTTATATTAATTATGAGCACATTTTTTACCCCAGGTCCTGCAGCTTTATTTCCCACGGTGGAGGCACATTATGCGGAGGCGTTTCGCCAAAACATTGGTTCCATTTCCCATCGTTCGGCGGCATTTCGTAAGATTTACCAACATGCCGATGAGCAATTGCGTATCCTTTTTGGCTTGCCCAAAGAGACTGCAGTCTTGTTTACGGGGTCCGCAACGGAAATTTGGGAGCGTGCGATTATGAATACCGTGGAGCATGAGAGTTTTCACCTAGTGAATGGCTCATTCTCCAAGAAATTTTACGATTTCTCCAAAGAATTGCACAAGTATGCGCACGGAATGCATAAGCCATTTGGTGAAGGTTTCGATGCCTCAGAAGTTGAAGTACCAGAATATGCGGAATTGATTTGTTGCACGGCGAATGAAACAAGTTCGGGTGTTCAAATGAAAGCTGCCGAGATTCATAAAATCAAGAAAGCGAACAAGGATAAGTTGATGATGGTGGATATGGTTTCTTCGGCGCCGTATACGAATTTGGATTTTAACTTAGTTGATTCTGCGATGTTTTCAGTTCAGAAGGCATTTGGTATGCCGGCTGGCTTAGGCGTTTGGATAGCGAATGAGAAGATGCTTGAGAAGTCGGAGCGCATGAAGTTGCACGAAGGCATCGTTGGGACCTATCATTCTTTGCCAAGTCTTTGGGAGAATTACAAGAAATTCGAAACGCCTGAGACTCCGAATGTAATGGGGATTTATGTGTTGGGGAAAGTGGCGGAAGATTTCAACAACATTGGGGTAGAGGTGATTCGAAAGGAAACGGATCGCAAGGCCAAAGCGTTATACGATTTTGCAGCTAAATCTTTGAATTTCGAAATCTTTGTTGAGAATCCGAATCATCGTTCGGCGACGGTAGTCGTGTTGAATTGCAAAGGATTGGCGGGCGATGTTATTAAACAAGTGCAAGCGAAATCGGATATGATTTTGGGCTCGGGCTACGGCAAGATGAAAGAGACGCAAATTCGTATTGCGAATTTTCCTGCGGTGAATGAGGAGCAAGTGCAAGCATTAATTACTACATTAGGGTCTTTATAAGTACAATTGTCTAAACCTATGATTCAAACTGGAAAACCCATTCGTTGGGGTATATTGGCGTGCGGTGGCATTGCAACCAAATTTGCGGATGACCTCGTGCATGCAAAACATGGATATTTATCGGCTGTCTCTTCACGTGATTTAGGGCGTGCCAAATCATTTGCGACTAATTATGGGGCAGAGGTGAAGGCCTATGGTTCTTACGAGGAGATGTTGGCCAGTGGCGAAATCGATGTCGTTTACATTGCATCTCCACATGGTTTACATTATGAACATACGATGCTTTGTTTAGAAGCAGGAGTACATGTTTTATGTGAGAAGGCATTTGCCATCAATAGCAAGCAGGTTAATGCGATGATCGCGAAAGCGCGTGAGAAAAAGCTCTTTTTGATGGAGGCCTTATGGACTCGTTTTCATCCTTCAGTAGCCAAATTGCAAGAAATCATTGCTTCAGGACTTATCGGTGACATCAAACATGTGGTTGCTGATTTCGGCTTTAAGGCGGAATACGATGAGGAGGCTCGTTGGTTTAATCCGCATTTGACGGGAGGATCTTTGTTGGACATTGGAATTTACCCTTTATTCATTTCGAAACTATTATTAGGCCAGCCGCTTGAAATGAAGGCGACGGGCGTGATGGCGCCATCGGGCGTGGATATGAATTGTTCGATTGCGACGAAATATGCTTCGGGAGCGACGGCGAGTTTGTTCTCTACTTTTGCGGCTCAAACAGATACGACATGTACCATTTACGGGACTTTAGGGAAGATATATATGCATCCACGTTTTCATGAAACGAAGGGAATGACATTGACCATTTATGATGGCAAGGAAACGGTCTTTGAAACGGAACGCAAGGGGTGGGGCTATAGCTATGAAGCGGATGCGGTGCAGGAAGATTTATGGGCGGGTCGGACAGAAAATGCTTGGATGACACATCAGTTCAGTCAAGAGTTGATGGGATTATTAGATGAAATACGTGCTCAAATCGGTTTACAATATCCAAATGAATAAGATACTTATTGCCTTATTGCTTTTCGTAAGCACAAGTTTAATGGCCCAAAATCCTTTTGAAAAGGAGATTTTGGCCTATGAAAAACAAGATTCTCTATTGATGCCGGCCAAAGGCCAGGTATTGTTTTTTGGTAGCTCTAGTTTCCGTTTGTGGAAGTCTTTTGATGCGGATATGAAAGGAATGCCAGCTGCTTTCAACCGTGGTTTCGGCGGTTCAACCTTAGCGGATGCCTTGTATTATTTCGATCGGATGGTGGTGAAATACCAACCGAAGTGGGTGATTATGTATGAGGGGGATAATGATTTGGCGAAAGGAAAAATGCCTCAGGTGATTGCAGCTGAATATGATGAATTTAAGGCTCGATTAGCCAAGCAGGTGCCAGGTGCTAATTTGGTATTTGTTGCGGCGCGCCCTAGTTTAGCGCGTGTAGCAATCGTCGACAAGCAAAAGGAATTAAATGCATTGATTAAGGCCAAAGGGGGTTATTTTATTGATATGCACAGCCCGTTTTATTTGGCTGATGGGACCTTGATGCAAGATATTTTTGTCGCAGATAAGCTGCATTTGAATGAAAAAGGCTACGTGATTTTTGCAAAGCAAATTCAGGATTTTATGATTAAAAACATTAAGTAAATGGGTTTTGAAGCGCAATATCTGCCAAGCATTTCTGTTGACTGTGTGATTTTCGGGTTTCATGAAAACCAACTGAAAGTCCTCCTGTTGAAATTTAAAAAGAGCCCTGTATGGGCTTTGGCTGGCGGTTTTGTGGGTTTTGAGGAGGATGTGGATCAGGCGGCCCAGCGGATCTTGGAGGAACGTACGGGCTTAACGGATATTTTCCTGGAGCAGTTTTATACCTTCGGTGACATGGCTCGAAACTATCGCGCTGTGGATGAACATCGTGATGTCAATGAAGCGATGGGCGGGGAATCTGATAAATTGAATTTTGTTGACCAGCGTTTTATCACAATTGGTTATTATGCCTTGGTTGATTATTCGAAAGTTCAGGTGAACCCTAGCGGATTATCGGATGCTTCGGAATGGATGGACGTCTCCGCTTTACCAAAATTATTCTTGGATCATAATCGCATTGTGATTAAAGCCCTTGAATCCTTGCGGAGAAGTTTGGATGAGAAATTGGTTGCCTTTGAATTGTTGGGCGATACGTTCACAATGTCGGAGTTGCAGCTCGTTTATGAAACCATTCTTGGTAAGCGCTTGGTGCGGACGAATTTCCAACGGAAGATTTTGAGTTTGGAAATTTTAGAGCGAATCGAGAAGAAATATACAGGAGGGGCGCATAAGGCACCTTATTTATATCGTTTAAAACGATAGAATTTTACATAAGCTTTAGCTATCTATCGCAAAAAGTAAAGAAACGTTTTGTTATTCCTTTAAGGTATACTATTAAAAAAAAGGCCATCAGTCACTGACAGATGGCCTTTTGCTTTATCCCATGTTATGGTAGACGTTCTGCACATCGTCGTCTTCTTCCAAACGTTCGATGAGCTTTTCGACATCCGCTACCTGAGCATCCGTTAACTCTTTTGTTTCGTCAGGGATGCGCTCAAAGTCGGCACCTAATAACTCGTATCCCTCACCCTCCAAGTATTTTTGAATCCCTCCGAAAGCCGTGAATTCACCATAAATATTGATTTGGTTTGTTTCTTCGTCCAAAAACACCTCATCTACGCCTAAATCGATTAATTCAAGTTCTAATTCTTCTAAATCAATTTCCGGTTTAGCTGCAATTTTGAACACCGATTTGCGCGCGAAAATGAAGTCTAACATACCCGTTGTGCCCAAAGAACCGCCACATTTCGTGAACGATGATCGGATGTTGGCTACGGTACGATTGATGTTATCTGTTGTTGTTTCTACAAGAATGGCGATGCCGTGTTGGGCATATCCTTCGTATACAATCTCTTTGTAATCCTCTTGATCCTTAGAAGTTGCGCGTTTGATTGCTCGCTCCACATTCTCTTTTGGCATATTAACTGCCTTTGCATTTTGAATGATGGCTCTTAAGCGAGAATTAGAAGCTGGGTCTCCGCCACCTGCTTTCACGGCAATGACAATGTCTTTTCCAATTTTGGTGAAGGTCTTGGCCATCTGCCCCCATCTTTTGAATTTACGTGCTTTTCGGAATTCAAATGCTCTTCCCATGCGATTGCTTTTTTATATATTTTGTTGCAAAAATAATCAAGCCCTATAAGACCCACAAGTCCCAAGTGAAAATAACTTACCTTTGTTTGTTATCCTATTTGTATCCTATGAAAAGATTGCTGCCCATCTTGATTGCTTTGTTTTGCTCCGTAACCATATTGCAGGCTCAGAAAATCAATGAAAAATTCAAAATGAATATTCAAAAAACGACAGGAAAAGTCGTGATTGATGGGGTATTGAATGAGCAATCTTGGCTTGATGCCGCAGCGGTCAGTGATTTCATGATGTGCAATCCCTTTGACTCCTTGTGTGCCCAAGTACGTACAGACGTGAAGATGTCTTACGACGATAAATACATTTATATATCGGCGGAATGTTTTTTAAAGGAACCTGGTGCTTTTGTTGTGGAGTCGATGAAACGCGATTTCTCTTTTGGTGTAAATGATAATTTCCTTGTCTTCATCGATACCTTCGAGGATAAGACTACGGGTTTCGCATTCGGTGCTAATGCCGCCGGCGCACAATGGGATGGACAGATGTCGGAAGGCGCCAAAGTAAATCTAAACTGGGACAATAAATGGGAATCCGCAACAACCTATAAACGCGATTCCTGGATTTTTGAAGCGGCCATTCCCTTCAAATCCATCCGCTACAAAGACAACATCAAACGCTGGGGAATCAACTTTTCCCGCTACGATTTAAAGGCCAAAGAGAAGTCGGCCTGGGCACCCGTTCCCCGACAATTCCCTACGGCATCTTTAGCCTATGCGGGTGTATTGGTTTGGGATACGCCACCCCCTGCGCCTAAAAAGAATATTTCGATTATTCCGTATGGCTTATCGGGGATCACCGCGAATTATGAATCGAAGGACCCTACATCTAATCGGAATCAAATCGGAGGAGACATCAAAGTGGCGATTAATTCCGGTTTGAATTTGGATATGACTTTGAATCCGGATTTTTCACAGGTGGATGTTGATCGCCAACAAACTAATTTGGACCGATTTGAGTTATTTTATCCTGAAAAACGACAGTTTTTTATCGAGAACTCCGATTTATTTGATGGCTTTGGGACGGAGAGTATTCGGCCCTTTTTCTCGCGAAGAATTGGTTTGGCCTTGAATAACAAAACAGGTATTTATGAGCAAACGCCGATTACCTATGGGGCGCGGGTCAGTGGTAAATTGAATCCGGATTGGCGTATTGGAGTTTTGAATGTACAGTCGCAACGGATTGATGCGAAGGGCGTACCGACACAAAATTATTCGATGGTGGCACTACAACGAAAATTATTTGCTCGCTCGAATTTCGGTGCTTATATGGTGAATAAAGAATCGTTCATTGATACCGATTTGCAAAAGTCCAATGGCTATCAGCCTTATAATCGCGATGTAGGTGTTGAATATAATTTGGCCTCCAAAGATAATTTTTGGACAGGATCTGCATTCTTTGCCAAAACCATCAGCCCACAAAATTTAGGCCAAGATTTTGCACAAGCCGCATCTTTGGCCTATACGGATAATAACTGGGCTTTGTCAATTAAAGAACAATGGATAGGTCAGAATTACAACCCTGAAGTGGGCTATGTGCCACGTGTTAATTTTCTGCAATTACAACCCGAGTTGGGAAAAATCATTTATCCCAAAAATAAAATGAGTGACATATTTTTCACCACCCTGAAAGTGTTCTCATCCAGCTATTGGAATAATCAGGGGACATTTACCGACAACACCACGTATGTGGGTTATGAGGGCACGAAGAAAGATCGTACAAATTTTGGGGCATATGTATCGTATGATTTTGTAAAGTTATTGTATGATTTTGATGCCACAAGGATGGGGAATCGCGTTTTATTGAAGGGTACGGAGCACGATTGGTATGCGATAAACATGAAATATGTTTCTTCTCCGATTAAATTGTTTACCTATAATTTGACAGCTCGTTATGGTGGTTATTATGGGCATGGAACCCGGACCGGCATTACGGCAGATTTAGGTTACCGTTTCCAGCCGTATGGTAGTGTATCCGTTGCAGTGGATTATAATGATATTCAGGATGTATTTATTCCTGGCGATGCGTTGATCAAAGATCAAAAGGTTTCGGCGCAATTTTGGATCATTCGCCCTAAAATTGATATCACATTCTCGAATAAATTATTTTTTGCTACGTTCTTTCAGTTGAACCAGCAAACAAAAAATGTCAACTTGAATGCTCGTTTGCAATGGCGGTATAAGCCGGCATCGGATTTGTTTTTGGTGTATACCGACAACTATTTCCCCGAGATTATGCAAATTCGTAATCGGTCTATCGTGTTAAAATTAAATTATTGGCTTAATTTGTAAATCATAAACAACATATATAACCATGAAAAAGTATTTAGCAATTTTATTTAGTGTAATGACTTTCGGAGCATTTGCTCAAAAAGCTCCTGCATCTCCACCAGCTGTCGTTATCCAAAAAGTAGGAACAACGGAAGTAATGATTAAATATGCACAACCCTCAGTGAAAGGTCGTTTGGTTTTTGGTGCTAAAGATGCCAAAGCCCTAGCTCCGTTTGGGGAAGTTTGGCGTACGGGTGCAAATGAGGCAACGACTATTGAGTTTTCTGCGGATGTAACTGTGCAAGGCAAAGCATTGGCAAAAGGCGTTTATTCTTTGTTTACGATTCCTGGCCCTACCGAGTGGACGGTGATTTTTAATAGCGATGCGAAACAATGGGGAGCCTATACCTACAAAGCGGAGAAAGATGTGTTACGTGTTACAGGAAAAGTTAGTGAGCATGCGATGACGGAGAAATTCACGATTGGCGTTTCGCCAGCAGGTCAAATTACCTTGGATTGGGACAAAACATCTGTTTCAATTTACGTGAAATAAAGAATTTGAATTCATTTTAAAAGCGACTCCAAAAGGGTCGCTTTTTTTATTGGTAAAGTTCATTTGTTTCTCTATTTTTACTTGAATATGAGGTTTAGCCTCAAAATATCAAATCGAATTTTATGAAAAAAGTATTAATCGCTGAGGACAGTTCTGTCATTCAAAATTTAGCTCGTAAGATTTTAGAATTTCAAAATTTTGAAATTCACGCGGTGAAAAATGGCCAGCAAGTATTAGATGAATTAGCGAAAGCTGATTTTGACATTCTTTTGTTGGATATCAATATGCCTGTGATGGATGGAATGGATTGCGCAAAAGCAGTTCGTGCATTAACTGACGCTAAAAAAGCGGCTATTCCAATGATTGCAATTACAGGAAATGCAAGAAACTATACCATGGAGGATTTCAAAGCGGTAGGTTTTGATGACTTCTTAGCTAAGCCCTTGAATTTCGATGCTTTGGTTTCCCAAGTGAAAGCATTAACCGAATAAAGGTATGTCCCCAATCCAGGTACAATTTTTAGGAACTGGAACTTCACAGGGGATTCCCATGATCGCTTGTTCCTGCGAGGTATGTGCCTCGCAAGACACGCGTGATCAACGTTTACGTGTTTCCATGCACATTCAGGTGCAAGGGAAAAGTTTCATCATCGATACAGGTCCGGATTTTCGCCAGCAAATTTTACGAGCTGGGATTAAACGCGTCGACGCAGTTCTGTTTACACACGAGCACAAGGATCATACCGCGGGTCTTGACGATATCCGAGGCTTTAATTTTGCCCAGCAATCATCTATTCCCATGTATGCCCGTGCGCAAGTAATCGAGCAATTGAAGCGTGAGTTTGCGTATGCCTTTGGTGAAAATAAATATCCAGGTGTACCCGAAATCGATGTGTATGAAATTGATGGGCAGCCATTTTCCATTCAAGGGGTTGACGTGGTTCCCATCTTTGTCAAGCACTATTACTTGGATGTGTTAGGTTTTCGTTTTGGAGATTTTACCTACATCACGGACGCAAATTTCATCGCGGATGAGGAATTGGAAAAAATCAAAGGTTCCAAAGTACTCGTCATCAATGCGCTTCGTAAGACAACCCATATTTCGCATTTTACCTTGGATGAGGCTTTGGAGGTAATTGCCAAAGTGCAACCCGAACAGGCTTATATTACGCATATTAGCCACATGATGGGTTTGCATGAGGTGGTCCAACAAGAATTACCTCCCAATGTATTTTTAGCTCACGATGGCCTTTGCCTAAGTATATAAACATGAAAGCTGTACTTTTTGATATGGACGGTGTGGTCGTTGATAATTTACCTTATCACGTGGATGCTTGGCTGCTCTTTTGTGAAAGGCACCATATCCCATTGACCCGTGAGATTTTTTATCGGGAATTGAATGGGATGAATTCCAAAGATACCTATGAGTGGTTCTACAAAAAGGAAATGACTCGAGCCGAGGTGGAAGTATTGGAAGAAGAAAAGGAAATTTTATACCGTGGCTTTTACAAAGATCACATGAAGCCCGCTCCCGGCTTATTACCTTTTTTAAAGGCCTTGCGCACCCATGGAATCAAGACCGCCTTGGCTACTTCAGCAGGTCCCGGGAATATTGATTTTATTGTGGACGGCCTGGGTATTCGCAATCAATTTGATGCGATTATCGGAGGCGCTGAAGTCCGTAAGGGGAAACCTGATCCTGAGATTTATTTGAAAGCTGCGGCGATGGTAGGGGTTGAACCTGCCAACTGCTGGGTCATTGAAGATTCGCTTCAAGGCATTGCCTCCGGATTGAATGCAGGAATGAAGGTTGTGGGAATAACGACTTCGCATACAGCGACTGAATTAGCACATACCCAATGGATTGCACCTGATTTTGTCAACTTATTTGAAAACCTTCAAAAATTGAATTCCTAATCACTTCTCTATTCGTTCTATGAAAAATGTATTCGCTTATTTATTCTTGTTTTTAGGTCTTTCGAGTCAAATCGTTGCCCAAAAAATCAAAATGGAGTTTAAGCCTGGTTTGATTATAGAGGAATATACGCCAGAAAAATCGGGTATTCATCGCGAGTTGCCGGAAGGCTATTCCCAACGGATACTGGAAGAAATTCAAAACCGGAATGCAAGAGCATCCCAGGCCCAACAAGCTGCAAAAGCGGGAACACAAGTAATTGTGACCTATGAAACAGCCCCTCCGGCTGATATTAAAACTATTTTTGAGCGTGCGGCTAATCTATGGGCGACATCCTTAAATTCGGATGTTACCATTAATATTTATGTGCAATGGAAATCATTAGCAACGGGCGTGTTGGGGAGTGCGGGGGCATCTACAAACGTTCGGAATTTTGTCGGCTCTAACCGACTGAACACCTGGTATCCCGTGGCTTTAGCGGAAAAGATGGCTCATAAAAATTTGAATGGTACGAATCCTGATATCGTTGCGACCTTTAATTCCGATTTTACGGATTGGTATACCGGTACGGATGGAGTTCCCAAATTGAATCAGATTGATCTTTATTCGGTGGTTTTGCATGAATTTGGACATGGACTTGGGTTTATTGGACAAGTGGGTTTGTCCTCAGATAAGACACAAGCCGAGTACGGATATCCAGGAATCTTTGATCAATTTATGGTCAATGCTGCCGGTGCTGCATTAATGGATACAACAAAATATGCCAATCCCTCAGCAGCATTAAAAACACAGGTTTCTTCGAATAACCTTTTTATGACGTCTCCGAGTATCCTTCGTTTGAATGGTGATAAAGGGAAGTTATATGCTCCTACCACTTTTTCCGATGGATCGAGTATTTATCACGTCGATCAAGCCAAATATAAAGTGGGTGATCCAAATGCCCTGATGACTCCACAAATTGCACGCGGTGAGGTTACTCGGGATATCGGTCCTATTGTGCTTGGTGCATTCAGTGATTTTGGTTGGTCTTCGTCCAACATCATTGCCGATAATTTTAACGATACAGAAGAAACAACAAAGGATATCATTTTTACCGCGAAAGTATATTCTGATACGCTAATCAATGAATCTTCCGTGAAGTTGATGATGGCCATAGACAAAAGTATTTTGTCGGCCACCTCCATGCCATTAGTTAAATCAGGAAATACGTATACTTATACGTTACCTAAGTCATCCGCAACGCGTAAGATAAACTACTATTGGACCGCTAATGATGCAGGTGGAAAGAAATTCACAACGCCCGCGGAGGCGCCGGTGATTTCGGGGACCAACATCGGGAGTTACTTTGATTTTACGGTGGGAGCGGATACAGTTAAACCCGTGGTTATTTACGCCAATCCGTTGAAATACATATTTAATTCGCAAACTACGATTACGTTGCCTACCTTATTAACCTCTGATAATATTGGGATATCGGCCGTATACATGGAATACTCAATTAATGGTGCGGCTTTTGTACGTCAGAATTTTACCAAAGTTGCTGGCGAAACGTTTAAATACAGCAATGCCTTTAATTTTGCAGCTGGGCAATTGAAGTCGGGGGATGTCATACGCTATCGAGTAGTGGTCGCGGATGCGGCAAAAATATCCAATATTGTATATAGCCCTGCAAGTGGTTATTATGATTTCAAGGTATTGGCGCTAACAGATCCTGTTGCTTCATATATCCAAAATTTTGATACAACACCGGCTGCAGACTTCTTTTTAAAAGGGTTCAATTTAACACAAACGACAGGATTTTCGAGTGTTGCTTTGCACTCAACACATCCTTATGCGGATGGAAACGAAGAGTCTTATGATGGTGCCGGAGGAACAGATAAATTCACCAATAGCGATGCGATTTTGTTGAAACCCATCAAGCTAGCTGCCGAAAATCCGAAAATCACTTTTGATGAAATCGTATTGGTAGAACCAGGTGATGTAGGTGAGCCATTCTTGAATGCGGATGGTACCATCAATCGGAGTTTTTATGATTATGTCATCGTCCAAGGTTCGAATGATCAAGGTAAGTCTTGGTTTAATTTTGCGAACGGTTGGGATTCTAATTTGAATTCAACGTGGTTGGCCAAATGGAAAAGTGCAGGTGATGCGGATGGTAATTCGACTGCGACAGCTACAAGTGCTTTAGTTAAAAGTCATGAAATAGACATGCTTGCCTCTGGGAAATTCAGCGTTAATGATCAAGTCATTATCCGTTTCCGTTTGCATGCGGATGTGGGTGCGCATGGCTGGGGATGGGCCGTAGATAATTTAAAAATTCAAGCACCCAAAGTAGACCCTATTTTAGCGGTAGAACCTTCAGCGTCCTCACTGGGCTTGCAGCTCTCTCCGAACCCAAGTTCCGGATTCACCCAGGTGACTTATGAACAAGCCTCGGAATTTAATGGCGTCCAGTTACGCGTCATTGATTTGCAGGGGAAGTCGGTTTTCAATCAGTCTTACGCAACAAAAGGGAGTCGATTTGACCAACAAATCGATTTGACCTATTTGGGTTCTGGGACTTATGCTTTGCAATTGCAGGTGGAAAATCAACTGGTTTTGAAACGATTTGTAATCGTCAAATAGAGATGCTAATGCCTTTTTAATTATCTTTGCAAACAATTTAATTTAGCCGTATGTCTTGGTTTACAAGAAAAGATAAAGGGATTCAGACTCCCACCGAATTTAAACGTGAAGCACCTGATGGACTTTGGTATCAATGTCCGTCTTGCAAAAAGGCTTTACATACACGGGAGCACCGCTTGTTTGCATTTACTTGTTCAAGCTGTAATTACCACGAAAAAATTGGTTCTCAAGAGTATTTTGAGTTGTTATTTGACCAATCACGCTACACGGAATTAGATCCGATGTTGAGCTCAGGGGATCCCTTGAACTTTACCGATACAAAAAAATATACCGATCGTGTTAAAGCGACGGAAGATAAAACAGGTTTAAAAGACGCGGTTCGTGCTGCCTATGGTGAAATGAATGGATCACCCATTACCATTGCTGCAATGGATTTTAGTTTTATTGGGGGTTCTATGGGGTCAGTCGTGGGAGAGAAGATTTCGCGTGCGATTGATCATTCCTTGAAAACAGGAATTCCTTTTTTGATGATTTCGCGTTCCGGTGGAGCACGTATGATGGAAGCAGGTTTCTCCCTGATGCAAATGGCGAAAACATCTGCGCGTCTTGCACTCTTAGCGGAAGCGAAAATCCCTTACATCTCGTTATTAACTGATCCTACAACGGGTGGCGTAACCGCTTCCTTTGCAATGTTGGGCGATTTTAATATCGCAGAACCCGGTGCTCTAATCGGTTTCGCGGGTCCCCGTGTTATCAAAGAGACGATTGGTAAGGATTTGCCAAAGGGTTTTCAAAGTGCCGATTTCGTCCTTGATCACGGTTTCCTTGATTTCATCGTGGATCGTAAGGATATGAAAGATAAATTAAGCGCCCTTTTGGGAATGTTGAAGAAATAAGAACGAGTACTAAATGAGAAAGCTCAGTCGGAAGGCTGAGCTTTTTTTATGATCGATATTTTACGCTGGGCAATAAAAAAGCCTAACACGAGGTTAGGCTTTTCACTATATTTCCTGTGGAAACTATTCAGCTGTAGCTGCTGCTGCCGCTGCAGCCGCTGCTGTTGCCGCTTTTCCACGTGGTTTTTTCTCTTTCTCAGGCGCTGGGATTGGATCCTCAACACCGGCAAGAATACGTCCACAGTGCTCACAAACGATCAATTTTTTCTTGTCTTTGATGTCTGTTTGACGTTGTGGAGGTACAGAGCTGAAACATCCACCACAAGCACCACGCTTCACCATGACAACTGCTAGGCCGTTGATTGCGTTGTCGCGTAATTTTGTGTAAGATTTCAATAAACGCTCTTCAACACTTTTCAATGCTTTATCGCGATCTTTTAAGAATTTTTGTTCATCTTCTTCGCTTTCGCCGATGATTACTTCTAATTCTTTTTGTTTGATCTCAAGATCTTTTTTACGCTCATGTAAATTAGATTCAGCGCTAGCGATTTCATCGTTTTTGTTCAATACTTTGAATTCGATTTCTTTGATACGCTTATCAGCAATCTCCATTTCTAAACCTTGTAATTCGATTTCTTTTGAAATGGCATCGTGTTCACGGTTGTTGCGAACATTCATTTGTTGCTCTTTGTACTTTACAATTAGCTTATCAGAGTCCTTTTTAGAAATTTTGTAATTCGAGATTTGCTCTTCGAATGAACTAATTTCAGCTTGGAACTTCGTTAAACGAGTTTCTAAACCAGCGATTTCATCCTCTAAATCACGAACCTCTTCAGGTAAATCACCTCTTACTTTTTTGATGTTGTCTAAAGCAGAATCGATCGTTTGAAGCTTAAGTAATGCTTCTAATTTCTGGGCAATTGTAGTTTCGGTAACTGTAGCCATTATTCTTGTTGCGTTTGAATTATTAATTCGCTCTAAAAGTTAGATATAACTCACAGGATTGGTGTGGGCCATACTTTTCAGAACGGCAAAAGTACTAAAATTATTTGATAAATAAGCATGGATTGCATCCTTAATCATGACTTCGGATTCATAATGCCCTATATCGCAAATGGTGCAATGATTTTCGGCATCAAAGAATTCATGATATTTGAAATCTCCACTGATAAATACATCCGCTCCTGCTTTTATGGCATCCTTCAGTAAAAAACTTCCTGCACCTCCACATAGTGCAATGCGCTTAATCGATTTACCTAACCAAGCGGTATGTCGGAAATGACTCAATCCCAATTTATCCTTCAAATAGCTGCTGAATGCTGAAGCATCCATAGGCTCCGGCAACTCGGCGATGTAGCCGGAACCCACTTCGTCCCAGGAATTATCTAATCCTTGTAGATAATAGGCGACTTCTTCGTAAGGATGTGCCGCTTTTAACGCGTTTAGAATTGTATTTTCCAAATGTGCCGGATAAATTACCTGAATTTGCTCCTCATTGACTTCTTCCGCCTGATTCCTTTTCCCAATTGTCGGATTCGCTTCATCGTTTGGCGTAAAGCGTCCCGTTCCCGCTTGGCTGAAACTGCATTCGGAATAGTTGCCTATGTTGCCAGCACCTGCGGCATGTAAAGCTACACGCGTCGCTTCCGCTGCGTCAGATGGGACGAAGTATGTCAAATGCTTCAAGGCTTGCTTAAATGGTCGTAGAACACGGCCACCTCGTAAACCCAGTTTTTGTGCTAATTGGTAACTGACCCCCTTCGGGGCATGATCCAAATTGGTATGACTGGCGTAGATCGCAATATCGTTTTTGATAGCCAAAATCATTGTCCGCTCCACATAATCTTTGCCGGTCAACGATTTTAATCCTTTGAAAACAATGGGATGGTGAGCAACAATCAGATTGCAACCTTTGTCGATCGCTTCCTGAACAACAGCCTCCGTGCAATCTAGGCTGATTAATACGCCCTTAACGGGTTGGGACCGACTTCCACATAGAAGCCCGGCGTTGTCGTAGGATTCTTGCCAACTTAATGGCGCCCATGATTCCATGGAATTGCAAACGTCTTGAACGGTCATTTGGCTGGTTTTAGTAATGCAAAGGTAGGACAATTCGAAAAATAATGTTAATTTAAGGTGTATTACCCTAATTTATGCGTTGCAGACCAGCCCTAGTATTAATTGAAAACAATCATTTACTCGTCATGAAATATCAATATGGCGAACAATTTATCTTTAACCTTCCCGGGGGAAATCCAGATCCAGGTGAATTACTGAGCGAAACCATCGCCCGTGAATGCATGGAAGAATTAGGGATTGATGTGGAAGTGGGTGATATGCTTATGATGGGCCAAGTCAGTGGAAGCGAACAACGGGACGATGTGTTACACATTCTTTTCGAGGGAGAATTACTCGCGGGGATCCCTGAACTGCAAGTAGGCGAAACCAATGCCATGGAAGTTTTATGGTTGCCGATTGAGCAAATCTCAAACGTGATTATGTATCCCAATGTGGGTGAGAATTTGCTGGACCTTATTTTGACCCAACAAAAAGGAAAATACATCGGAACTATTCAGCAACCTTGGTTGGCCTAGGAAAACCATAAGTTCCTACCAACAATCCCAATAAACTCGCCAATAAGCCAAACCATATGGCCGGAATTTCAACGGGATGAATGAAGTTGACATACGCCCAAACAAACAAGCCAAGTAGCATACTCAGGTGACTACCCATCGCACTTGCTCTTTTCCACCACAAACCTGCATTTAATGGGATAAACAAGGAAACTAAACTAAAGGCAGACGCTTCCCCCACAAGTTCAAAAATATTTTGTCGGCTCACCGCCATCCAAATACAGGCTAGCGTTACCACAACGACCGATAATCGAATAACCCGCAAGACTTTTTTGTCGGACGGATGTTTCAAAAAGGGCTTCCACAAGTTCTCTCCCAACACGGACGCAGGTGCTAAAATCGCACCACTTGTCGTGCTCAACAAAGCTGATAGCAGGGCTCCCAAAAACAACACTTGAATTCCATAGGGCATAAAACGCATCACCAAATGCGGTATCAATAAGGTATCGTCGGCCAATAAACTGGGGTAAAGGCGTACCCCAATTAAGCCGATTAACAAAGGGAGCATCGCAATGGTCAAATACATCGTTCCTGCTGCAATACTTGCTTTTGCGGCAATAGGGCTACTTTTGGCCGACATGACCCGTTGGAATATATCTTGTTGGGGAATGCTTCCTAATCCAATCACCATCCAAGCTCCCAGATACTGCAGCCACTCGACCCATGTGTTTGCTTGTGGAGTGAAGCGAAAAAATCCTTTGGTTTGTTGGTCGATAAACATCCCGAAATCCGGAATTTTGTCGAGCAGTAAATAAGCCAACAGAAGTAGCCCTACAATTAAAATAATGTTGTGAAGGAAGTCGGTGATTGAGATGGACCACATGCCACCCATCAAGGTATAGGTCATGACAAGCAAGGCTCCGATGACAATTCCGACTTCTGTGCTAATAGGGAGTAATAAATGCAGGGTTAGTCCGAGAGCGACTAATTGTGCTGAGATCCAACCGAAGTAGGACGGAATCATCACCAAGGCTGATATTTTTTCGGATAATCCTCCGAAACGGATGCGAAAGAAATCACTAAAGGTTAAAACGGGAAGTGGGTATAATTTTCGTGCGTAAATGGCTCCCACGAGAAATAGTCCTAATGCTGCTCCAAAGGGTTCCTCAATCACCGCATATAGGCCACCATGGACAAATTCTCTGGGGGCACCAAGTAGGGTTTCGCTCCCGAACCAAGTCGCGAATGTGACCATGGTTGCCAATCCAAAAGACAAGGTCCGGCCCGCTAAAACGAAGTCCGTTGTTGTCCGCACTTTTGTGCTAGCGAACCAGCCAACGGCTAAGTTGAGCACTAAATAAAAGACGACAAAACCTACGAGCATTTCAGAAAATTAAGCACGAAAATACATATTTTTTTTACCTTTAAGCTATGAAACTACTCGCATACCTCGCGTTCCTTGGCATTCTAGCTACAGCTTGTACAAGCTCTCGAATTAATCAGGCTTTTAAATTAGGTCATCTGGATGAACAAGCATCGGGCATATTGATTCAGGAACTTGGTTCGGGAAAAGTAGTTTTTCAGCATGACGCAGACCACTATTTCATGCCGGCATCGAATGCCAAATTAGTGACTTTTTTAGAAGCTAATCGGATTTTGAAGGATTCGATCCCAGCCTATCGTTATCTTGAAATGGCCGATACACTTTATTTTTGGGGAACAGGGGATCCGAGTTTATTACATCCAGATCTACACGGGGATGCTTTGTTGAAGAAACTGAGTGAGACAAATAAAGTATTAGTCCTAGCCGATTCTGATGAAAATGTTCGGCCTTTGGGAAGTGGCTGGGCCTGGGATGACTATTCGGATGATTATTCTGCTGAAATTTCATCCATTCCCATGTATAATAATCAGGTGCGGATTACACAGAAAGCGGGTGTTCGGAACGTTTCTCCGGCCTATTTTACGTCTCAAGTCATCAATGCAAAGGGTTTATCTAGTAAGCGCACTTATCACGCTAATCTATTTGAGGTTCCGAACATCAAGAACGATTTTATCGAAGTTATACCATTCATTACTTCTGCTAAGCAATCAGCAGAAATTTTGAGTTTCGAAATAAATAAACCCATCCTACATCAGCCCATGCCCTTCGACGGAAGATCGAGATTAGCCTACGCGGGGAAATTAGATAGCCTTTTTGTGCCGATGTTGCATAGCAGCGACAATCAAATTGCGGAGCAGTTACTTTATCTCATCGCCGCACAGAAAAATTGGGTAGGGCCAACGAATAAAATCATAGAGAATCTAAAAAAGGAAGATTCATTGTTGTTGCCATTAAAATGGGTAGATGGTTCTGGGCTTTCGCGCTATAATTTGATGCGTCCGAAAGATTTGGTTCAAGTATTACGCCTACTGAAGGAAGAAATAGGAGAAGATCGCTTATTTAAACTATTGCCGGAATCGGGCTCAACAGGGACGATCCGTAGAATGGTGCCAGATGATAAGCGTTCTCGCTTTTATGCGAAATCAGGATCGTTTGGTAATACGTATAACCTTTCGGGATATTATCTAAATGCCCAAGGAAAATGGTATGTATTTTCCATTATGTCAAATCTTGGGAATCAAAGTATCGTCAATATGCGTATGAATATTTTGGGGATATTAAATGCGCTTCGTTAGGCCAAATCGGTAAATGATGTAGCTAATGACCATGAATGCAATCACAAATGGAATGCTGGCCACATTTTGTATTAACGTGCCCAAAAGGAATAAACTCGATATGAGTACCAATAAAATGGGTAAATAGGGGTAGGCCCAAACGCGATACGGGCGATTCAAGTCCGGCTCTGTTTTCCTTAAACGTAGTAATGACGCAAATCCCGCTAAATAACTGGCCACAAAAAAGAATGTGGCGATGTCGGATAAGCGGTCACTAATCGACTGGCTGCTAATCAAAAATAAACAGGCTAGGCCGACCGTCATATGCGTCGCCACTGTGGGGCTTCCTTGGGCATTTACCTTACCTGCGCTAGCAAAAAATAATCCATCCCGACTCATTGAAAAAATTACCCGAGGCGCGAACATAACTTGGGTATTGAGTATGCCTAAAATACTCAGCATTAAAAATGTAGTAACCCATCGACCCGTTTGTTCACCGAGAATTTTCTGCATCGCATCCGCCGCGGCTAATTTACTTTGGCTTAATTCCGACCATGAAAGCGTATGTAAAATACCGATGTTGATTAAAATATAAATTACGGCTACCACAATGACTCCAATAAACATGGATTTCGGCATACTTTTCTGAGGCTCTTTGTTTTCTTCGGTGAAATAGGCGGCGGTGTGCCAACCGTCAAAGGCGTAAAAAATGGAAAGCAATGCAGTTAAGATTCCCGACCAGAGGGGTAATCCAGTAGGAGCTGCGGGACTATCCTGCCAAGCGCCACCTTCCCCTTGAGCAAAACAAATGCCAATGAACCCAATTAGGGCTAATGCTTTAATTCCACTAAACCATTCTTGCGATTTGCCAGCAACGATAACCCCTAATTGATGAAAAAACCATAAGATAAGCAGGAGTGATATGGCGCAATACAATTCAAAACCTTGTAAGCGAGGAAAAAGAATAGCGAGGTATTCACTGCAGGTATACGAGCCAAATCCCAATGCTGTCACGGTACCGAGCCAAGAGCTAAGTCCTACGATGAAACCGATGTATCGGCCAAATGCACGTTCAGCGTAACCATACCAAGCGCCTGCTTTTGGGATGGATAAGCTTAATTCTAACACGCAACTTACTCCTAATAAAGCATAAATCGCCACAAGCAACCACAAACTGATGATGAGCGATGGGTTGTGTAAAAGTTCAGCGATCGGGCCAGGCTTGCGTAGAATACCTGTTCCCACCGTGCCCCCCAAAGTTACAGCCACGCCGAAGCTAGTTCCGAGAACTTTCCAAAGTTTATTGTTGGCCATCGCTTATTTTAGTTCGTAATCTGCTGCAATTGGGAAATGATCTGAATACGTAATATTTCGAAGCGTAACGAATTGTTTCACCGCAAAATCGTTCGAATAAAATTGATTGTCGATTCGAACTAAATAAGGACTACGATTTAAGGTGAACCCAAATCCCCGGCCAGCCTCTTCAAATGAATTTTTAAGTCGTTCGCGTAATGTGCCATATGCCCAACCATACGGTGTTTCATTTAAGTCACCTACCACAATAACCGGATACATGCTTTCCTGAATCAATCGATTTATCTGTGACATTTCATCCTTATGATGGATAAATCCCTTTCGTAACGAATTCATAATTCCACGTCCTTCTTTCTTGGCATCTTCATAATCTTGGTCGCGAATTTTTCCAGTCACACGCCCCACGCGAATGCCCATCGACCACAACTGCACGTTGATGATTCGAAAGGTATCTTCCTTGGCAACAATATCCGCGTACAAATAACCATTCGCTGAGTTACCAAACTGCTTTCCCGACTGATGAATAATGGGATATTTGGAGAAAATTGCCAACCCCATTTTTTCTTTCGCCTCAAAAAAATCTTCTTTCAAAGGAATAAATGCATAATGTGGATATGAGTCCTTCATCATGTTGATGCTCCGATATGCCTTGCGATCCGCATGGGAATAGAATTCTTGGAAACATTTTATATCGGCCTGGTAGTCCAACATAAATGCCTTGAGTGCTTTCACTTTCTCCTCATTTCCACTGTAATTATTGGAGTACATGCCATATACATTATAACTCAATACGCGCAAATCTTTTTTTGCGGGTGTTTTGGCTGTATTCCATACAATACTTCTGGGAATAAATCCATAGCCTAATGCGAGCACAACCAAGGGGAGAAGCGCTCGTTTTGCCCGACGAAACATCCAATAAATTAAGGAGATCAAACAGAGTACCTGTGCATAGGGCAAGGTCATCATGATAAAGCCTGCAAGCCAGTGATCGATGATAAGCGAATAGCTTAATAAATAGGTCAATAGCGTGTATAGGCATAAAGGTAAGGTGCCCAACCAGATCAGGGAAGAGATGATTTTCTTGCTAACGGATTCCTCGGTTTTTCGCTTGGCCATGACTCAAAGATACACAATCCAAGGCATTTTATAAATTTTGTAAAGACCTTTGGGATTTTTCAAAATATTTCCTACTTTTGCAATCCCTTTGAGGGAAACCATTTTAGAATCGCATTCAATTTTAAAAACAACATATTATGGCAAAGGTTTGTCAATTAACTGGAAAGAGAACTCGTGTAGGTAACAACGTATCACACGCGAACAATAAGACAAAACGTAAGTTTTATCCGAACTTGCAGACAAAGAAATTTTTCTTAGAGTCTGAAGGTGTTTGGGTTCGTATGAAAGTATCTGCGAAAGCAATCCGTACGATCAACAAAAACGGTTT
>CANGCD010000012.1 GCA_947452215.1 Cytophagaceae bacterium | reverse complement strand
TCCCGGTGAGATGATCATTTTAGAAGGACGTAAATTCAAATCATACCGCGGTATGGGTTCTTTGGAAGCCATGGAAGACGGATCAAAAGATCGTTATTTCCAAGATGCCGAAGATGATATCAAAAAATTAGTTCCCGAAGGCATTGTGGGTCGGGTTCCATTCAAAGGTTCCGTGACAGAAATCTTATACCAAATGGTTGGTGGATTAAAAGCCGGTATGGGTTATTGTGGTGCTGCTTCCATCGAAGCCATGCAACAAGCCAAATTCGTTAAAATCACTTCGGCAGGTGTGAAAGAAAGTCACCCACATGATGTGAGTATTTCGAAAGAAGCGCCGAACTATTCAGCGAAATAAGTTTTTGCACTGAGTCGTCCTAAAATAGGTTGACAGTTTTAGGACGACTCATTGATAATTTTGAATCGTATCGACGAAGCACTGCACCTTATCGGGATGAATATCCGGATAAACGCCATGCCCTAAATTCGCAATATAGCGTTGGGTACCAAAAGCCTTCAACATCGCTTTCGTTTCTGCTTCAACTGTTTTGAAATCACCATAAAGCGCGCAAGGGTCTAAATTTCCTTGCAATGTTTTATTGGGACCTACCAAACTACGAGACTCCGCAATATCCATATTCCAATCAAGACCGATTGTTGCACAATTCAATTGAGCCATCTCTTCTCGGGCGAAAAAGGCACCTTTGGCAAAAAGCGTGACAGGAACATCCTGGATTGCATCGCAAATCTGTTTTAAATAAGGAGTCGAAAATGCACTGTATTGTATCGGCGATAAAATACCTGCCCAAGAATCAAATATCTGCAACAAATTTGCACCGGCGTTCACCTGCGCTTTTAAATAGGCAATCGTAGAATCCGTTATCTTTTGCAATAAAGCATGTGCCAATTCGGGTTCTGCGTATAACATCTTTTTCGCTTGCGAGAAAGTTTTGGAACCTTTCCCTTCGACCATGTAACAAAAAATGGTAAATGGCGCACCAGCAAAACCAATCAATGGAACACGTCCCGCTAATTCTTTTTTGACGATTTTAATCGCATCCAAAACGTATTTCAAATCTTCCTCTGGATTTGCATCACGAATTTTGGCTAAATCCGCTGCTGACCGAATAACATCTGGAAATACGGGACCTTTTTGCTCCTCCATTAAATAGGGTAAACCCATCGCTTCAGGAACAACCAAGATATCCGAGAAAATAATCGCTGCATCCACACCAAAACGATCAACCGGTTGGATCGTCACCTCAGCAGCCAACTCAGGATTAGTCGCTAAACCGATAAAAGAACCCGCTTTCGCACGAACTTCACGGTATTCAGGTAAAATCCGGCCCGCTTGTCGCATTACCCATACAGGAACGCGTTCTACGGGTAAACCTTGCGCAGCACGAAGAATGAGGTCGTTTTGTAGTTTTTCCATACGGACGCAAAGGTAAAAGAAAATAGTCCGAAGAGAAAGAGTCCGGAGGAAAATAGTCTAAAAGGAAAAAGTCCGAAGGAAAAGAGTCCAAAGTCCGAAGGAAAAAGTGCAAATAGGATTATTATTAAACGCCTAGTAGAAAATGAGTTTACTGATGCAATAGAAAATAGAAATAGCGTTAAAAAGATAAACTAATGCGGGTATCTAAATTTGAAGATCTACTAGTTTGGCAAAAATCAATTGAATTGGTTTTAATGGTATATCGTTTATACTCAAACAATCAGGACTTTGGTTTTAAAAATCAAATTCAAAGAGCCTCTGTTTCCATTGTGAATAATATAGCTGAAGGGTTTGATCGAAGTTCTGATAAAGAGTTTAAGCGTTTTTTGTTCATATCTTTAGGATCGACCAGTGAAGTGCGCTCGATGAACTATTTGGCATATAAACTATCGTATATTTCCAACAAGGATTATGAGGAATGTAACAAAAAACTACTTGAAATTTCCAAAATGATAAATGGTTTATCAAGAACACTTAACCGAAAAGACGTAAAATCCCTTTAAGTCCACTTCGGACTCATTCACTTTGGACACTTTCCCTTCGAACTCCGGACTTCTCCACTTCGGACTCTTTCCCTTCAGACTCCCGGCTTCCCACCTTCGGATTCTTTCCCTTCGAACTTAGGACTTTCCACCTTCGGACTCTTTCCCTTCGGACTCCGGACTTCTCCACTTCGGACTCTTTCCCTTCAGACTTCCGGCTTCCCACCTTCGGACTCTTTCCCTTCGGACTCTTTCCCTTCGGACTTCCGGCTTCCCACCTTCGGACTCTTTCCCTTCACACTCCGGACTTTTTCCCTACCTTTGCATTTCAATTCACTCGTATGTCCCAACTCATCGCCCGCTTCGTTACCAGTAACACCGATTTCAAAACCTGCCCACCGGCTCGCTTTCCCGAATTTGCATTTATTGGTCGGTCCAATGTAGGAAAATCCTCACTGATCAATTCATTGACTTTCCACAAAGGCCTTGCCAAAACATCACAAACACCTGGTAAAACCCAACTCATCAATCACTTCATGATTGACGAAAAATGGTATTTGGTCGATTTACCCGGATACGGATTTGCGAAAGTGAGTAAAGAAAAACGACGTGATTTCGAAAAAATGATCTTCGATTATTTAATCCATCGCGAAAACCTAACCTGTTTATTCGTTCTTATCGACATTCGATTAAAGCCACAAGCCGTAGACATCGAATTTATGAGCCGCATGGTCGAACATGAAATTCCGTTTCATTTGGTCTTTACAAAAGCCGACAAACTTTCCCAAAAACAGGTGAACGAAAGTGTAGATGCCTATAAAAACTTCTTATCAGAAATGTGGGATGAACTACCTGAAATTTTCATCACCTCAGCTGAAAAACACGTAGGAAGGGAAGAAATTTTAGCGAACATCGCTGAATTAATTCAAACATCCCCTTATAAAATAGGGAAATCTTAATACTTTTGCAGCCATCATTAGCTATAAACACATGGAATTATTAAACGAAGTTGCGCATATCTCTGGTAAACCCGGATTATTTAAAGTGTTAAAACCAACACGTACGGGCGTTATCGTAGAAACACTTGACGCAGCCAAACAAAAATCAGTCGTAGGAGGCCAAACACGAATTTCTGTCCTAAAAGATATCTCACTTTACCTAGCAGATCACCAAGACAGCACATTGCCTTTAGCTGATTTGTTTTTACAAATCCATGCGAAATTCAATGGTGTATTGCCATTAGAGCCTAAAAAAGCAGCTGATGCAGAATTATTTGCCATCATTGCAGATGTAGTTCCCAACTACGATTCTGATCGCGTATTTGCGTCCGATATCAAGAAAATCTTAAGCTGGTACCTGATTCTTTTCACACATGTTCCAGAACTTTTCCCGGCAAAAGCAGCGAAAGCACCAAAAGCTGAGAAAGTAGAAACAGCAGAAAAGGAACCTAAGGCAACCAAAAAACCAGCAGCGAAAAAAGCAGCTAAATAAGACCTCACCCCATGGAGGAAGTCATTCAAATACGACCCATTGAACCTCAAGATAATGTTGCGCTCGCTAAGATCATCAGAACGGCTTTAACAGAATTTGGAGCGAACAAACCGGGAACCGTATACTTTGACCCTACCACAGATGCACTTTTTGAACTTTTCAGAACTGCCGGCTCTTATTATTTCGTCGCAACCTTGAACAATAAACTCGTAGGGGGCTGTGGCATATTCCCAACAGAAAACCTGCCAGAAGGCACCTGCGAACTTGTGAAACTTTATGTAAATAAAGATGCCCGCGGAACAGGGACTGGCAAAAAACTCATGGATAAATCGATGGAATGGGCCAAAGCAAATGGCTATACCCACGTCTACTTAGAGTCGATGCCTGAACTCGCAAAAGCTGTTTCCATCTATGAAAAACAAGGATTCGCTAAACTGGATAATCCCCTCGGAAACAGCGGACACGATGGATGTGATATTTGGATGTTAAAGACATTATAAAAAAAGACCTCGATTTGCATCGAGGTCTTTTTTTTATTCTTTATTTCAATGAAATAATATACTTCGCTAATTTAACCGCATCCTCTTTAGGTACATTGGTCATTGGCGCCATTGGAGGATAACCAGGCCAATTAGAAGGCTGAGGTTTTGCGATCAACGCAACGATTTTATCCACTGAATATTTCTTCTTTGCTACATCTTTGTAAGCAGGACCCACTAAACGTGCATCTACTTTGTGGCATGCAAAACAGGTATATTTTTGCATTAAAGGCTTGATATCAGCCGGAAAATCTTCAGCTTTTGCCTGAAATCCAAACGCAGCAACACCCAGTGCTACGGTCATAATAAATTTAGAAATCGTTTTCATATGTTATTTACGTATATACTTTTGAGGATAAGTCCTATTGATGAGCAAATTAAAGCTTTTTTGGGAAAATTCTATCCCTTCTGAACAGAATCTACCGCATTTCTTACACTTCCATACTTTTCCAATAACTCAGCAGCAAGTTCCTCCGAACTACCCGTTGCTTCACAAACCATGCGAATCGCGCGTAAAACCAATTTATGATTACTCAACTGCATATCCACCATCTTATTTCCACGAACACGACCCAGGCGTATCATCACCGCAGTTGAAATCATATTCAGGACTAATTTTTGAGCAGTTCCCGACTTCATCCGAGTGCTTCCGGTCACATATTCAGGTCCAACGAGCACTTCCACGGGATAACGTGCTTCCGCCGCAATCGGGCTTCCGCCATTACACACAATACAGCCCGTCACTAAACCTTTCGCATTAGCTTCCTTCAAACCACCAATCACATAAGGTGTACGACCCGAAGCCGCAATCCCAATGACCGTATCCAAAGGTCCAATGTCATAGGCCTCCATATCTTTCCAAGCTTGATTCGGATCATCTTCCGCATTCTCCACCGCCTTGCGAATCGCTCCATCGCCCCCAGCAATGATACCAATCACCATATCAAAGGGGACACCGTAGGTTGGGGGACATTCCGATGCATCCACAACGCCTAAACGACCGGAAGTTCCCGCACCAATATAAAATAAACGACCTCCCTGTTCCATACGCGGAACAATTTGATTTACCAACGCTTCAATATTCGGAATGACTTGCTCCACTGCCATAGGCACCGTTTTGTCTTCCGCATTGATTTGGCGCAAAAGGGTGTCTACCGACTGCTTATCCAGATCCTCATAACGCGATGCGGATTCGGTAGCCAATAAAGTTAAATTCTCTGCCATCTTATTTAGATAATTGCTGGTAATTCGAGAAGAAATGTGGAATCGTTTCAATGCCTTTGTAAAAATTAAACAAGCCATAATGCTCATTTGGCGAGTGAATCGCATCGGAATCCAATCCAAAGCCCATCAAAATCGACTTCACACCTAATTCTTTTTCAAACAAAGCTACAATCGGAATACTTCCGCCTCCACGCGTCGGAACGGGCTCTTTGCCAAACGTCGTCGCCAAAGCTTCCGAAGCCGCTTGGTACGCAATACTATCCGTTGGCATTAAATATGCCTCACCGCCATGATGTGCCTTAACACTTACCTTAACTCCCTTCGGAGCAATGGATAAAAAGTGCTCCGTAAACAAGCGCGTAATTTCATCCGAACTTTGATTCGGAACCAAACGCATGGATATTTTCGCATAAGCCATAGATGGCAAAACCGTCTTAGCTCCCTCTCCTGTATACCCTCCCCAAATGCCGTTAACATCTAAGGTTGGACGAATCGATGCACGCTCGATGGTGGAGTAACCTTTTTCGCCATGTACCGACTGGATTCCCAAATCCTTTTGGTAGGCATCCAAATCGAAAGGCGTTTGTGCCATCGCAGCACGATCAGATGCGCTTAAATCCAATACCCCATCGTAAAATCCTGGAATCGTAATGTGATTAAACTCATCATGCAAGGAAGCAATCATTTGGCACAAGATATTGATTGGATTCGCAACAGCCCCGCCATATACCCCGGAGTGTAAATCTCGGTTAGGTCCTTGTACCGCGACTTCCATATAACTTAAACCACGCAATCCTACATCAATCGATGGGATATCATTGGCAATGATCGCTGTATCCGAAATCAAAATAACATCTGCTTTAAGCAAATCTTTGTGCGATTCAACAAACAAACCAAGGTTGTCGGAACCCACTTCCTCCTCCCCCTCAATCATAAACTTTACATTGCAGGCTAATTCGCCGCTGGCCAACATGGCCTCAAAAGCTTTTACATGCATGAACACTTGACCCTTATCATCACAAGCACCACGAGCAAAAATCAAACCGTCTTTAATCACGGGTTCAAAAGGAGGATTATCCCATAGATCCAAGGGATCAGCAGGCTGCACATCATAGTGCCCATACACCAAAACGGTCGGAGCAGCAGGATCGACAAACTTTTCCCCATAGACTATCGGGAAACCAGCCGTTTCTTCTAAACGCACATGATCAGCTCCCGCTTGACGCAGGTTTTCGACTACCCATTCCGCCGTTTGGCGAACAGAACCGGCATAAGCAGGGTCTGCTGAAATCGAAGGGATGCGTAAAAAATCAAGTAATTCAGCTAAAAAACGATCACGGTGCGTGTCGATATATTGTTGTGTTTTTGTCATAGGAGGTAGGCGGAATGAATTAGAATTCCACAAACAAATATAAAAAAATAAACTGAGGCTTTACTTCTTTGAAGGAATCAGATACATGCGATTTTCAGTTCCCTGAAAGATTCGAACGATGTTCATCCGATGCGTAAATACAACAAGAAAGGCAATGAAATAGCCAAAATAGATGAGTGTAGGAATCTCCTCACCAAAAACACCATAAGTCAATAGCAGCGGAAAGACAATCGAAGCCACCATAGAACCCAAAGATACGTAGTGCGAAATGCCAAAAACCACTAAAAAAACAAGGATACTCACGAGCGCCGCCATCGGATGCAAGGCTAACACCATACCTAAGGTAGTTGCAACCCCTTTACCCCCTTTGAAATCACAGAAAATGGGCAATAGGTGACCAATAATGGCCAAAAATCCAAAGAAGATTTTCAAGGTCACACAGGTCTGCCAATCAATTAAATGAAAATAGAATAAGACAGCAGCTAAACCTGTGGCTAGAAATCCTTTTAAGGCATCTACAAACAAAACGATGCTACCTGCCTTTTTACCTAATACGCGGAAGGTATTCGTTGCGCCTGCATTACCACTACCCATCGTCCGAATGTCGACCCCATGGTAATGTGTACCATACCAAATTGCAGTGGGTATAGAACCCAATAGGTAACTTAAAATAGATAGACCTGCAATAATAAAAATCATAATTCGTATAGGACAATTTTATCGCCCATTTTCAAATATAGGCCCGTTCAAAACTAAAATCAAGAACATCTAAAAAGTTCTTGAAATGTTTAAATTTTCATCTTTATAATATACCAAAATACAGCTTAGAACGAGAAATTGATGGAAGCCATCAAGCGAAAACGCTGCGGATTCCCATGATCTAAATAGGTCAAACGATGAAAGGCCTGAATACGGAACAATTTGAAAATGTTATCAATCCCATAGCCGACCTCAATAAATGGCTTGTTAGGGTCCAAGGAATCGAAAGCATACTGATCCAAAAACTTCGATTTTAGCGGATTATTCACATCCTTCATAATCTCGCGATTCGAGTTACGCTGACTACCCATTAATACATTTGAACTCGCAATAAAACGCCATTTCAATTTCTTAATCAAAGGCAATCGATTAAACAGAAGACCCTCAAAATTATGATTAAACTGCAATGATGCATATTGATCACTAACAAACTCGAAATAATTCATGGTAGAGAACGCACTTCGAACAAAGAAAAACGTCTCATTACCCAGATGCGGGAACAACAAAGGTGCCGGTAAATTAGATGGCGTATAACCCGCTGTTAAGGTATAATCCGAACGACCCAATTGTCCGAGTCGGAATGTTTGATAGGCCTTCAACGTGAATCGCTCATAATCAAAATCTCCTCCCAAAAAGCCCTTAATTCCACGCTGATATTTGAACGTAATCACAGGTATACGCTTTGTGGCTAAGGTAATTTTCTCATTACCATTCATGATATACGTTTCATTCCGCGCAAAACGTGCCTCAAGCGTCACAAAGGATTCTTGATAATAATCCTGAACAGGCGATGCACTTCCTAATTCTGGGTTTAGGCGAAACTGAAAACGGAACAAGGGATCAAATGAACGCGTGTTTACCGAGCTCGTAATACTTAACCCCTTAATCAATTCCGTGGTAAAAAACGCTTCGCTTTCCCGACGGAAAAAGGCACCCGAAAACGCCCCCCAACGGGTAAAGGCATAAAATAATTTATTATCTCCGATCAACTCTGGCGTAAGCCCGACACGTTCAATGTCATAACTGTGTCGAATCCCCGCCATCGTCCACTTTTTGCGAGAAAACAAGTAATCAATCTCTCCTGAATATTTAGGAACTAAATCCTTCGTACCAAATCCTACATTACCGCGTAAAATCCAGTTTTTATCAAAGTTGGCATTCGTACGGAATCCCAAACGAAAACGCGCACCCTCAATTTTATTAATCGCAAAACTCGATATATAGGGCCCAACCTCAATATCATTAAACTTTTTAAATCCACTGACCACAATTTCTGCAACCTCCACGTAAGTACGTACAACGGGTAAATTCTTAACCGAATCAATTAAGGTAGAAGCCAATAAATCTTGCCTAGACAATGGTTCATGTCGGGCATATTTCCAATAATTCGGATCAGGCTCCTTGGCATCCTCCGCAACCTCGGACACCATATCATAAAACGCAAGTGGATGCGGCTTGTTGACCACAAAGTCTTTGTTGGAAATGTACATCTTCAACAACATCCCCGCCGAATTCTTTGTAATTTCCTCGATATCAATCAAAAAACGGGTTTTTGCTGGCAACCATGCACCGGTCTCCGTCTGCTCCAATTCTTGAGAAATTTTAATCTTGTCGATAAAGTTCAAATTCGCTGCCTTATCTACCGATGCTTCAATTTGAACTAAGGCATAAGTGGTGGTATCAATCCACATTTGACCTGTAAATACCAAATCCATCGGATTCTTGGGGTCAAAATCCAATTGGTAACAAACGTGCCCGTCAACATTCACCGTATCACCTAAAAAATACTTATAATTACCCTTCCAATTATCTCCAATTGGGCTAGCGAAATCCTTACCAAAGAAGGAAACATAGGATTGATAGAAATTATAATTTGCCACTAAATTACCCCCCACTAATTGCGAGATAACACTTCCATCTTTTACCCCGACACCCTTGATATTCGTCTTCAAGATATGCTCACGCTTACGCTGTGGGGATTCACGGTAATAATATTTACTGATGGATTCTGAGATATACGTTGGGATCACAAGCTTACCATCATCCCCCGCTAATTTTTCGAATTTTTTAACCGCCTCTGAAATATCCTTCATGATCTTACGATCCTTGAATTTATCCGAGATATTGTCCACATCGAGTTCCATCTTTGAATAGGACGAATATTCATACGACTCGAGTTTACTACGATCATTCTTCTCTCGATTCTTCAAAATATTTCGCAGAATCTTAAATGCAGGATTCTCTCCAGAATAGACAATCACCTCAGCCATTTCCTTCGTCGCAGATTCCAATTGAAAATCGATTTCAATCGTTTTCAATTTCTTATCTACCCACTTTATGCGCTTTTTATAGCCTACAACAGATGCAAAAAGCGAATCGGTCAAGGATTTAGCCTGTAAAGTAAATTCACCTTGAAAATTAGTTGTCGCCCCGTAATTAAGTCCCACAACGCCCACAGAAGCAAAGGGAACAGGATCGCCATTCGCCGCATCCGTCACGCGACCTTTTATCACGACTTGCCCAAAAGCAGTCTGAACGAGTAAAAAAAAGAAAATAAGAAGCCCCAATCGGCTAACTTGTTTGAACATTTTTAGAATGAGAAAAAAATCATTCAAAAATACGAAATACGCCGACAAATCAGCTACTTGTCGCTAAAAAATGCAGCTTCGTCGATAAAGGATTTAAATTTCAGCATCGCACGTCCGCGATGAGCCAATTGGTTTTTCTCTACCATCGTCATTTCTGCGAATGTACGGTCATACCCAGCAGGTTGGAAAACAGGATCATACCCAAAGCCATGATCACCTCGAGGAATAGATACGATGTCACCCTGAACCTCTCCCTCGAAGCTGAAATATTGACCTTCATGATGAAAAGTCAAGACCGTTACAAAGCGTGCAGAACGATCTAAAATCCCGTCCAGCTCGGCAATCAACTTGCGAACATTGGCCGCATCATCTTTCGGTTCGCCTGCATAACGGGCAGAATATACACCGGGAGCTCCCCCTAAGGCGTGTACTTCTAAACCTGAATCGTCCGACAAGCATGTAACAGAAAAACGGGATGCGATATATGACGCTTTCTGATGGGAATTCTCTTGTAAGCTTGAACCCGTTTCCGGTAGTTCTATCTGAACTCCTAATTCAAAAACGGTATGAATGTCAAAAAGATCCCCGAGGAGATCTTTTATTTCTTCAATCTTATGTTGATTTTGAGTCGCTAAATACAAGCGCTGTTTTCCCATAATTACTGTGCTGAGATGATTTCTACTTCAAAATACAAGGGCGAATAGCCCGGAATTGCTGAATTCCCTGCAGTTCCATAAGCTAATTTATACGGCAAAATAATAGATGCTTTCTCCCCAATCCTTAATTTCATCACAGCTTCTTCAAAACCAGCAATCAAACTACCGGAACCGGCAAAGTATGTACTCGTTGCTGAACCTATTGTCCCTGAGCCAAACGTAGGACTATAAGACCATTTCCCCGCGGCGTCTTGTTGGGCCACACTATAACCTAATTTACCAACATAACTCACCACGACGCTTTGGCCTACCAATACCTGAGCGGCACTGGGCTTTTCAACCAATTTTTTGAATATCATGCCCGAAGTAGTAAGTTCTGAATTCTGCATATTATACAACACTTTCATGTCATCAATTTGCTCCGTTTCGGTTCTGACAGCGATGATGGTAATATCAACTCGAATCGTCGAATAAGCAGGAACATTTCCAAAAGAACTTCCTCCAAAAGCCAACGAAGCAGGTAATATAAAAATTCCCGACTCACCTTCTTTCATATTACTTAAAGCCAAAGTGAAAACAGACGCTTTGGAACCCCACATCTCGGACTTATATTGATTCAAAACACGATTCGTAGAATCAACTAGCGTACCATCCAATAAGCTCATTTTGTAATGAAACTTAACCAAATCAGAAATATTGGCGGATTTTTTTGTAGACCCTTTCGAATCAATGGTATAGTACATCCCATCTGCCGTTTTCTGCATCGTCAAATTCCGATCCTTGATATACTTCTGTATTTCGGTTTCGGCCTGCTGATTTTGTTGGTTTATTTCATTAAACGCACAACCCGATAACAAGCCTAAGGACAATAATAAGAACAAATAAAGCGATTTCATTTTATTGAATTTTAGCAACATAAATCTCAAAAGCTAACGGAGTAAATCCAGGAATCGTCGTACCTGAACCTTTTTCTCCATATCCAATTCCCGACGGAAAAACTAAAATAGCTCGCTCTCCCAAACGCATTTTTTCAATACCCGTCTGGAAACCAATCACGGTCGAAGTCCCTCCAATGGTTACCGAAAAGCTATCCGTACGTGCCATATTTCCATCAAAGGCAAAGCCATTTAAAAAACGACCTGTATATTTAAGTTTAACAACTTGACCGTTTGTAGGAATATCTCCCGTACCCGGATTCAAGCGAATGTAGCGTAATCCATTGGTTTCCTGCGTGGTAACAGCCAACTTCTTTTTAGCGATAAATTCTTCGATTTGATCGTTCTGACTCCGAACCACATAATCCTTCACAAGAACTTTCAAAGGCGTGTAAGCAGGCAAACCAGCAAAACTTTGCGACGTACCTGGAATAGCCATCACAGCTTGCTCCCCTTCTTTAATATGCGCCATTAATTTGGCATAAACCGGATTTAAATAACCATACTGATAAATCAATGGCGTTTTCGTACTATCCAACACTTCTCCGGTTAACAGATTAGACAATACGTAACGCATCTTAACTGTATCCCCTTTTGATGCCGCTTCTCCCGTTGTGTTCGACTTGCTTACAAAGTAATAAGACCCATCTTCCATCGCAATGGGATTTTGATTCAGCTTAGCAAAATATGACAAAATCTGCGCCTGACTTTCCTTCGCTTTTACTTCATCGGCAAGCTCAACATTCGACAAACACGATGTCAAACCTAGGATAATTCCGAATGCAAATACTACTTTTTTCAACCTACTTTGATTTAACATGAAACCCAATTAACCAACGAAATGCTAACGATTTAGGTTAGCATTTCGTATCAATGATCACAAAATTATAGAAAATTATTTCTTAGAAAGAATTTCCAATTCAAATACAAGTACCGAATTCGCGGGAATCGGGCCGCGTGGCTGATCTCCGTAAGCGATTGTAGACGGAATTACAAAAGTAGCCTTCCCGCCAGCTTTCATTAACGTCAACGCCTCATTGAATCCTGGAATCATTTGTCCCAATGGCATCTCAGCAGCACTTCCTTTGTCGAATTCTTTTCCGTTCATGAAAGTACCGCGGTAATTAACTACCCAAGTCTCTCCCATTTTAGGTGAAGGACCTGAACCCGCCTTTTCAATCGAGTAATTCAAGCCTGATGCCGTTTTTTGGAACGTTTTACCTGTTTTGGCAATGTAAGCAGCAATTAATGCTGGCTCTTGCGCAATATCCTTGGCAGCCTTTTGCTTAGCTACCGCTGCTTGTGCTTCCATTTCCTTCTCAAATTCACCTTTCGATTGAACCTTCAAAATACGAACAGAATATTTCAAATCCGTACCTGGCTTCAAGAATGGAGGCAATGGAGCCTGAACCGTTTTAATCAAACTATCAATTGGCACCAAAATCGTAGCCGAATCGCCTACGGATAATAAACGTAAACCGTTTTCAAATGTTCCTTTGAAAGCTCCAGGTCCCGCTTGTGGCGCCTGAACCATCCCTTTACCCGGTTGGCCTTCTTTGTGCGTGTCTTGCAACACCGAGTCAGCACCGTTACGAATCACTAAATCAAACGTGATGATATCCCCATCTTTCAATTTTTGTGCCTTGTCGTCATGCTCGTGAATTTGAATTTTCACTCCTTCAATGACTTCTACTTTGTCTTTGCCACATCCCACTACCATCGCAGCAGCTACAGCTAGTAATCCAATCGATTTACGCATGATTATTAGTTTATATTTTATAAATTTTTAACTCGTTTTATTTCAGAAAGATACAAAGGTAACACTTCCTTTAATTTTTCCTTCGCTTCTTCAATTCCTCCCGCAGAAAATCTTCCGCCCGAGGCATTTTTATGCCCACCTCCCTCGAAATATGTCGACGCAAATGTATTCACAGCAAATGGCTCGATCGACCGGAACGACAACTTCACACCATCCGGTCGCTGAATCATGCAAATTGACCAAACGGCTCCTTCCAGCTGTAATCCATAATTCACCATACCCTCCGTGTCACCTGCCTGTGAATTAAATTGCTTTTGGTCTTCTTCCGTTATCCACAATAATGCCAAATGATATTCGGCTAAATATTCCAATCTATTTGCCAAAACATGGCCCAAAAAACGCAAGCGATGCAAACTTGCAGAATCAAACACTTTGCGATGAACCGCATTTGTATTTACTCCCTTTTTGATCAATTCCGCAACTACCTCATGCACATGAGCCGTCGTATTTGGATGTCGGAATGAACCCGTATCCGTCATAATACCTGAATACATGCACGATCCCATCTCCTCATCAATCAAGGACTCATCTCCCCATTCCGTGATTAAATCAAAGATCAACTCACAGGTAGAGGCCGCAATCGTACGATGGTAATAATAATCAGCAAAATCCTCTGGATCTAAATGATGATCGATAACCACTTTTTGACAACGAGCCGATTTCACCCAATTCGCTAAGCCATGCAAACGCTGCATACCTGAAAAATCTAAACAGAATATCCAATCTGCAGATTGAATTTTTGATTCAATAGTCGCCTTATGTAATATATTTTCAAAATCCCAAACTGACTCCGCTCCCGGCATCCAAGTCAAGTTTTTTGACAAGGCTGAAGGAACGACAACATCCACCTGCAAACCCTTCTTAATCAAATACTTCTGCCATGCCAAACTAGAACCTATGGCATCAGAATCAGGATTAAAATGCGTTGTTATGACAACAGTTTGACCAGGAATTAAAAGCGCGCGAAGCGCAGAAATCGATGACATAGAATGAGGTATCACCCGACAAATTTGGGCGTTCGCAAAGTTAGAGATAAATTTGTAAAAAAAACGTAATGCCAACAAATAGAACATTTACTATGATTAAACCCGATGCAGTCCTTGACGGGTTTACAGGGCCAATCATCCAACAAATTGAAGAAGCGGGTTACCGCATTGTCGCGATTAAAAAAGTACACCTAACGCCTGAAGAAGCTGGTAAATTCTACGAAGTACATAAAGAACGTCCATTTTATGGCGAATTGTGCGAATACATGTCTTCCAATCCTATCATCCCGATGATTTTGGAAAAAGAAAATGCCGTAGCTGATTTTCGCGAATTGATTGGCGCAACAGATCCAGCCAAAGCAGCAGAGGGAACCATCCGTAAACGCTTTGCTCGTTCATTAAGCTCAAACGCCATCCACGGATCCGACTCAGACGAAAATGCAGCCATCGAAGGAGCATTCTTCTTCCCGAACGGAAACTAATTCACGTGTTTGTAAAATAGAAAACCATTCTCCTCCTTGATTAATTGCAAGTGTGGATGATACTTGAAACGATCCTCGGCATCCGACTTCATCACAAAATACGATGGACGGTCTGTCGAGGATTTATTCATTAAGACATCCCCGTCCGGACTTGGGCCTTGCTTTTGAAAATACAATAAGTGCGCAAAGGATTTAAAACCCACCGTCTCGATGTATACGTTTTGACCAACGTGCGATACATAAAAGTCGATCGGTGTAGCCTGCGTATAGCCCGCAATTTTGGGCAAAACAATTCCCATAAACAATAACATCACCAAAACACTTCCTTGCATCAGGCGAATTACAACCGAATAGCTAACCTGCTTCCGCAGAACAGTCCATGCAATCAATCCGATAAATCCGCAACCAATCAGCCATTCCCAACCCGCCCAATAAACCGGCGCCTGTAAATTTCCCCGAACAAAAGTATCTTGAATGTACACGGATGCCTCAGCGGCATAAATTCCAATCAGTGGCACCAAGGTTAACACAAAACCAAAAATCAAACCAAAAATTCCCAAAGCAACTGAATAGCTACGTTTCCAAGTCCACTGCCCAGAATGGAATTCAGCTAAGACTTGCGCAGAAAAATAGGTCAAGGGTATCCAGCACATGGATGAATAATGAATGATTTTCGTCTTAACCAAGCTGAAAATTACGAGCACAACCCAAAATAAAACCTGCATCCATCGCGTCAAATCGATCGTTTCGTCCGTCGATTTTCTTCGAAGCAAGCGCGCACCTGCCCATATCGAAATTGGCAAGCAACCCAACAACAAAACCAAGACGTGGTAATACACCGGTTGGCCATGCCCCGCATCCCCCGTTGTCATCAATCGAATTTGATAGGCCACAAAATCATCCCAGATTCCCCAACCGAATTTCAAGATGATCATAGCATACCAAAATGCAAACAACAAAACGGCTATAATTCCGGATAAAGTAGCACCCATGAATAATCGACCCAAAGGCTTTGATTTCCATACCTGTTGCCAGATGCCAAAAACCAATAACGTGGCACCCCACAACAATAGGGCAACGGGTCCTTTGGTCAACATCCCTAATCCGATACTCACTCCCGCCCATATGGCCCAGCGCAAGGAATTAGCTTGAGCATAAAATTGCGCATAGAAATAAATGCCTACGAAAATAAATAGGTTAAATAAGGGATCGATAATCCCCGAACTCGCATATACATGCGGCGTCATGGCAGCTAAATAAGAGAAAGCCCATAAATGGCCGAAATGCTCCGAAACATGCTTTTTCCCGATACGGTATATGATCAATAAGGTCGCTATTCCTATCAAGGCATTAGGAAATCGCGCTGCGAATTCCATCGAGACCCAAGCCCGGTCGGTGAAAATCCCGAACAACTGAAAACTCAAGACTTGCAACCACATAAAAATAGGTGGCTTCTCCCAGAAAGGCTGAAAATTGATTTGCACTGTCAAATAATCCCCTGTCACAAGCATCTCACGAGCCGACTCTGCGAAATTTATTTCGTCCCAATCGAATAATTGGGATGCTCCCAAAAAAGGCATATATACAATACACCCAATGAGCACCCAAAATAAATAAGGACTACGCTGCAATAGTTTCATGATACAAATAATAAAAAATCGATGAACTGCTTATTCCAATAAAAGCACCAAAAGCCACATCCACTGGAAAATGCTGAAATAAATAGACGCGAGAAATCCCGACGCCGCAGGCCCATAAACCACATAATACAGCAGGCCAACGCTTATTTGCTAGCAATGCAATCCAAACAAAGCAAAACCAGGCCGCTGCCGTATGGCCCGATGGAAAACTATTGTATTCGTTCATTTCCACCCCCGGAACTAAATACCAAGGAATATCCAAGGCTTTAAAATAGGCATAAGGCCGTAACGCAGATTCAAACACCAAATGCTTCAAGCCTTGAACGATCAAGGTTGAACTGGCATATGAAAATACAAAAGGTTTCACCCAAGCTCGTTTTTTGACTAAAAAATAACCTAATAAAATAACAGGGACAACTAATTCGCCCGAAAAAGTCAAGGCACGGAATAAGAAATCTACAGGGAAAATATGCCAATTATTAATGATGCGCATCTGATCAAATCGATCAAAAATAATCATGTAGCCTCCCAAGCCCATTTCAAAGAGAAGAAATACAATCCAATACGCAGGCCATGCTGCATTCATTCGTTTCATATATCCAAAGGTCGGAAGATTTTATGAAAAAGGTAAACGCATCACTTGTTGTTTCCAAAAAATTACCTAATTTTGCATTCCTTTTTTCAAGCAAGGTAAACATGAAAGTATTAGAAGCATTTCAGATACCTATTATAGCCTTAGAAGACAAATCGTATCACTACACATTTAGCGGTGACGATGCGTTTTTTGCTGCGTTTGAGCAGGATTGGGTTGAAAAAGGCCAATTTGCAGTAACGGCTGACTTAACGAAGTCGGCCTTAATGATACAGGTACAAATGAATATTACAGGTACCATTGAATTGATTTGTGATCGTTCATTGGAGGCTTTTAATTATCCATTTGAAGTGAATGAGAAGCTTATTTTTAAATATTCAGATCATTCAGAAGATTTAGGAGACAATCTGTTTTTATTGGACAGAAAGGAACCTAAGCTTAATTTGTCACAGGATATATTCGATTTCATTGCCCTTGAGGTCCCAATGAAAAAGTTGCATCCACGGTTTGTGGCAGATGAAGATGCGGCATCAACAGATATGTTTATTTATACAACAGATCGAGCAGATGAAAAACCAGCATCACCAACCGATGAGGTGATTGACCCACGTTGGGCGGCACTTCAAAAATTAAAAGATTTAAAATAAAATTAATTAACTAATACGATGGCACATCCTAAAAGAAAAATCTCTACTACTCGTCGTGATACAAGAAGAGCGCATGATTTCGGAACTCCCAAGCATTTAGGAGTAGATCCACAAACCGGCGAAACTCACCTTTATCACCGAGCACACGTGCATGAGGGAAACTTATATTACAAAGGTAAAATGATTGTAGAGGGTTACTCTAGACGCTAATTTTACTTGGCAGACCCAATTTTAAGCTTTTTTTGAGTTTTGCTGAAAATATCCCGTTAAAATACTATTTTTTGACTAAAATTAATACTATTTTTGTCCTTAAGTTTTAGTATTTAAACACCTATTGAATGAACATAGCAATCGACGTGATGGGCGGGGATTATGCCCCAGAAGCAGTAGTTGATGGGATTCTTTTAGCGATTTCAAACTTAGCCCCGGAAGAAACAATTCTTGCGGTAGGTCCAGCCGATACAATTAATACCTTACTAGCTGATCGTGGATACACGGGCAGTCAGATTCGCGTGATTCATGCGGATCAAGTAATCGAAATGGGAGAACATCCCACCCGAGCATTATCGCAAAAACCCAATTCCAGCATCGGAGTTGGGTTTACGCTTTTAAAGGAAGGCAAAGCTGATATTTTCGCATCCGCCGGAAATACAGGTGCCATGATGGTCGGCTCATTATTCTCTGTAAAAACAATTGAAGGCGTACAGCGTCCTGCCATCGCAGGCTTTATCCCACAAACGGATGGAACCCATTCGGTCATGTTGGATATTGGTGCGAATGCCGACTGCAAACCTGAAATGTTGGAACAATGGGCTGTCTTGGGTTCCGTTTATGCCTCAGCGACACGTGGAATTGAATCACCCCGCGTAGGATTATTGAATATTGGAGAAGAGGAACAAAAAGGGTCTATTTTGGCCCAAGCCACTTACGCGCTACTTAAAGCGAACGAAAAACTGAATTTTGTTGGAAACCTTGAAGGAAAAGATATATTCCGTGGCAAAGCAGACGTCATTGTGACAGATGGCTTTACGGGAAATATTGTCTTAAAAATGGGAGAATCCATTTACAACATTATGAAGGAACAAGGCATGGTCAATGAGTTTGTTGACCGGACCAATTACGAAAATTACGGCGGAAGCCCAATCATTGGTATTAATGGAAATGTCATTATTGCACACGGTGCTTCAAGCCCTACTGCTATCATGAACATGATTAAATTATGCCAAAACATAGTAAAATCGAAAGTGGCCCAAAAAATTAAGGCTGCCTTCGAAAACAACTAAGAACACAACATGTCAAATAAAACAAGCGCAGCCATAACCGGCGTGGCAGGATATGTCCCGGATTATGTGCTTACGAATGAAGAATTAGAAAAACTCGTTGATACAAACGACGAGTGGATTACCTCCCGCACGGGAATCAAAGAACGTCGCATTTTAAAAGGCGAAGGCCAAGGGACTTCTGTCATGGGAGCCAAAGCCGTAGAAGATTTATTACGCAAGACGAATACAACACCGGATCAAGTTGACCTATTAATCTGCGCTACCGTTACGCCTGATTACCTATTTCCTTCCGCATCCAATATGATTTGCAAGGCGGTTGGGATTCGCGAAACGGCATCGTTCGATTTAGCAGCTGCCTGTTCAGGTTTCTTAAACGCCTTAGCAGTAGGAACAGCATTCATCGAGGCTGGTCGATACAAAAAAGTGATTATCGTTGGCGCAGATAAAATGTCAGCCATTGTAGATTATACAGACCGGACAACCTGCATCCTTTTTGGAGACGGCGCGGCGGCGGTGATGTTGGAGCCCAACACAGAAGGATTAGGCGTTCAAGACTTCATCTTGAAATCCGATGGAGAAGGATGTGAGAGTTTGATGCAAAAAGGTGGCGGTAGCGCTTATCCTCCAACGCATGAAACCGTAGAACAAAAATTGCATTACATCCGTCAAGAGGGACAAGCCGTTTATAAATTTGCAGTAACTCGCATGGCGAATGTTTCGGCAGAAATCATGGAGCGCAATCACTTAGTAGGTGATGATATCCGTTTCCTTGTTCCCCACCAAGCCAACAAGCGCATCATCGACGCGACGGCTAGTCGCATGGGTGTGAGTGAAGACAAGGTGATGTTGAACATCCAAAAATATGGCAACACCACGGCGGCAACAATTCCCTTATGTTTATGGGATTATGAGAATCAATTGAAAAAAGGAGATAAATTAATATTAGCTGCCTTCGGTGGTGGCTTTACTTGGGGATCCGCTTACATCACGTGGGCATACGATCCAAAATAATTAACAAAACACAATGGCAACTACAGCAGATATTAAAAATGGCATGGTGATTAAATACAATGACGATTTGTATTCGATCATTGAATTCCTTCATGTAAAACCAGGAAAAGGTCCCGCATTTGTGCGGACTAAATTACGTTCATTGACGTCCGGAAAAGTGATTGATAATACGTTCAACTCCGGAGTAGCGATTTACCCGGTACGTGTTGAGCGCCGCAAATTCCAATTCATCTACAAGGATGAATTTGGCTACAATTTCATGGACAATGAATCCTTTGAGCAAATCTTATTAGGCGAAAACCTTTGCGTGATGGCTGACTTGATGAAAGAAGGTCAAGATGTTGAGATCTTAATTAATACAGAAAACGATTCGGCATTATCGTGTGAATTACCTCCATTTGTGGAATTGAAAGTTACTTACACGGAACCAGGTGTTCGCGGGGATACAGCAAACTCACCCAAAAAACCAGCAACGGTGGAAACAGGAGCAACTATTACGGTGCCTATTTTCATTGAACAAGATGAAATAATTAAAGTAGATACAAGAACTTACGCATACGCTGAACGCGTTAAGTAATTTCCATTACATTTGTCAAAACTTAGTAAACGGTCAACCTTTATTATATAACCGAAATGGATACGAAAGAAATACAGCGATTACTCGATTATATCGCAAAATCACCCCTTGCAGAAGTAAGCATTGAAACAGAAGGCTTAAAAGTTTCTGTGAAAAAAAATAGTGCAGTAGCACAAACGGTAACCGTGGCAGCAGCTCCGGCTCCCATAGCAGCAGCACCCGTTGCGGCAGCTCCTGCAGCTCCGGCGGAGGCACCTGCAGCAGCACCAGTAGCCGATAATTTATACACAGTTAAGTCTCCAATGATTGGTACATTTTACCGTGCGGCAGGACCAGACAAAGAAAACTACGTAGAAGTAGGATCAGAAATCGCTCCTGGCAAAACAGTATGTATGATTGAAGCGATGAAATTATTCAACGAAATTGACTCAGAGGTATCGGGTAAAATCGTTAAAATTTTAGTGGATAATGCAAGCCCAGTGGAGTTTGACCAACCGTTATTCTTAGTAGAAAAAGCCTAATTATGAGCCTAGCGCATACCACCTTGGGTTTGAGTATGCGATTAGACAAATCAATTACTATGTTTAAAAAAATACTAATTGCAAACCGTGGAGAAATTGCCTTGCGCATCATCCGTACTTGCAAGGAAATGGGAATAAAAACGGTTGCTGTTTATTCGACAGCTGACCGTGAGAGTTTACACGTTCGCTTTGCGGATGAGGCCGTATGCATTGGACCTCCGCCAAGCCGTGATTCTTATTTGAGCATTCCAGCTTTAATTTCAGCAGCAGAAGTAACCGGCGCGGACGCAATCCATCCCGGTTACGGTTTTCTTTCAGAGAATGCCGAATTTTCACGCATCTGTTCGGAACACAGTATCAAGTTTATCGGTGCTTCCGCAGAGATGATCAACCAAATGGGTGACAAAGCAACAGCCAAGGATACCATGAAGAAAGCAGGTGTACCTGTTATTCCAGGATCTGACGGTTTACTTGACACAGTTGAAGAAGCCATTGAATTAGCCAAAACAATCGTATATCCCGTAATCATCAAGGCAACTGCCGGAGGTGGTGGACGTGGAATGCGAATCATCCGTGAGGAATCCGAATTCCGTAAATTATGGGACGATGCCAAAATGGAAGCAGCGGCAGCCTTTGGCAACGATGGCATGTACATGGAGAAGTATGTTGAGGAGCCTCGTCATATTGAAATCCAGGTAGTTGGCGACAAATTTGGTAAAGTTTGCCACCTTTCCGAGCGGGATTGTTCGATCCAACGACGTCATCAAAAATTATGTGAGGAAACTCCATCGCCGGCCTTGACCGACGAGCTTCGTAAAAAAATGGGTGAAGCAGCTATTGCAGGCGCTACGGCCATTGGATATGAAGGCGCAGGAACCATTGAGTTTTTGGTAGACAAAAACGGAGATTTCTATTTCATGGAAATGAATACCCGTATTCAGGTTGAGCACCCGATTACTGAAGAAGTAACCGATTTCGATTTGATTAAAGAGCAAATCAAGGTAGCGGCAGGTATCCCAATTTCGGGGCAAAATTACTTCCCGAAATTATTTGCTTTGGAATGTCGGATTAACGCGGAAGATCCAGCTCATGGATTCCGCCCATCACCTGGAAAAATCACGAACCTTCACCTACCTGGTGGACACGGTGTCAGAATTGACTCACATGTATATTCAGGCTATACCATACCTCCAAACTACGATTCCATGATTGCGAAAGTAATTGTGAGTGGCCAAAGCCGCGAAGAAGTATTGCGTCGCATGAAGCGAGCACTTCAAGAATTCGTAATCGAAGGGGTGAAAACTACGATTCCTTTCCACATTAAGTTGATGGATGACCCTGGTTTTCAATCAGGTAAGTTCACAACTGCCTTCATGGAGACATTTGACATGAGTGGAATTTAGGCAAAAAAGTGCGTTTTAAGAAAGGAGGCTAAGGCCTCCTTTTTTATTACCAAATATTTTCAAGTTGCTATTGCATATTAGTTCTTGATTTTCTAAATTTGCACTCCCATTTTTCGATTGAATGCCCGTTTGAAAGATAAAATAGGTCATAATCAAATCCTTAGGACAAATTCCGTGGTCTTGGTGGAAATGATTCAACAGTTAAACATTATTAATAGTGGATACTTTAAGTTACAAAACGATCTCTGCCAATAAAGCTACAGTTCAAAAGGACTGGGTGGTAGTAGACGCAGAAAACCAAATTTTAGGTCGTCTTTGCTCTGAAATCGCGAAAATCATTCGTGGTAAGCACAAGGCTTCATACACACCGCACGTAGATTGTGGAGATCAAGTGATCGTCATCAACGCGGACAAAGTTCGTTTGACAGGTAAGAAAATGACTGACAAGGTTTACATCCGTCACACGGGGTATCCAGGTGGTCAACGTTTTGCTACGCCACGTGAGGTTTTAGCTAAAAACCCAAGAGGTGTTGTCGAAGCAGCCGTAAAAGGTATGTTGCCTAAAAATCGTTTAGGACGTGCTTTATTCAACAACTTATTTGTATATGCAGGATCTGAGCATCCACATGCAGCACAACAACCTAAAGAAATCAAGTTTTAACGGACATTACAATGGCAGAAATAACAAGTAAAATCGGAAGAAGAAAGACGGCAATTGCTCGTATTTCCATGACTCCAGGTAAAGGCCAAATCAAAATTAATGGCCGTACATTGACTGATTACTTCCCATCTGAAATTCTTCAGATTGTAGTTAATCAGCCATTCGCTTTAACGAACACAGTAGGTTCATTTGATGTAACAGCTAACGTAGATGGCGGTGGTATCAAAGGACAAGCTGAAGCGCTTCGTTTAGCAATTTCACGTGCACTTCAAACGCAAGATGCAGAATTACGTTCTCCTTTGAAAAAAGAAGGATTCTTAACGCGTGACCCTCGTATGGTTGAGCGTAAGAAACCAGGACGTGCGAAAGCTCGTAAGAGATTCCAGTTCTCTAAGCGTTAAAAAGGGTTCGTGGAAAAGGCTTGTCTGTTGCCGATGCCTTTTCCACTTTTTTATTTTTCACATTCTTAAACAACCAAAATGGCACAATTAAGCTACAACGACTTGCTTGACGCAGGCGTTCACTTCGGTCACT
>CANGCD010000011.1 GCA_947452215.1 Cytophagaceae bacterium | reverse complement strand
TCGTAGGCTTTGGCTTGAACGGCCGTAATCATGTACATGTCATCCATCCAGAAGCGGGTTACCCAACTCAACCCTGCGGCATACCAGTTGCGCAGCTCCGGTTTTAGGCTCGTGTATTCTTCGGGACTCAGCGTTTTGAATTCCTCATCGGCATAAGCAAGCCCCAAGTTTTTCAAATCCTGATTCTCTTGTTGCAGATGGAATGCTAAGGGAATTGCACCAAAAACGAAGTTGTCTACGTGGTTTTTCTTCGGCTGTAAGTGGGCCTCGGTGGTTAGTAAAATTTCCGTTTTTTCAGTTAAGCGTTTGAGCAAATCCGCGTCTTTGGTTTTCTGTGCATAGCCTAAAGTCCCTAACCAGGTACAAACATCGGGATAGGTAATTTGGGTAGCGGGGGGATTTGGGAATGTGACACCATAGCGCGAATGGGGAACGGCCATGAAGCGTTCGGCGGTGCGTTTTCCCACGGTCAAAGGATTTGCTTTTGCAGGCCAATTGCTCAATTCTTTCTGTGCGAAGACCGAGCTCGAAATCAGTAAAAATAGGATTAGTTTTTTCATCGTTATTTTGCCCCGTCCATGGAGCTTTGTTTTGTTTTATCGGTTTGAGGTAAACGGCCTTTGGCATTCGAAATTTTTAATACGACTGCGTTTGGCCATTTGTTGTTTGTATAGAATCGTTGGCCATTCACGGCGCTAATCGTCAAGCCTAAAGGGCTTGCACTCACATAGGTTTTGGCATCAAAATCTTGCTTGTATTCTACGAGTTCACTTTTATAGCCCAAAATTTCTACTTGCGTTTTTTCATTCCCAATCACGTTTGAAAGCACGAAATTCTTTCGTTCGCCGTATTTCCACTCGTCCGGGGAGCTCCGTAAAATGAATGCATAGATGTATTTCTCGTCGTTCGATTGCGTATACCAAACGCCCTCTTCCTTAATCATCGGCATGGGTTTCACTGCATAGATTGCCTCCGAATAGGCAAAGTTCCAAAGGGCTATTTCACGCAGAATGGCTTCCTGTTCGATTTGAATTTCGCCGTTGGGCTTAGGGCCAACGTTTAATAAAAAGTTCCCACCTTTCGCCCGAATCTCCGCTAACATGTTGATAACCGTTGTCCCAGATTTTTGCGGATCATTCGTGGGTTTGTATTGCCAATCCGTTCCCATTGTATAACAGGCCTCCCAAGGTCTTGGCAGTGAAGCATTGGGTGTCGTTTGCTCGGGCGTTTTCATCGCGTCGCGGGTGATGACTAAATCGGGGTTGATCGACCAAGCAAATTCGCGGAGTCCATCGCCAGGGCCATCGATGAATAGGATATCGATTTTTCCGTATTGGGTCAACAATTCTTTCAATTGGGCCTTGTCATATTCCATCAAACCTGGATTGGTTTTCGGATAATGGGCTGGATCTTGCGCTCTGCCGATGGGCTGCTTGTGGGTGTGCAAATAGTAAAAATCATCGGGGGAGAAGTAAAGTCCCACGGCAATCCCTTCGGCGCGGAAAGCCTCCACGATTTCTTTTGTGATGTCACGTTTGAAAGGCGTGTTCATGACATTGAATGGGGTCGTTTTCGTCTGGAACATCGCGAAACCCGCGTGGTGTTTGGCCGTAAAAACGACGTATTTCATGCCGGCGAGTTTGGCGAGTTTCGCCCAGCTTTTGGGATTAAATTGTTCTGGATTGAAGAATCCGGGAAGCTCTTGGATGTATTTATTGACGTATTCATCGGACGCCCCTGACAGCGAATGGCTGATTACCGCACCTAAACTGACATCCACATTCCAGTGAATAAACATCCCAAAACCGAGGTCCTGAAACCAATTCACGCGTTCTGGTTTGTTGGCGGTTTGCTGGGCCATCGCTGTAAAACTCAATAAGATGAAGAGGAAAATCTTTTTCATATGGGTAAAAGGAGGAAAGTGTTTAAATCTACCGCCCTCATTTTTATAAATTCTTTATATCATTTAAGTTAGATTTGTTTTATGAAATTAAAGCAATCTCATCAGATTTCATTGGTAGTTTTAGCGGTGGGGCTTTGTTCTACAGGCTGTTTTTTCTTCACGCCTTACTTGGGCTATCATGCGGTTGCACTTATTTTATTGGTCCTTACATCTTTAATTGCCACTTCATTTGACATACTTCCGGTTGTTGTTGCTGCGACGTTGAGTGCTTTAACCTGGAACTTCTTTTTCATTCCTCCGCGATTTACGTTTCACATTACTTATTCAGAGGACCTATTACTCTTTTTATTATACTTCTTTATTGCGCTAGTTAATGGACTGTTAACGGTTAAGATAAGGGAGGCGGAGGCCAAAGCCCGCGACAAAGAAGAAAAGGAAGTCACAATTTCATTATATAATACGTTATTGAATTCACTTTCACACGAACTGCGTACTCCCATTGCAACTATTATTGGTGCCATCGACACCTTGAAAGATGATGGCACACCTTTAAACGAAGATCAAAAGTCAGCCTTATTTCAAGGCATTGAATCCGCGAGTTTACGGCTAAATCAGCAGGTAGAAAATTTGTTGAATATGAGCCGACTGGAATCCGGGGAACTAAAATTATCCTTGGATTGGGTGGATGTGGAGGCTTGGATTTTTTCCGTCAAAAGTAAATTTCTCTTGAAAGGGTCGAATGCCGAAATTCGCATTGAAATAGCGGAAGGTTTACCCTTATTTCAAATTGATGTGGGTTTGATGGATCAAATAATTGATAATTTATTAACCAATGCCGTCCAATATGGGTCAAATAAGCCAATCATCTTCATCCAAGTGGGCTTGCATAATGAGCTATTGCACATTAGCGTTTCTGATAATGGACCGGGATTTCCCGAGGAATATATTCCCTTGGTTTTTGAAAAATTTTACCGCCTTCCGCATTCCAAAGCTGGAGGAACAGGTTTGGGACTTTCCATTGTTAAAGGATTTGTATCAGCTCATCATGGAACGATTGAATTGTCTAATTTGCCGAAAGGGGGCTGTCGGTTCATGATGTTATTCCCTGCAGCCACATCGTATATAAATCAGCTGAAACATGAATAAATCGACGGTATTGGTGATTGACGATGAAGCGCCTATTCAAAAGTTGCTTCAAATTGTGTTAGAAAGCCATGATTTTAAGGTGATTCAAGCGATGAATGGGCAAGAAGGATTGACTTTGGCGGCGAGCCATTTACCTGATGTGATTTTGTTGGATTTGGGCTTGCCGGATATGTCAGGACAAGATGTGCTGTTACAATTAAAGAATTGGTATACTAAATCGGTTATTATGCTTTCTGTCCAAAATTCCGAAAGCGATATTGTACAAGCCCTCGACAAAGGTGCGACGGATTACTTAGCGAAACCTTTTCGAACGGGCGAATTAATTGCTCGAATTCGTTCAGCGATAAGAAGGAATGCAAGCGATCAAATGACCGCTCAATGGACCTTTAAAAATCTGAAAATAGATCTTAGCGCTCGAGTTGTTTGGAAAAATGAAAGCATATTAAAACTCACGCAAACGGAATTTAATTTGCTCGTTTTTTTAGCTAAAAACGAGGGCAGGGTTTTAACACACCAACAGCTTTTGAAGGAAATTTGGGGCGTCGGTTCTCAAACAGAAACCCAATACTTGCGCGTATTTGTGGGAACGCTGCGCAAGAAAATTGAGGATAACCCGAACACCCCCATCCACCTGATTACGGAGAATGGGGTAGGCTATCGTTTCCAAGCCTAGTCTTTATTTTTTCTTTATAGGATGGGGCAACATTTTTACGTTTGCTTCATTGGAATCAGTCGAACTTTGTGCCATACAAATCAATCAGCATGGAACAATCCAATCACGGCATCTCGAAAAAAATCACAGCCGCATCACTATTAGTCGCTTTAGGTATTATTTATGGTGATATCGGTACAAGTCCCTTGTATGTTTTTAAAGCCGTAATGGGCGAAAGACCCATTGAAGAAGTTCTCGTTTATGGAGGCATTTCCTGCATTTTCTGGACCCTGGTTTTTCAAACAACCGTGAAATATATCTGGCTGACCTTGCAAGCGGATAATCAAGGAGAGGGCGGTATTTTTTCTTTATATGCCTTAGTACGTAGACATGGAAAAAACCTAGTTATCCCGACTATTTTAGGCGCAACGACTTTGTTAGCAGATGGTATAATTACGCCCCCTATCTCAGTCGCTTCTGCTGTTGAAGGCCTAGCCATGGTACCCGGGTTTGAACATATTCCGACGGTACCCATTGTCATTGCGATTTTGTCGGCCTTGTTTTTTGTACAGCGATTTGGTACACAAAAAGTAGGGGGTACCTTTGGCCCGATAATGGTTGTCTGGTTTAGTATGTTATTTATTATGGGTATTCATCAGGTGCTTATGCATCCGGAAGTTTTACACGCATTGAACCCTTATTATGCTTATAAATTACTAACCCAATATCCACAGGGCTTTTGGCTTTTGGGAGCCGTCTTTTTAGCGACCACGGGAGCGGAAGCACTTTATTCTGATTTAGGTCACTGTGGTGTGAAAAATATTCGCATTACTTGGGCTTTTGTGAAAACTTGTTTAGTAACGAATTACCTTGGTCAAGCTGCCTGGATCTTGCATCAGGGCCAAAATGTCTTAAATGGTCGAAACCCATTTTACGAGTTAATGCCATCTTGGTTTTTGATCATAGGAGTAGCGATTGCCACGATGGCCACCATCATCGCATCACAAGCTTTAATTAGTGGAAGTTTTACGATGATTAATGAAGCGGTCAACTTAAACTTTTGGCCGCGGGTAACCGTGCGCCAACCGACCGAATTAAAAGGTCAAATCTTTATTCCGAGTGTGAATAATATATTGTGGTTCGGCTGTGTCTTAATGATCATTTACTTCCAGTCTTCTTCCCACATGGAGGCGGCTTATGGCTTCTCTATTACAGTGGCGATGATGATGACGACCTATTTGTTGAGCTATTTCTTAATCTATAAATTACGATGGAATCGTATTTATGTTTTTGCATTAATGGCACTTTTTGCAGCCATTGAATTATCATTTTTCATTGCGAATGTGGCCAAAATCAAAGAACGTTGGATGTTCTTGTTCTTTGAACTATTTATCTTCATGACGATGTACGTTTGGTTTTACGCACGTAAAATCAATAACCGCTTCACGAAGTTTGTCGACTTGGGTAAGTACGTTCTACAGATAAACGAATTAAGCGCAGATGTGGATATTCCCAAATTCTCAACGCATTTAGTCTATATGACGAAAGCGAATAGCCGCCATGACATTGAGGAAAAAATTGTGAAATCGATCTTTGCCAAAATACCCAAACGCGCAGATGTCTATTGGTTTTTACACATCGATCGCACGGAAGAACCCTACACACTTTCCTATTCGGTAAATGAATTAGTGGATGACAAAGTGATCAAGATCAACCTAAAAATTGGCTTCCGTATTCAACCTAAGACGGAATACTATTTCAAAAAAATCGTACAAGAATTAGTCAAAAACAAAGAGTTGAACTTACACATTCGTCCGGATGGATCGACGAAATATAACGCAGAACCTGACTTCAAGTTTGTCATTATCGAGAAATTCCTATCTGTGGAGAATGAATTTACAATGCGTGAAGGATTGTTGATAAATTCGTATTTCTGGTTGAAACGCATGGGCCAACGAGACGAGCAAGCCTTTGGTTTAGATAAATCAGACGTCGAATTAGAATACGTTCCTTTAGTATATCATCCCTTAGGCGAGGTCAATTTAAAGCGGATTGATTTTTAATTTAAAGGCGCTAAAACCCGTTAATAATTAGGTGCTTTAACTATATTTGCACAAACAAAATTCGAGCACTATGATTATTGAACCTAGAATGAGAGGGTTTATCTGTTTGACGTCTCACCCGAAAGGTTGCGAAAAAAACGTATTAAATCAAATTGACTATGTGAAGTCCAAAGGCAAAATTGCTGGGGCGAAAAAGGTGCTCGTGATTGGAGCTTCTACAGGTTTTGGTTTAGCCTCTCGGATTACGAGCGCATTCGGTTCGGATGCCGCGACGATAGGTGTTTTCTTCGAAAAAGCGCCTTCAGAAGGTAAGACAGCCTCTCCAGGATATTATAACAGCCTTGCTTTCGAAGCAGCGGCAGGCAAAGCGGGTCTTTATGCGAAAAGCATTAACGGCGACGCATTCTCGAACGAAGTAAAATCTCAAACAATTGACTTAATCAAGGCGGATTTAGGCCAAGTTGATTTGGTCATTTATAGCTTAGCTTCTCCAGTTCGTCAACACCCCGTTTCGGGCGTGTTGCACCGTTCGGTTTTGAAGCCTATCGGCGATACTTTCTCGGATAAGACGGTTGATTTCCACACGGGTAATGTTTCCGAGGTAACAATCACTCCTTGCAATGACGAAGATATTGCGAATACGGTTGCCGTGATGGGCGGGGAAGATTGGCAGATGTGGATGGACGCCTTATTGAACGCAGGCGTTTTAGCGGATGGCGCAATGACCGTTGCTTATTCTTACATTGGGCCAAAAGTAACCGAGCCGGTTTACCGTAAAGGAACAATCGGAATGGCGAAGGATCATTTAGAATCAACGGCATTCAAAATCACAGAAGGCTTAGCCAACATTGGAGGTAAAGCATTTGTATCGGTAAACAAGGCCTTGGTAACGCAAGCCAGTTCAGCGATTCCTGTAATTCCTTTATACATCTCCTTGTTGTACAAAATCATGAAGGCAGAAGGAACACACGAAGGATGTATCGAGCAAATCCAACGCTTGTTCAGTGCACGCCTTTATACAAATGGTACAATTCCGGTAGACGAGAAAGGACGTATCCGCATCGACGATTGGGAAATGAATCCAGAAGTTCAAAAGCAAGTGGCCGAATTATGGAAAGGCGCTACGACAGAAAACTTGCCAGGTATTGGTGATTTGGCTGGATATAAATCGGATTTCTTAAATCTATTTGGATTCGGTTTTGATGGCGTGGATTACGCGGCGGAGGCCAACGAAATGGTGGAAATTCCGGGATTGATTACGGTAGAAAAATAAATGGAAAGCCAATCGTTAAAAGACGGTTGGCTTTTTTTAGCATATCCCAACAAATGAATCTGCGAGTATTAGTATCCATCGTTTTATTTTTCATGTGTTTTAGCGCGACGTCTAAACCAACAACCCTTAAAATTTCCATTGGCTCGCAGGTATTTTATGCCAACTTACAAGAAGGCGAAAGCGCAGCCGCTTTAGTTAAACTGTTACCCGTCAATTTATCCATGGTGGAGCTGAATGGAAATGAGAAATATGGCGAATTAAAACAGTCCTTACCTACGCACGCAGAATCCGTGGGCAAAATTCAAGCAGGAGATCTGCTCTTGTATGGCAACAATGTCTTGGTCCTATTTTACGAATCTTTTTCTACCCCCTATCGCTACACGCGCATCGGCAAACTAACGGATACCCTAGGACTCGTGAAAGCGTTAGGTAGCGGAAATTGTCAAGTGAAATTTGAACTTAATCCTTAATTCATGAGCATATTCGAACGTATGCGTGCCGGCGGAATTATTCCAAACACGGACCCAGCATGGGCGGAGGTTTGGGAGATTGTGAATCAAACGATTGCTCTTTCGGCAAAGCTAAATTCCTCGACAAATGTGGATGATATTCGCGCGATTTTATCTGAAATTCTAGGCCAAACGGTTGACCCCTCAACCACCGTTTTAGCACCTTTTTCGACCAATTTTGGGAAGCATACAACGATTGGGAAAAATGTATTCATCAACCACGGTTGTTCATTTTTAGACCTGGGAGGTATTACGATTGAGGACGATGTGCTTATCGGGCCACAAGTGAAATTGGTGACCGAGAATCATCCGGTTGACCCAAGCCAACGGAAAAGCCTAGACCTAAAAGCCGTTCATATCGGCAAAAATGCTTGGATTGGCGCTGGCGCTATTGTTTTGCCGGGTGTTACGATAGGAGAAAATTCCATTGTAGCGGCAGGTGCCGTGGTGACGAAAGATGTACCAAGTAATACGATTGTGGGCGGGGTTCCTGCGAAGTTTATTAAATCAATCTGATACCCGATATTCAATCGGAGAAATTTTCTATTCATTGTTTGAATTCTATAATTGCTAAGGCATTTAAATGAATATATTTGCCTCGATCCATTTAACGTACCTCGAATATGATCAAGAAATATTCCCTTCGAATTAACAAGAAAGTCCACCAGGTAGAGGCGGATGAAAAAATGCCCCTTTTGTGGGTTCTCCGAGATATTCTCGGCATGGAGGGTACGAAATACGGTTGCGGTGTCGGCTCTTGCGGCGCTTGCACGGTACACTTAAATGGCGACGCGGTTCGCTCTTGCCAATTGCCCATTTCGGCTTTAGCGGGAATGGAAATTACCACCATCGAAGGCCTATCAGCGAAAGGTGATCATCCCGTTCAAAAAGCATGGGTGGATGTGGACGTCGCACAATGCGGATATTGTCAATCAGGCCAAATCATGAGCGCCGCGGCTCTCTTGAAAAACACGCCTAATCCGACAGAAGAGGATATTGAAAACTTCATGACCGGCAATATTTGTCGGTGCGGAACCTATACCCGTATTAAAAAAGCTATCCAACAAGCCGCGACGAAATCATGAAAAAGACAGACTCAAATTATAGCAGACGATCGTTCTTGAAAGTATCATCGCTATCCGGCGGAGGCATGATGCTCGGTATTTCTTGGTTCGCGCGTGCAAAACCCGTGGAATCGCTAGGTGAATTGAACATCGAACCGGTATGGCAAGAGGTGACAAGTTTCATCAAAATCGCCTCGGATAATTCAATCAAAATATTTTCCCCCAATCCCGAGTTTGGCCAAAACGTAATGACCTCTTTACCGATGTTAATCGCGGAGGAATTAGACGTGGATTGGAAGCAAGTGGAGGTAGAACAAGGAAATTATGATAATAAAGCCTTTCCACGCCAATTTACTGGCGGGAGTCAAGGTGTTCGGACCGCTTGGAAACCCTTGCGGACGGTGGGGGCAGCGGCCCGACAAATGATTTTGACGGCTGCGAGTCAGGCCTGGAACCTACCCGTTTCGGAATTGACAACAGCGAATGGCATGGTCACACACGCGTTCAGCGGGAAGTCGGAGAGCTACGGAACCTTTGCCGCGGCAGCAGCGAAATTGCCTATTCCGAAAGACATCGTCTTGAAAGGCAATCAATCGTTCCGTTTAATTGGAACCCCACAAAAGAATGTTGTAGCACCCAAAATTGCACAAGGAAAACCCTTGTTCGGGATGGATTACCGCGAGGCGGGGATGTTAATTGCGATGACTGAACGTCCACCGGCTTTTGGTATGCGACTGAAATCCTTCGATGCAACCGCAGCAAAGAAGATGCCGGGAATCGTGGATATTTTCCCGATCAAAGTCTTTAATGATGATCACAAATTTGCAGGTTTTGATACGCGTTCGTTCAATGAGGTGATTGCCGTCGTGGGCAAGTCTACTTGGGATGTGATGAACGCACGTAAGAAAATCAAGGCCGTGTGGGAAGTGGCGCTAGAAAGAAAGGAGATGGGCGTGAATAACCGCGAAACGACGGTGCCATCCGGACTAGAAAGTACGACAAAACATTATGCTCAAATGCTTGAAATGAGCAAAAAGCCGGGGGTCATCGAGCGAAAAGATGGAGATCCAGAAAAGGCTTTCGCGGAGGCGAAACACGTGATTGAGCGGACTTATACCGCGCCTTTTTTGGCGCATAATATCATGGAACCGACGAATACGTTTGCACATTATGTGGGCGACAAAGTTCGTTTCGTTGCGCCTATCCAAATCCCAGATTGGATTATGCCATCGATCGTGGCTCGTTTAGGTATCCCAAAAGAAAATATATCGATTGAATTAGTACGGATGGGTGGCGGTTTCGGTCGGCGCGCGTATGGCCACTACATGATCGAGGCGGCCTTGATTTCTAAGCAAGCGAATGCACCCGTTAAATTAATTTACTCGCGCGAGGATGATGTGAGTGCGGGTATTTACCGACCGTCCTACCAGTTGACCTACCGCGCGGCTTTCGATGAGAATAAGAAGCTGATTGCTTTTCATGCCAAAGGTGGAGGCGTTCCAGAATCCCCTTTACATGCCAATCGTTTTCCGGCAGGAGCGATTGACAATTACCTAGCGGAGAGTTTTGTGATTCCATCGAACATTACGATTGGTGCTTTCCGTGCCCCTCGTTCGAATTTTAACGCGGCGGCGGAACAGTCATTCTTGGATGAGATTTCTGAGTACATGGGCAAGGATCCGATTGCGTTCCGGTTGGAATTATTGCAGCGGGCCAAAGATAACCCGGTAGGCAAAACCAACGATTACGATGCGAGCCGCTACATGGGCGTGTTGGAATTAGTGCGGGATAAATCGGGCTGGGGAAAACCGGAGAACGCGGGTAAAAAGCGCGGGGTTTCGGCGTATTTCTGCCACAATTCCTATGCGGCACAGGTTATCGATTTACAGGTGAAAGGCGACCAAGTGACGGTTGACCAAGTAACGACAGCTTTGGATTGCGGCGTGGTCGTGAATCCGGAAGGAGCGAAAAACATGGCCGAGGGTGCGGCGATTGACGGGATTGGGAATGCCTTGTTTGGCCAGTTAACTTTAACAGACGGTCGCACGGATCAACGCAATTTTGATACCTACCGCATGATTCGTCACAATGAGGCACCGAAGAAAATCGATGTGCATTTTGTGAAGAATGAAATCGATCCGACGGGATTAGGCGAGCCGCCGTTCCCCCCGATTTTTGCTGCGGTGGCGAATGCGCTGTACAAGGCGACGGGGAAACGTTTTTACCAACAACCCTTTCAGCCTCAGCTGAAAAGTTAATGTGTAAAAGCTAAAGCTTTATGTCTTCCGGCTTAATGTGTTGGATTTTTCCGTTTTGGGAAACGACCAGATCGGTGTCTTTGTCCAATTTCAATTTTTTCAATTGAGCGGGAATTTTTTTCATGGCAGTGACGATACGATTGTATTCGTCCTCTTTTCGCCCTATTGGTTTTGCTTGAGTTGATGCCATTTCAATGGGTGGTTTATGATGATGGATTCATCGATGAATTTATGTGCAATGGGTAATGGTATCGAATTGGTCGAGTCAAATATCATGAAATTGTCTACGATGGGCAAATAGATTTGAAATAAATTCCTGATTCCAGCTTTATATCTTCTTCGAATGGTATCTGTAGGTATATCATGCCCTCCTTCTCTAACGCGCGTGGCAACTCTTTCGACGGCTAGGTCGGCCGAATTAAGCCACATAAAAATGAGTTTAATTTCATAGCCTTGGTCTTTTGCTTGCCGAATGAGGGATGTATATGATTTCGCGGAAAGGGTTGTTTCGAAGGTAAAGGATTCCCCATTCGAGAGTAATTCTTGAATTTGGGTTAACATGATTCTTCCTGCTTGTATGGCGACTGACTCGGGACTAAACGGAGATAACTGATAGGCAATTTCGTCTGCGTTTACGAATGTGTTAACATTTAAAACGTTGGGAATTAATTCTTTAGATGCCGTCGTTTTCCCTGCCCCATTACACCCCGCCAACATATACATGCGCTTACTCATGGCGTAAACCTACATGTAATTTTGATGTGTGATTATTCGATTTTGTAGATTATCAGTTAGTTGATAATTTACTCAAACCCTATTTACGCACATAAGTCTCCGTTGTTTGTTTCCCGTCTCCATCTGTGAATACGAACGTGTAATTGTTGTTGACCCAACTGTATTTGACGGTGTACTTTTTGGCATTCAAGGTATATGTAAGCAAATAGGAGGTAGGTGAAATTGTTTCAAAATTCGTAATACTAGCGCCTTTCAAGGCAGTCAATGCCGGCCGGACCACGTTGGTAAATGCTTGGGGTAGGATTTGATTTTCAGGTGCCGGTGTCGCAGGATCCGTGGATACCTTGCCACGCATGGAACCGATTACATAGGGATAATCCATTGTCCCATGGTAATGATAAACACCACCTGTACCCTCGTGTCCATGATTAGTATCCAAGGTTTTCATCGCCGTTCCATCGGGTTCTTTGGTCCCATAGACCGCAAATCCATCCAAGGCAAATGCAATCGGTTTGAGTCCAGAGCTATTGCTTAAATGTAAAGGTGCTGCGTGGTAATGGTAATCATCTGCCCGACCGCAGTGGCCGCCCCATTGGTCCAATTCTCCTATCGCATAGGAATCCTCCCCCCGATTGTTCAGGGCATTAAAAATCGGTATACCGTTTACAGCTAAGGCAACAGCCCCTTTCATGAAATTTGATTTCGTGCTTAATGGTGAGGCTTCATAAACAGGTTTCAAGGGTATTGACCAATGGTTCGTTCCTGAATAAGGTTGCGGGATGGGAACTTGTTGTTGCCAACTTGTTATTCCAACCATCATGTTGTGTTCCGGCATGCCATTCGAATTTACATAATAATAGGTGTCATCGTAATTGGTGGAAATCGTTTTCTTATATGGGTTAAATGCAGAATCTAAGAAGCTGATATTCGTTTTGGCAGGTGTGGATACACTCGGCACTGAGGGCGTAATGGCCGTTTCCGTTTTACAAGCCCAAATGAGCAAGCAAACATAAGTCATCCCCGCTGGAACAGCAATGATACTTTTTGTGCTTTTTCGAAGGAGCCTAACGCATCCTAATCCCAAAAGAAGTAAAGCAATCCACTGGGGTAGCATATACGGATTGTTCTTAGGATGCTCTGGACTAAACGGAATCTCATTTTCATGGATACCTTGATAACGCGAGACCTTGATTTTAGCTATTTTTTGGTCGTTCCTTAGAAGCATTTGGAGCGGAATTCGAACCTTTTCACCCCGACTTTTTTCCAAGATAATCGCTTGATTATCACCAAAAGAAAAATTTCCTTGAATCGTTTGGCCATTAACTAAGTGCCAAACTTTCATCAAATCGCCCGCGGCATAATGCCCACCCGCGTGTCCTTGGAGAATAACTGGGGCAATCAAAAAAAAGATAAGTGCCAATTTTTTCATGTCCTTATGGTCTAGTGTAGGAAACGGAAAGGATTGATTTCGCTAAAGTCCTTGTGGATATGGCATCCAACAAAACATCCATCGTAATTTTATTCGCAGCAGCAGTGATCGTTGGCTGTTCGGAAAGTGCATACACCGTTATGACATAGATTTTAGCCCCTGGTCCCTGTGAACATGGAGGTGTGTACGTGTTTTTGCCATTAACCGTATTGATTCCCCAATTACCTAGGTTGGTCGTATTTTCCGGAAAATTAATGACATCTGAACTGATGTTGTATACGCACATATATACATGTTTATCGCCCGTGGGAGGAATGTGGTGCATCGTTATCGCATAACCTTTCGTCCCCGAAGGAGGGTTTTTCCATGCTAGCGCCGGTGAAATACTAGCCCCATCGCATGTATATTTTTGAGGGAATTCGCCACCATTTGAAAAAGTCGAACTATATGCTTCAAATGTTGAAGTAGCCGCCGGGGTGACGGTTTCATCCTTCATGCAGGCGGTCAGCGATAATACACAGAGTATCAGTATTTTCCATTTCATAATCAGTCGGTCAGTATAATTTTTCCCGTTTTAGGAGGGGTGTTGAGCCCCGTGAATTCGTAAAAATAGACCCCAGGGGGTAAATGTATATTTTGTTCGTTGGTGCCGTCCCAGGCCAATTGAAATGTACCGTCTTGAACAGGATTATTGCTTAATAATTGTTTTACACGTTGGCCGCTTAAATTGTAAACAGCTAGGCTAATCGAATCGGGTTTCTTTAAGGTAAATGAAATCGTTGTTCGTTGTTGGACTGGATTGGGATAGACCATTTCATCCACATAATTAGCATTCCAAAGTACGAGATTATTCGGCTTGTCATCGTAACAATTTTTGCTCCCGATGAAATAAGTGGTTGAAATATCTCGATTTTTTCGTGTTGCTGTTTCGTTCTTTGGTAAATAGGCCCTGACATAATCGACCTTAACTCCTTCGCTAGCGACATTAACTCGCAAATGGCCTGTATTGGGATAGATTTCACCTTTGACATATCCATATTCCGTGGCTTGATTGGCCGTGGCAAATATGGGATGACTGGGTTGAGGGGTTTCTTGATAGACCAAACAATCTTTATCTTGTTTGGCATAAAAATGATCATGCCCGTGAAAGAAAATAGTTACCCGATTTTCGGTAAATAAATCCTTGATGGGTTTGTACCAGCCGGGTCTGTTAGCCGTAAATCCATCGGAACCATCTTTATTTTTTCCTCCCCATTCATATAAATCGGCGAACTCAATTCCCCCGCGTCCGTTGGGGTCCCCGCCGATCAACTGATGTGCAAAAACAAATTTGAATTTGGCTTTACTTTTTTCCAAACTGGCTCGTAACCAGTCGTATTGTGCCTTGCCTAAAGTCCACCGCCAACCGGTATTTGCATCGGGTTTAGTGGTGGTATACCAATAGGGATCTAGTATAATGAATTGCGCATCTCCCCAAGTAAATTCATAATAATTTTCGCGTAGACCAACATAAGGATGTTTGGTTTGATCCCCCGTATAAAAATCATTGGGCGACGGATTCATAAAATATTTCTTACGATCCAAGGTTCCCCAAACCGCTATGTTATTTTCGTTATTCGTTAAGTTCCAACCTGCTTCTCCTTCATGATTGCCCATGGAAATGTAAATTGGTACTGTATGACTGATGGTTTCGTAATAATCCCGAAAGAGCTTACTTCGATAGGTAATGGTATCCCGCGGCACGACACCCGAAGCATTTTTTAGTTTGTCGGTCATTAAGATATCCCCGAGGTCAATCATGAAATCGGGCTTGTCGGCCAACTGGTTTTTCAGGCAGAGTCGGAACAAGGCTGAATCACTTTGTTCGTCTAAATGTGGGTCGGATTGTATGACGAAGGAAAAGCCTGTGCCGACTACTTTTTGAGTTTGAAAAGTGAATTCAGGGCGGTAAGTTATGCTTGAACTTGCCGGAACTCGATATTGTAAGCGGTAATAGTATGCCGTATTCGGGCTCAAATTATCCATTAAAATTTCGCCGGGTTCAGAAGATTTGACTAATTGCCAATTCGTTTGGGCGGTATATTTTCCTGGAGAAGTTCCATATTGAGCACTGATTTCAACGTCGGCAGAAAAGAATACTTTTACACTCACAGATTTTTGAGTGGGCTTTCCCAAAAACTCTTTAAACAACATGCGCTGCCCATAAGCTATGCTTTGTAATCCTATTAAAAGTAAAAGAAAGTAGCGGTTCATGTTAATGCTTGATGAGAATTTTTTGATGGCTCATTTCTTGGTCTATTTCAGCAGATAAAACATAGGTTCCTTCGGGAAGATTTTTCACGAGGAGTTGCGGTGATTCGCTCGTAAGTACGCGGGCTCCCAGTTGATTATACAAACTAAATGATGCCCTTTGGAAAGGTCTATTTACCTGAATTTCGATGATATCATTCGCTGGATTGGGCTTGATGGTTAACCATTCTTTCGGCTCTTTTTGGTTTGCTAAAACGACATTGGGTACATTGGGTGTGGCCTTTCCTATTGTGTAGGTAAAGCCGATTTCTTGGTTTTGGCGAACACCTGCTTTTACATCTGAAGGCAAGTACGCGCGAACAAAATCCACTTTAACGGATTCCGGATTTACGGTGACACGGATATGCCCCGTGCCTCGCAATTGATTGGAAGTATAGGCGTCGGCATTCGCTAGCATGCCGATTTCGTAGGTGGAATCACTAGGCATGGGAACTTCTTGGTAGGCAATGCCATCTAACTCTTCTTTTGCAAATAGGTGGTCATGACCTTGGAAGAATATGCTAACCCCCGAGTCTTTAAAAACTTGGTGAATAGGTTTGCCCCAACCAGGTCTGTTTTTATCAAATGAATAGGTTTTTCCATCGCCTTCATAGCCGCCCCATTCGTATAATTTGGCATTAGTAATGGCACCTCTGTCTTGTCCGCGGATGTGGTGAGCAAAAACGAATTTGTATTTTGCCTTGCTGTTTTCGAGGGTGGACCTCATCCAATCGAATTGTTTTTTTCCGAGGGTCCAATCCCAGGTTTTTGGCTTATCCGATGTTCCATCGACCGACTGGTATCGGTAGGCATCTAAAACCACAAATAAGGCATCTCCCCAGGACCAAGCATAGTAATTTTCGGGATTCCCAACGCCATAGTCCTCTACTTCGGTATTTCCTGAATAGAACGCATTGGGACTCGGATTCGGGTAATAATATTTGCGCCAAAGCGTTCCTTGTACAGTTAAATTATTAGGCGGACCCTGTTTAATGTAATAGTTATTTTCGCCCTCATGATTTCCCATACAGAAATAAAAGGGGACCGAGTGGCTAATATTTGCTAGAAATGGACGGTAGTTGGCATGCAAGGTCTTAAGCTCTGCCGAAGTAATGGTCGTTGCATTGTGATCATCCCCAAAAGTATCCCCTAGTGAAAGCATGAAATCGGGTTTGTCCTTCAATTGATTTTCCAGACAGATTCGATACATATTGTCTACACCTTTTTTGTCGTATAAATGCTCGTCGGCCTCTACCGTAAACACAAAACTAGCGCCTGGATCGCGCGCAGTCATGAAGTAGTATTCGGGAGATGCGGAATAGTTAGTTCCGCCTTTGAGGCGATATTGTAGTCGGTAGAAATAACGGGTATTTTTACTCAGCCCTTCTAAATCAAATTCTTTGGGGATGTTTGCGCTTTCCGTAAAGAGTGAAGTTTTATTCAGGTAACTTCCTGATTGTGTTCCATATTCTACTTGATACTCGATGTTTTGGTCGAATAAAACACTTAATGTGATTGATTTATCAGTGGGCCTACCCAAAATTATGGAAAATTTTTGGGCATGGACGAGAAAAGAAATGCCCCATAAGAGCAAAATTTTCCAGGTGTTTTTCATAGGGTGGGTATAATTGAGTTCTTAATAATAAGAATTCTACTTTTTTGAATCTATTTTGAATCGATGAATTGATTTATTGGGTAGATGAAATAAACGTATGAACTTAATCATTTAAAACTAATTTCATCAATACATCCCGCTGGGCATCGTCGCCCAACACAAATAGATGTTCCCCAAATTCCACAAATCCCTGCTTCTGATAAAATCGAATGGCTCTCGGATTTTCTTCCCAAACGCCTAGCCAGATATACGGGGCCTTTCTAGCTTTTGCGATGGCTAAAGCTTGCTCATAAAGTGCAAAACCCACGTGTTTTCCTTGGTATTGCCGAAGGACATAAATGCGCTCAATTTCCATGGCTCTCGAATCTTGTTTCTCACTCTGGGCATCGCCCACATTTACCTTTAAATAGCCGAGCACCTCATCGCCTAAAAGCGCGAAGAAAAATTGGGAATTTTCATTGAGTAGTTCCGCGCTGAGCCTCTCCTCAGAAAAACCGTCTACCAAATACACAGCCATATTTTCCGCAGAATTGCTATCTGCAAAAGTCTCCTCAAACGTTTTTCGGCCGATTGCTTGTAGTGAGGCAAGGTCGGATATGCCAGCTTGTCGGATTTGAAGGGTTGGATTAGACATTTTTTTGGCCGCTTAATAGGTTAAATAATTTCACGTGTTCATAGTAATTCTCTCTCCCTATTTTATGTTTGACCAAGATCTTAGCGCTAACCAAATCTTCCAAATAGCGAATAGCTGTATTTCTGCTAACACTTAAATCTTTCTGTAAGTATTCTATTTTGGTATAAGGGTACTTGAAAAGACTATTTAGTAGATCTTGGCTATATAGTTTAGGTGCCAATGCCCTAATTTGGTTTTTTTGCTCTTGCATTAATAACCGGAGCGCTTGAATTAATATAATCCCTTCTTTGGCAGTTTTTTCTACTCCATCAAGGATAAATAATAACCATGCCTCCCATGACTCTTTTACGCGGATTTCTTGAAGCAATCGATAATAGTCGTTTTTGTGGGATATGATGTAACTGCTGAGGTAAAGAATAGGCAAGCTTAAAAGGCCTTTTTGAACTAAGTATAAGATATTAATAATTCGTCCCGTTCTGCCATTGCCATCATAAAAGGGGTGAATACTTTCGAATTGATAATGAATGATCGCCATTTTAAGTAATGGGTCAATGTCCATCATCGTATCATCGTTAATAAAGGATTCAAGATTTTGCATCATTTGAAGGATGGTATCAAAGTCTTGTGGTGGGGTATAAATAACTTCTCCTGTTTGGTCATTTAATAATTTTGTACCAGGTAGTCGTCTAAAGCCCGCCTTGTTTTGTTCGACGACTTCTTGGATTCGCAAGATTGTATTATTGGTAAGTAATCCATTTGATTTAACAAGGTCAAAGCCCTCAATTAATGCTTTTGCATACTGATGAACTTCTTTAGCAGCGGGGCTTGCAAACTGCAGGTTTTGAAAATTACTTCGGTAGATTTCATCAAAAGTGCTGATGATATTTTCAATCGCGGAACTTTCCCTTGCCTCTCTAAGAGCTAACGTTTCTAATAGAATATGTTCATTTGGAAGGCTACTGATGACCCCTTTAAACTCCGCCAAAGCTTGGTGTGCTAATGCTGATTTACGTAAAACAGCTTTGGTTTCTATATCCTGTTGCAAAGGCAATAAAGGGATTTTTGTTGTTTCCATTTCGAAATATAACTCAAAAATCTATTTATTTGGGTTGTTTTAAATAAATATAACCCAAATAATCAACATTTTGGTATGTATTTACAGCTTACTTTTGCCATTTAAATAATAGTAGAGGACATAGACGTCACAAAATTGTAATTTCGTTGCATGACAACATCACGTAAAACATCTTTGGCCGCGGGTATTCTTTACCTGCTGACCTTTATTTCCATCCCTACGCTTTCGCTATATCACGAAATTCACCAACCGAATTTTATATTAAGTGCTGCGCTAACGAGCAATGTGGTACTGGGTGGAATCTTGGAATTAGTCATGGCTTTGGCTTGTATCGGGACTGCACTTGTTTTTTACCCGGTATTGAAAAAGCAAAATGAGACTTTAGCTCTAGGTTTTGTAGCCGCTCGGATTTTAGAAGCAACCTTGATATTTGCAGGAGTAGCGAGTTTATTGACGGTCTTGAATTTGCGAAGTATCGGCCCAGAAGCGCAGGTCATGAGTCAAGGTTTGGTCATTCTTTATGACCGCTTGTTTTTAATTAGCCAAAGTTTCATTCCTGCCGTAAATGGTTTACTCTTAGGCACCTTGTTATATCAAACACGTTTGGTTCCCCGCATTTTGCCTATCATTGGAATCATCGGAGCCTTTACTTTAGTCGCCGGGGATATCGCGGTTTTGTATGGTCTTTTTGATCAGCGCGCACCTTTGGCGGGTCTATCCGCGGTTCCGATTGCGCTGTGGGAATTTTCGCTGGGGATTTATTTGACGTTCAAGGGTTTTAAAGAAAATCCCCTAATTTTAGCCTAATGAAAACACCTATTTACCAAGTTGATGCATTCACCAACGAACGTTTCAAAGGCAATCCCGCCGCGGTTTGCCCCTTAGATTCTTTGCTTCCGGATGCCGTGATGCAAAACATCGCGCAGGAGAATAATTTAGCCGAAACGGCTTTCATCGTTCCGAATGGGAATGAAGTTGAAATCCGATGGTTTACGCCCACGGTCGAAGTGGATTTGTGTGGACACGCAACCTTAGCGAGTGCCTATGTGTTGTTCCATGAATTGGGTTTTGATGGTGACCAAATCCTCTTCATGTCCCCGCGTAGTGGACCCTTAACGGTATCAAAATACGGTTCTGTTTTAGCCTTGAATTTTCCTGTAGATACCTTATCGGAATTGCCTGTTCAAGCCGAGCATGCCATCGGGTTATCTCATGCGCCGCGTATCGTTTTCAAAGGCAAAACAGACTACCTCTTTGTCTACGATACCGAAGCCGAAATCGTGGCTTTGCAACCCGATTTCGAAGCGTTGAAATCCCATGATGTTCGTGGAATTATCGTCACCGCTCCTGGTGAAAATATTGATTTTGTATCGCGTTTTTTTGGCCCGGCTTGTGGCGTAAATGAGGATCCAGTGACTGGTTCGGCACATACGACTTTGACGCCTTATTGGGCTGGTGTGTTAGAGAAAACGGAGTTAACGGCCCGACAATTATCCCAACGAACGGGCTCACTATCATGTAAATTATTGGGCGATCGAGTGGAAATTGCAGGCGAAGCGGTGTTATATTTGCGCGGCGAGATTGAAATATAAATATGAGAAATAGTAAACGAGCAAATTCGGGCGGAATGCTGGGAACACAAAAAAAACATGTGTCAGATTTACACAATAAAGCGAATGTAATCGCCAAAAGTCCTTTTAAAAGTAACTTGGTCAAAACAGCAAATAAACGAATTAACAACCCCTATAAATTATAACAACCATGAAAAAATTATTCACCTTTTTTGCCATCCTAGCCATGGCCACCAGCTTAACAGCTCAAACGCCGAAAGCCAACCTATTAAAAGAATGGGAGCGCGCGCGCGCTTACACGAAAGAATATCTTGACGCGATGCCGGAATCGGGTTACGCCTTAAAGCCAACCAAAGAAATGCGTTCTTTTGCAGGTCAAATGCTTCACTTAAGTGATGCCATTTATGGAATTGTAGGAATGGCAACGGATGTAGCACCCACGGCAAAAGATTTAGAAAAATCAAACGATGTGGCGAAAGCAAGCGTAACGGAGAAAGTGTTAGCTTCGTACGACTTTGCCATCAATGCTATCAAAAATGCTCCTGATACGAAATTGGGTGAGTCAATTAAATTGTTCGGCCGCTTCGATGTAACGCGCGGTCAAGCGATTGACAAAGCCTTTGAACACCAAACACATCACCGCGGTCAAGCGACGGTTTACATTCGCTTAGCGGGTGCAACTCCTCCCGCAGAGAAGTTGTTCTAGCCTGAAACATTCTTTCTAGAAAAGGGTTTGTCTTCTACAGGCAAGCCCTTTTTTATGCAAGGCGTTAAAAAACAACATTTACCTTCCAAAACCTGCCCCGTTTGTAATCGCCCTTTTACCTGGCGCAAGAAATGGGAGAAGAATTGGGATCAAATTATCTACTGTGGTGAAAAGTGCAGACGTAGTAAATAAGTTCTCCGACGAGGACATTGACCGGATCATTCAAATGGCTTGGGAAGATCGCACGCCCTTTGAGGCGATCGAATTTCAATTTGGCCTAAAGGAAAAGGAGGTCATCGAATTCATGCGCTTGAATAGCAAGGATTCCAGTTTCCGTATGTGGCGAAAACGCATGACGGGCCGCGGCACGAAACACCTTCAAAAACGCGTGGCGGTGGACCCTCGATTTAAATGCTCCTTGCAGCGCAGCATCAGCATGAATAAAATCAGTAAGCGCTAATGAAGTTTTCGACAAAACGCGAAGAAATATATGCGCAAATCGACCGATTTGACGTTGAGAAATATGCGCGGTCACGTAATTTTATCAAGGGTGGCGTCTCCTATTTATCCCCCTATTTATCCCGCGGTTTCATCACGGTTCCTCAAGTCGTCCAGCGATTGAAAGACCGTGGAATCGGTTTGGAACAAGCAGAAAAATTCATCCAAGAATTAGCCTGGCGCGAGTTTTATACGCGTACTTGGTTTCAAAAAGGTGATGCTATTTTCGAGGACATTCGCCATCCGCAGGAAGGCATTGAGCGCTTTGGAATTCCGAAAGCAGTGCTCGAATCTACGACAGGAATTCAAGCGTTAGATACTGCATTGAGGAATTTCCCAGCAACAGGATATTTGCATAATCACCTGCGTATGTACCTCGCCGCGACGATTTGTAATGTGGCCAAATACCATTGGCTTGAACCCGCTCAGTGGATGTATTACCATTTGTTAGACGGTGATTTGGCCAGCAATGCGCTGAGTTGGCAATGGTGCGCCGGGACCTTCAGCAACAAATTGTATTTCGCAAATCAGGAAAATATCAATCGCTATACGGGTAGCAAGCAACTAGGAACTTTCTTGGATTTCGAATACGAGGATTTGCCATTGCAAGCCTCTCCCGAACATTTACGTAGCTCGGTTGAAGCATCGCTTCCGTTTACCCCGCCTACGACGAAGCCGCTGGAATTAATCGAAGGAATTCCTAGCTTCATTTATACCCATTATACACTGGATCCCACCTTCCACGAGGGCGAGGCAGGAAATCGAATTTTGATCTTAGAACCGAGTCATTTTGCGAAGCATCCGATGGCACCGAAAACGATCGAGTTCATCCTTTCGCTCGCCGAAAATATACCCGGGATTCAAGTTTATTTTGGCGAATATGCGGATTTACATGTGAATGGCATTTTCCGGGACCACCCCATCAACGCCCATTTTCAAGGTATCCGCGAGGCCCATCCGAGTTTAGCTCCAGGCTTGCAAGGGGAATTCAATAGCTTTTTTTCGTTTTGGAATAAACTAAGCAAACAGTTGCGCTAAAAAGGTTTCCGCCCGACTTAGGTGGGCATCTCTTTTTTCTACAGGCATCTTGTCCCAGGTGCTGATGAGCATGGCCCAACGAGGATTTTTGCGGAAGGTCTCACGCTGTTTATCCAAGAATCGCCAAAACAAACCATCCCAAATCTCCTGCCATTCACCCTTCGGATAATCGCTCATTTTCAGGATGTAATTCGACCCGCAGATATAAGGCTTGGTCGTCATCAAACCACCATCACTGAATTGCGACATGCCGTAAATGTTGGGCACCATCACCCAATCATAAGCGTCGATGTACATTTCCATGAACCAGCGATATACCGCATCGGGCTTGATTTCGCATAATAACATAAAATTTCCTAGCACCATCAGGCGTTCAATGTGGTGATTATAGCCCGTTTTTAAGAGCTTGCGAATCGTTTGGTCAATCGGTTCCACACCCGTCTGTCCCGTGTAAAAAGCAGCGGGCATTTCCTTCGTGAATCCCCAATAATTCGTCGTGCGCTGTTGGACCCCGACTTTCCGATACAATAATTGGACAAATTCCCGCCAACCGACCACCTGTCGGATAAATCCCTCCACGCTATTTAAGGGGGCTTTCGAATTTGCGACGCGTTCGATAAGCTGGCCCGGGTTCAACAATCCCACATTCATTAAGGGACTCAAAATACTGTGAAATAATGTCTTTTCATTCGCCTTGATGGCATCTTCATAATCGCCAAAGAGCGGCATGCGCTCTCGGATAAATTGATCTAACGCAGCCTGCGCTTCACTGTGTGTCACCGGATAATAGGCCCCCGAAAAGGGCATGTCGCTTGAGCCGGGATTGTTTGGGAAATGTTTAGCTACGTAATCGATTGCCTCGCTAATATATTCGTTTGAAACAGCCGGGAAGGGTGCCGGGATGAACGTATTCTTGGGTATTTTCTTCCGGTTTTCTGTGTCAAAGGTCCATTGTCCTCCCATCGGTTTTCCGTCGGCTTCTAGCAGAATTCCACGCTCTTTTCGCTGTTGGGTATAAAAGGCCGTTTGGAAATAAGGCTTGCGAGTGCCGAGCAGTGAGGTGTCGATATTGAGGAAATTCGGGCTTGTTAATAAGTGAATATTTCCCGCTCGACGCAGTCGGCGTTCGAGCAGATAATCATTCGGGTCAAATAAGGTAATTGCACCAGAAATAGTTGAAACCAGTTCGACGTCCGAAGAACGAGCATCCTGCGCATCGATGTATTCAACGGTTTTCCCAGCTGCGTGGAGGCGATCCGCAAAGGCGCGCATGCTGGCCCGGTGGAAGAGTATTTTCTGTTTGTGGAATGCGTATTGTGTGAAGAACAAATCAGACTCCACGACATAAAAAACGTCCGCATCTTGTGCGAGTGTTTCTTCAAACAATTGATGTGGAAATATCAGGAATGCGCTCATTTGTTTACGTGTTTTTCGAGGATTCGCGCCCCCTCAGCACGGGACTTTTTGGTTTTTCGCATCGTCCAGACTTGATCCGACGCCGTCTTTCTCGTTGCACTTAAATCCACGACGGGAGCGGGATAATCCACCCCGATTTTCACCCCGTACAAGGTTTGCTCCATGTCACTTAATTTCCAAGGTTCATGTATCAGTGTCGCAGGAACCGCTGCTAATTCGGGCACCCATTTTTTGATGAAAACGCCTTCTGGATCGTGCGTGTAGGAATTCTTGACTGGGTTGTAAATGCGAATGGTATTGATGCCGGTCACACCTGCTTGCATTTGGATTTGCGGGTAATGAATCCCGGGTTCGTAATCGAGAAATTGGCGTGCTAAAAAATGTGCCAAATCCCGCCAATCCTGCCAGAGATTAAAGACGAAAAAGGATACGACCATCGCTCGCATACGAAAATTCAAATAACCCGTCGCGACCACGCAACGCATACATGCATCGATGAGCGGGACGCCCGTTTTGCCTTCTTGCCAAGCCTGAATCAAGAACTCATCGCGTGGTTTTTCAAGCGCCTGATAGGCTTTATTCACGGGCTCAAATTCCATCCGAGACTCATCTTCAAACTTCTGCATAAAATGCCCTTGCCAGTGCAAGCGGGAGGTAAAATTTGACAGCGCCCGTTTATTTGAAGCCGTCTTGTAATGCTGCATTGTATAGGTATAAGCCATCCGCATGGATATATTTCCGTAGGCTAAATAGGGAGAAATGCGGCTGCATGCTCGCCGACTGGCCTCCGGTTTACT
>CANGCD010000010.1 GCA_947452215.1 Cytophagaceae bacterium | reverse complement strand
TTCAAACACCTATTTTGATGTTGACCGCACTCAGCACAACCGATGATAAATTAGTAGGTTTTGAAGCGGGCGCAGATGATTATTTGGCAAAACCTTTCGATTTCAAAGAGTTTTTGGCCCGCGTTAAAGCACTTATCAAACGTTCCAATCAAACCATGATTGAAGCGCAGGTATTGAAATTTGCCGATTTAGAACTGGATTTAACAAGTAAAATCGTCACACGATCTGGGCAAAAAATCAATTTAACCGCCAAAGAATTCCAATTGATGGAGTACTTTCTCCGCAACCAAGAAAAGGTTATTTCCAAGGCTGAAATAGCCGAAAATATCTGGGAAGTAGATGATGAAGGCAGCTCAAATTTAATCGAAGTATACGTGAATTACTTGCGTAAAAAAGTCGACAAGGGCTTTCCTAGTAAATTAATCCATACCCAATTCGGGATGGGATATATCTTAAGACAGGAATAAGATGCAAATCCGTTCTCGGCTGACATATCAATTTACCTACCTCGTTTCTGCGATTCTTTTCGTATCGTATTTGATTATCTATTTGTTTACCCAAGAGAACTACAAGGATAAATTCTATAGTCGGCTTCGCCAAAAAGCCAATACCGCCGCTGAATTACTCGTAAATGTCAAACAGGTAGATTCCAAATTGCTTCGCATCATTGACCGAGCCAACCGCGATATTTTATATAGAGAAAACATTATGGCGTATGATACCTGTTATGAGCGGATTTACCGCTCGAATGACAGCATCAACTTCCATGTAGATGTCAACAAGGTAAAAGAAGTCTTAAAACGCAAGGAAGTACGTTTTGGAGTAGAAGATTTAGAAGTTTTAGGCACAGTTTTTGTTACACCTGAAGGCCGAATCGTCGTTTTTGCAGGCGCAGTAGACCAATATTCCGCGGAGAATGCCAAAGACCTCAAAAACATCCTTATTGCCTTATTTCTCTTATTCGTGTTCATTGTGGTGATCTCAGGTTGGTTTTTTGCCGGCAGGGCCGTAAATCCCATTTCAGAGGTTATCAAACAAGTGGATTTATTATCACCCAAACGACTCGATCAACGGCTCGAAACGGCCGATTCAGAGGATGAAATAGGGAAGATGGTGGCAACGATCAACCGACTATTGGAGCGAATAGAGAGCGCATTTCGCTTCCAGAAGACATTTATTGCTAATGTATCGCACGAATTGAAAAATCCGTTGACTAAAATTTCATCCCAATTGGAGGTTAGCTTGCTCAATGAACGGAATACGGATGATTATAAGCAAACCATCGCATCTGTATTGGAAGATACGCAGGACTTGGCCGCGATTACGGAATCATTGTTGGAACTTAATAAAATTAGTGTTTCCGACTACCAAGCAGGCTTCCAAATCATTCGAATGGATGAAGTTATTTGGGAAGCGAGATCTTTGGCGCAAAAGCTAAATTCGACCTATAAGGTGCTATTTGATACACAATACATGCCAGATGACGAAGAATTATTGATGCTCAAAGGCGATGAGAAACTTATGCTCACGGCGATCAAAAATTTAATGGAAAATGCCTGTAAATTTAGCCCGAATAAACAAGCTCAAGTTCACCTGTCCATTAACAACCAGCACATATGTATAGAGGTGAAAAATGAAGGAAAAGGTATTCCTGAAGCAGATTTACCCTTCATTTTCCAGCCGTTTTTCCGTGGAGAAAATACAGCAAATGCAAAAGGCTACGGCATTGGCTTATCCTTGGTTGAACGCATCATTCACCTACACAACGGACAAATTTCCGTCAGCTCAGAATTAAACGGCTGGACAACGTTTAAAGTGAATTTGCCAATTAATAAATAGAGATTAGACATTGGACCTTGGACGTTAGACGTTGGACCTTGGCTTGTAGAGACGCGATACCTCGCGTCTAATTTTCAATCTATATTTCAATCTATATATGGTAACGTCTAATCAAATCTGCGCTCAAAAAGCGATCATTCCGAAAAACATATAATTTGTTGTATAATTTATATTATGTTAAATAGATTGTAAAATAGGATTCAATCTGTTATTAGGCGCCTTCCTAACTCTTAGTTCTTAACTCTTAGTTCTTAACTCTTAATTCTTAACTCCCGCCAAACACGTCCAAATAAAAAAGCCCCAGGAATTCCTGAGGCTCTTAATAACCGACTAAAGTCTAAAGAACTATTAATCCACTTGCTTATCGATCTTCAAATCACGATAAATTTGCTTCAAAATTTCCTTCAAATCTTCATCTTTCTTCACTTTTAAAGCACGCTCAAAATATGGAACCGCTTGTTGGTACTTAGCCGCTAATTTCTCCTCAACAGCTTTACCTTCTTTCTTGTACGTTTCCATATCCATCGCATTTACAACGCGCTTAATTTCAGCTCCTTCATTGAAATAAAATGCTCCCATTTGATACAATGCATCATAATATGCAGGATCAATTGTCAAAGCACGCTCGTAGAATGATGGCACTTCTTGTTTCAATGCATCAATTTTACCAGTCAACTCCGTAACTTTCACTTTGTTGGCTGCTTCATCCCCTACTGCCTTCTCAGCTTCTACCTTCTCCCCTTCTAACAACTTCAATTCCTCATTATCTTTCGCAATCGAAGACTCTAATTTATTGATTTGAGACTGAATAACTGGCTTTTGATTCGGTTTAGCGGTCTTCAACTTCGCTTTCGTACGCTTCAATTCATCTACATAAACCTCAGCCTTATCTTTGTGTGACGTGATTTTACGACGTGCATCTGCCACTTTATTTGACAAATCAGCAATTTTATTCGCTTCCTCTTTTAAGGTGTTAATTTTGTTTTCATACAATAAACCCAAATTAAACAAGTTCATCACATCCTTTGAATCCTTAGCAATTGTCTCTTTCAATTGAGCGATTGCCTGATCAATGCGATTAAAAGAAATCAACATGTTGAATTTCTCATTCTTCAAATCCTTGCTTGTTGGATAAATTTCAATGCCTTTATCAATCAAAGTAAGGGCTTTATCCTCTTCCTTTGCTCCTTTGTAAATCTGAGCTAAACCATAAATGATGGCCACATCTCTACCACCAATGTTCATATACTTCTCATAAGCAGCGCGTGCTTCAGCATCCTTTTGGCATAACTGTGCAACAACACCCGTGTACATCGCTGAGATCGTATCTTTTGAAGCTAATTCCGATGCCTTCGACATATAACGGAATGAAGATGTATAATCTTTTCCTTGATACTTAATCACACCCATGTTCATCAAAGCGCCATAAGCCTTTTCGCGGCCTTCCAACAACTTCTCTGCGTCTTTTGCAATCGAACCTTTTTTGCCATCTTTGGTATCTAATTTAACCGTCTCAGCAATGTAATCCAATGCTTTGAATGATGCATCTAAATCTGTGTTTGCCAACGTAGAATCTGGGAAAGATGCCAAATCAAAGTACGCAACCGCACGATCTAACCAAACACGTGGCTTTGTAGGCGCTTTCTTTACGGCTTCATCTGTCTTTTTAACAGCTTCCAAAATACTCTTCTTTTGTGCTTCGACCAAAGCCTTATCCGCCTGAGCGAACGTTGAGCCTGCAGCCATCGCTACAGTAATCAGGGTTAAAACTACTTTTTTCATAAGTTTAGTTAAATTAAAAAAAAGCCCGTACTCGCATACGGGCCTATAAAATTACTCTTCCGTTAATTCTTCCGCGCCTTCTACTGCTGAATTCTCCTCCCCTGTTTCCGGTGCTGACGTATCCTGTACAGCTCCTTCTACGATTTCAACGCCTTCTACCAATTCAACTTCTTCCGGCTCCGGTTCTTTCTCAATTTTGGTTACTGATGAAATCTCATCCGACTCGTTTTTCAAACGAATCAATTTCACCCCTTGCGTATTACGTCCCATAACACGTAACTCAGCCACACTCGTACGGATCAAAATACCCGCTTTCGTGATGATCATCAAGTCATTGTTGTCATTGACTTCCTTAATCGCAACCAAATTTCCCGTCTTCTCCGTGATATTCAAGGCTTTAACCCCTTTTCCTCCCCGGTTTGTCAAACGGTAATCTTCTACTTCCGAACGCTTACCAAAGCCTTTCTCCGAAACAACCAATAATTGTTGTACCTCTGGGTCAGACACACAAACCATGCCAATCACTCGCTCATCGGCCACACTTTCATCAATCCAAATACCTTTTACCCCCGCAGCGGTACGGCCCATTGGACGAACACGTGTCTCTTCAAAACGTACCGAACGGCCCGTATTCGTAGCAATCACAATTTGATTATTACCATTTGTTAATGCTACATCCAATAAACGGTCTCCTTCGCGAATCGTAATCGCATTGATACCGTTTTGACGAGGACGAGAATACGCCTCTAGCGACGTTTTCTTAATCGTTCCATCTTCTGTACACATCACAATGAAGTTATTATCTATGTAATCTGGATCTGTAATCGACTTAACATTAATCACGGCACGAATCGTGTCACCGTTTTCAATATTCATCATGTTTTGAATTGGTCGGCCTTTCGAGTTTTTCGATCCTTCCGGAACCGCATAAACACGTAACCAGAAACACTTACCGCGCTCCGTAAAGAACAACAACCAATTGTGCATCGTCGCTGAGAACAAATGCTCCGTATAATCATCATCTTTCGTAGCCACCGCACGTGAACCTACTCCTCCTCTACTCTGTGCACGGTATTCCGTAATCGGAGTGCGCTTAATGTATCCTTGCGCTGAAACAGTAATCAACATTTCATCATCCGCAATCATATCCTCTACCGAGAACTCCTCATCCGTCATGTTAATCTGCGTACGACGCTCATCGCCATAACGCTGCTTCATCTCGGCTAATTCATCCTTAATGATCTGCAATTGACGCTCTGGCTTGGCCAAAATGTCTTCCAAATCATCAATCAACTTCATGATTTCCGCAAACTCATTCATGATTTTCTCACGCTCCATGCCGGTAAGACGCTGTAAACGCATCTCCAGAATAGCCTTCGCTTGAATCTCAGATAAATTAAATTTGCTCATCAATCCCTCCTGCGCCGCATTAGGATCTTTTGACTCACGAATCAACTTAATTACTGCATCCAAATTATCCAATGCAATAATAAAGCCTTCCAAAATGTGTGCACGCTTGCGTGCTTCACGTAAATCATATTTCGTCCGACGAACAATTACTTCATTACGGTGCTCAACAAAATGATGAATCAAATCCTTTAGATTCAACATCATCGGACGACCTTTTACCAAAGCCACATTGTTAACACTGAAAGAAGATTGTAAAGCCGAATGCTTGTACAAATTATTTAAGACAACGTTCGCAACCGCATCACGCTTCAAATCAAACACAATACGCATTCCTTGACGATCCGACTCATCACGAATCTCCGAAATTCCGTCGATACGCTTATCGTTCACCAAATCCGCACATTGCTTAATCAATGACGCTTTATTCACCATGTACGGAATCTCCGACACAATAATCTGCTCTTTCCCGTTCTTATTGGTATCAAATGTTGCATTTCCACGCACAACGATACGTCCTCTTCCTGTTTCAAATGCATTCTTAATACCTTGAACACCATAAATGGTTCCTCCAGTAGGGAAATCCGGCGCCTTGATGTATTGCATCAATTCCGGAATCGTAATGTCACGATTATCAATATAAGCACCAATACCATCCACCACTTCAGTCAAGTTGTGTGGCGCCATATTCGTCGCCATACCTACCGCAATACCCGAAGTACCATTCAGTAATAGATTCGGGATCTTCGCAGGCAATACCGTCGGCTCATCCAAGGAATCATCAAAGTTGGGCTGAAAATCAACCGTCTCCTTGTTCAAATCCGAAAGCATCTCATCCGCAATACGCTTCAAACGTGCTTCCGTATAACGCATGGCTGCCGGTGAATCGCCATCGACCGAACCAAAGTTACCTTGTCCGTCAACCAATGGATAACGCAATGACCAATCTTGGGCCATACGCACCATCGTATCATAAACAGATGAATCACCATGTGGGTGATACTTACCAAGTACCTCCCCGACAATACGTGCCGATTTTTTGTACGATTTGTTGTAACTAACTCCTAACTCCTCCATCCCGTAAAGTACCCTACGATGCACCGGCTTTAAACCGTCACGCACATCTGGCAAGGCACGAGATACAATGACCGACATTGAATAATCAATGTACGCCCCTCTCATTTCATCTTCGATGTTGATTGGGATAATATTCGTGTGTAATGACATAAATAATGATTTGATTCGTTGAACAAACCGCCTGCCAAAATTTCTCTTTTCGAAAAAACAAAGCGGTTTTTCAATAGTTACAAATATCATTAATTCTCCCTATTTTTCCAAGAAAAAAATCAGTAAATCAGGAGAAAATAAATCATATCTCAGGCGCATTATATACCTTTGAAAAATGTTTGAAAATTTCGACTTGAAAAATCCGATGCACTTCTTGAAATTGACGCTAACAATTTTTTTGTCGGCCTTCTTGATACTGGACATTCAAGCCCAAAACATAACGCGAGGACCCTATCTTCAAATGATGTCCCCCTCCTCCACACGCATCCGTTTCCGAACTGATAGCGACAGCAAGCCTAGTATTATAATAGGCAAATCACCCAAATCATTAACCCGTACCATCAAGCAAACATCGAATACCAAAGAACACGAACTGCTTATCGATTCGCTCACAAGCAATACGCGGTATTACTATCAAATTGTTACCCCTACCCAGACGCTCGGCGATTCCACCTATTTCTTTCAAACAGCTCCTGCCAAAGGGGCAAAAACCAAATTTAGTTTCTGGAGCACAGGCGATATGTATCCAGGCCAACCGCAGTTGGATGTCTACGAGGGATTCAAAAAATTCATTGGCAATAAATACACAAACATGTATTTAACCGTTGGGGATAATGTTTATGCGGGTGCCTCCGACAATGATTTTCAGACTAACTTTTTCCAAGTTTATCAAAACGGACCCATTCTAAAACAGAGTGCTTTATTTCCATCGGCAGGGAATCATGACTACGATGTTTCATCGCGTCATCAAGATGACCCCAGTATTGCTTACTTTCAAAATTTCACCCTACCCAAAAAAGGGGAATTAAATGGAATACCTTCTAATTACGAAGCATACTATTCATTTGACTACGGAAATACACATTTTATTTGCCTAGATTCGCATGCTTGGGGAGACGACAATATGCGACTTTTTGATGGCCCATCTGAACAGCTCAATTGGCTCAAAAAAGATCTCGCAGCGAATAAACAAGATTGGACTGTGGTCTTTTTTCATTATCCACCTTATACGAAGGGAACCTATGATTCTGATTCCAATCAAGGTGCGAATGCCGAACTTTACAATCTAAGGAATATTTTAGTTCCGATCTTCGATCAATATCATGTGGATGTTGTGCTTACAGGTCACAGCCACATCTTTGAACGTAGCAAACCCTTGAAGGGCCTCATAGGTACCTCAGCAGATTTTAACCCAGCAATCAATTGGCCACAGTCTTCCACCGGAAAATACGATGGCAGTGAAAATTCATGTCCCTATATTTTTGACGCGAACGACTTCAGTAAACATGGCACCGTATACATTGTCAATGGAGTTGGCGGTGGCTATGGAACCCCAAGACCTGACGGCCCCCATGTTGCTATGGCCTATTCAAAACCCAATACGAACGGTTCCTTCTTTGTCGAAATCGAAAACAACCGATTCGATGCAAAATTCATCGATGCTTCTGGAAGTGTTTTAGACCAATTTACCATTTTCAAAAACTTGAAATTAAAACCCATCACAGACCTAACGCTTGATTATGGTAAGTCGGTAGATTTAACCGCCTCGTGGATTGGTCAATACAATTGGTCAACCAATCAAACATCCGTAAGCATTTCCGTAAACCCGACTACATCAACCTCCTATTTAGTTTCGGATCCCCAAAAATGTTTCAGTGAAAAATACAATGTGACCGTGAGTGCTCCTTTAGGAACAGCGGAATTCAACGAAATACCCTTCGACCATTTGACCATTTATAACCTTCAAGGCCAATTCATTCAAGAGATTTCACATCCAGGAAAAGTAAACGCGGAGTTAATGCACAACATTCCGCAAGGATCTTATATCCTACGCATCGTGTATAATCAACAAGAAAAAGTGTTGAAACTGATAAATTAGATTCTCACAGAAGATTCTCGAACAACCAATTGAGTCTTCAATACCTCGATAACCGGCTCCAAACCCTCTGAGCGTCCTTCAATTTGATCAAGAAGTAATTTCATGGCCAACTTCCCTATTTCCTCCAAAGGCTGAGCTACAGATGAAATCGTAGGCGATACAACACCACATATTGGCTCATTATTAAAACTCACAATTTTGACCTGATCAGGAACCGAAATATTTAATTCACGTAATCCTACCAAAACACCCAATGCCAATCGGTCCGAAACGACCAATATACCATCCGGCGGATTTGCACCCTTCATAAGCTGAAGCGTTTGCGAAGTAGCCGTATCTTGAAAATAATCCGAATGAATAATCAAAGATGCATCTTCCTGAATTCCAACCTCATTCAGCGCACGCAAATAACCTAAACGACGCTGATTACTTACCGATACACTCTTGGGGCCCGCTAAGAAAGCAATGCGCTTGCAACCGTTCTCCAATAAATGTTTAACAGCCTCATAAGCTGACTGCTCATTGTCCACCATCACCTTAGAGGCATGAATTTCATCGCTATCACGGTCAAAAAATACCAATGGGATTCCCCGACGTTGTAAACGGGTAATATGATCCAAATTAACCGTCTCACGTGACAAGGAGATAATAATCCCTTCCACCTGACTACGAGATAAATTCTGAATATTAATTAATTCCCGCTCGAAAGATTCCTGTGTTTGGGTAATTAAAATACTATACCCTGCTTTTATCGCTTCTAATTCTATGGCCTTCACAACCGTAGAGAAAAAATAGTAACCCAAATCGGGTACAATTAAGCCAATCGTTTTGGTCTTACTCTTCACCAAACTAGCTGCCAATACATTGGGTTGATAATCCAATTCTGCGGCCAAATCCAATACCGCCTTCTTCGTATCCGGATGAATATCCGGCAAATCGCGCAAAGCACGCGAAACGGTTGCTACCGACACATTCAACTGCTTGGCAATGTCTTTAATTGTAACTTGGTGACGCATAGTTTAAAATTTACTCCGAATTTACACGGTTTTTTCGAGAATTTACTTGTTTAAGGTTTCCTTCAACGAAACACAGGACCTCCCTCCCAACATCCCTAAAGGTGGCTGTTCTTTCCATATATGAACCTCATAACACGACAAATCTACAAATGAAAGCTTTAATTGACTCGCAATCGATAAGGCTACGGTTTCCAATAAATCAACAGGCTTAGACATAACTGCTTCGCATATGGCAAAAATCTTACCATAATCATAGGTGTGATTGATCGATTCAAAACCAAAAACGTCTGCCCTTTTTGAGACACGAACAGTCAGAATAAACCAATTACCTAATATTCGCTCCTCCGGAAATAATCCATGATAAGCGAAAAAACGCACCTCCTCCAATCCAACTTGATATTCCTGCATAGACTAATTGATTTCTCCTACCTTACCGCGCGGACCTGATGTCTTTGCATAAGCCTCCAATACCTTATTCAAGGTAGGCAAACCATCATCCTCAATCGTTGACGGATCTAAATGCTTTCCTTTTTTCTCGGTCGTTTTTTTCACTAATTTGTCTGGCTTTGACTGGGTTACGACCTTTTTAGCTGGCTCAACTTTCTTCGTGACCACTTTTTTTGCCACCTGCTTGACAGCTTCAGGCTTTCCTGGAGGGGTTTCCACAGGTTTTGACCATGAATCTACACTCGCCAAGGTTTGTTGGGCAAAATTCGTTAATTGCCCTGCTATTTCAGCCTGAATTTGCTTTAATCGCGTTAATTCGCGCGTTTGATCTTTTACTTCTTGTTCTACCTGCCCAAGGATTTGCTTGCGTTCATGCTCAACGAATAATTTAGCTTTTTGAACTTCATTTTCCGCAGATTTTACGATGGATTCAGCCTGCTTTTGTGCTTTTTCTATTACCTGCTTGGCCTCTTTCTCCACCTTTTCTTGCCAAGTCTTCTGCGCCTCTTCCGCTAATTTCATCGCACGAAACAAGGAACTCTCCACTTCGCGCAATCGATTTACCTCTTGCTCTAAAACTTGTACTTTTTCCGACAAAACCGCTTGTTGGCGATTCATCTCCTCCTCAAAAAGGGCAACCGATTGAACATAATCGCTAACCTCTTGAACATCAAAACCTCTAAAACTCTTGGAAAAAGACACCTCTGGAATTTGCATAGGATAAAGCATTTAGCCTAAAATTATAAAAAATACTTATTCAATTTTCCAAACAGAAATATTTTTATCATCCGAACCGGAAATCAAAAAATCCTGAAAGGACGTCCAAATCAATCGATTAATGGAATTTTTATGCCCACCATAGCGCGCAAAATCAATTACCTTTAACAATTTCAATGTAGATACCTCCCAAATTTTGATCGTTTTGTCCATACTGCCTGTCGCAAAATAGTTCCCACAAGGACTCTGAGCAATCGCGTTAATGGAATAAATATGGGCAGGCACTGGCTCAACAATCAGCGCTCCAGCCAAATCCCATTTTTTCAAATAAGCATCGCGTCCGACACTGGCGAGGCTTGAAGTGGCCGACTGATAATTCAACGCAAAAACACTCTTATCATGCGCCAGCCAAGCCTTATTAAGCTCGAAATTAGCACCAAAGATACGAATGTATCCATCGCTCGACCCTAAGGCAATCTCAGAATCAGGAAGCAAACAAAAGCTACGAATGTTCGATTCTCCCGATTTAATTCGCTTTTTGATGGCTTGTGCTTGTTTGTCAATGACCGTAATCAATCCATCTTGATGCCCAACCCAAACCTGATCTTGTTTGATTTCCATCGCATAGATGGCTAATTGAGGTAATTGTATCGAAAATAAACGGGTTTGATCCGCAACCAAAATACCATGAACCCCTTCAAAATTTTGACCTACCCACAAAATTCCTGTTTCTGAATCATAGATCATCGCATAAATGGAACCGGTAATCTGAGCAACCACTTTGCCTACATCGGGCTTTTGTAAATCCCATTGCACCACCCAGCCATCTGATCCCGCAGAATAAAATACATGCGGTTCTTGACCCGAACAAAGCGCATATACCGCCCCCCGATGACCTGCAAATGTATCTATTCGTTCAATTTTCAATGGCTTCTTCTATTATCCCTGCAAAATTGGTAATTTTACACGCAATTCTAACGATATGCCCGAAATTTCCTCCATCCTTTCCAATCCGTCAAATGACACCTATGTCAGCGTCTGGCGTATTGACGAGCCTGCAGCGTTTTTTCGCGTCTTCCCGAATTCCTGGTCCATGCCCCCCATTCAAGCTGATGTACAAGCACACAAATTCCTAGAATCACTGGCGGCACGATTTTGTTTGTGGAAACTCATGCAAAAATTAGACTTGCAGGATTTTGAATTAAAACAAGACGGCCGACAAAGACCTTTCCTGAATCACCCGGATTGGCACATTTCCATCAGCCACTCCTACCCTTTTGCGACTGCTTGCATGAGCAAACACCCATTTACGGGAATTGATTTGGAAAGAAAAGGACGTAATATCCAGAAAATAGCCCCTCGATTCCTCAATACTAGAGAGCTTGAAGCATGGAAGGACGATCCAATGACCTTAACGATTGCCTGGTCGGCCAAAGAATCCATCTACAAAGCATGGAAAAAACCTGGCTTATCTTTCCAAAAAGAAATCGAATTAACTTTCAATGAGAAGCACTTGAGCGGAAAAGTGAACCAACAAGATGCTTTTAGTATTGGATATGAGTTATATGATGATTTTATCATCACACTCGTGAATCACTAATCCAAGGAATCAATCATATCCGTCAACTCGTCTTTGTGCGAGTCATCGCCAGCTTTTTCATAAGCCATGATCAGATTGCGTAAGACCCGACGAATAATTTCCAAATTCGAACATGGCTGATAATAAACATCATTGGGCGTTAGATTCAATTGAGCCAAATAATTATCAATATCAACTTTATTGAAAATCAACCCTTTATTAAAGACATTGATATAACATTGAACTTCATCCTTCTTATATGTCAAGACAAACAAATTCGGCAAATTAACCCCATAAATAGGCAAACCGAGTTTTTGAGCAATCCACATGTAAATCACGCAAAGACTTATCGGATTACCCTTTTTCGTTTCCAAAACGACATTGATAAAGGAGTTATTCGCTGCATGAAAATTTTTGGTATTCGCTCCAAATTTTATCTGGTCAAAAAGTACACCGTTGATAATCTTTAATTGATCCATCGGATGTAAGTTCTCGCGAATCTGTGGCCAAACCTCAAAATACAATTGATCCATATCGGCACGTAATTGCGCCAACGAATACTCAGGGAAACGATAAGTGGCAACAATCCACATTCCTTCCAATAAATCCATGCTGCCACTCTCCTTCCATTGCAACAACCGCTGCTTGGTAGAATCGAGCTGAAAATCATGAATCATGTTTTCTAACTTACTCTGAACCAATGGATTAAGACTCGAATTCTCCCATTCATTTTCTAAAATGGGGATGATTTGAGGACCTAAGGAACGCATTTTAGCTTCGACCATGTCAACGACTTCTTGATCAGAATCGTCTAATAATTGAATCATGGCTTTAATCGCTGGTTCTTCCATTGCTAAGTTTTGATTTGCAAAAATAGGCAATTTGTTGCTTGTGTCAATATCCAAGAACATTATTCCCAAAATCCCTTTTTTTAGGTGAAAAATCGACCTAAATTTGTGGTTGCATCAAGGCGAACTAGCTTATATGAACATATTAATAACCGGAGGAGCAGGATTTATTGGGTCGCATACCTATGTGGCCCTGTCTGAACATGGTTACACTCCGATTATTGTCGACAATTTTGCTAATTCGAGAGATTCGGTCATTGGCCAACTAGTCGATATCACGGGTTCTGCAGTGGAAATTATTCGTGGAGACATCAATGACCCGACCGTTCTAGACCAGGTATTTTCAACCTACGCCATTGAAGGTGTCATTCATTTTGCGGCAGCTAAAGCCGTAGGAGAATCCGTTGAAAATCCATTAAAGTATTATCGTAATAATGTTGGGGCTACGATCTTGCTTTTAGAAAAAATGCAAGAATACGGCATCCAAAACCTTGTTTTTTCCTCTTCCTGTACGGTTTATGGCCAACCCGACACTTTACCTGTGACGGAAAATTCACCCGTCATGAAGGCCTTGTCACCCTATGGAAATACCAAACAAATTTGTGAGGAAATCATCGAGGAAAGTACCCGTGCGAGCCAACAATTAAAGTCTGTTTCCCTACGTTATTTCAATCCCATTGGAGCACACAAAAGCGCAAAAATAGGCGAATTACCGCTAGGACCACCCGCCAATCTTGTTCCATTTTTAACTCAATCGGTCGCAGGATTACGTGGACCCTTACAAATTTGGGGGACCGACTACCCTACTTCGGATGGAACGGCTATTCGAGATTACATACACGTATGTGATTTGGCAGAAGCGCACCTAAAAGCCTTGGAATACCTGATTAAGCAGGAGAAAAGCCCGTTTTATGACTACTTTAACATCGGTTCAGGCGAAGGAAGTTCGGTGTTACAAGTCATTCAAGCTTTTGAAAAAGCTACGGGAAAGAAAGTAAATTATGAAATCCGTGAAAGACGTACAGGTGATATTACATCAGTCTATGCATCAACGGATAAATCAAATAAAACATTGGATTGGAAAGCCAAAAGAAGCCTTGAAGAGTCATTAAAAGACGCTTGGGCATGGCAAGAAGCAATTTTATAAGTAATATGAAAAAACTCGTAATTACCGGCGGCGCTGGATTCATTGGGTCACATGTGGTCCGTTTGTTCGTCAATAAATACCCCGAATACCAAATTTACAATTTGGATGCATTAACCTATGCGGGCAATTTGGCAAACAATGAAGATATTGCCGACAAACCTAATTACCACTTCATTAAGGCAGACATTACCGATGCCGATCACATTGATGCATTATTTGCTGAACACAATTTCGATGGTGTATTGCATCTCGCCGCTGAATCGCACGTAGATCGTTCCATTTCAGATCCTTTGGCCTTTGTTAAAACGAATGTCATCGGAACCGTTAATTTATTACAAGCAGCCAAAAAGCACTGGGCTGGAAATTTTGAGGGAAAAAAGTTTTACCATATCTCCACAGACGAGGTATATGGTGAATTACACAATCCCGAAGAGTTCTTTTTAGAAACTACCCCGTACGATCCAAGATCACCCTATTCAGCGTCTAAGGCATCGTCTGACCACTTTGTACGTGCGTTTCATGAAACCTATGGCTTGCCAACCGTGATTACCAATTGCTCTAATAATTATGGTCCTAATCACTTTCCTGAAAAATTAATCCCTTTGATGATTCACAATATCATCAACAACAAACCTCTTCCCGTTTATGGTAAAGGAGAAAATGTTCGGGATTGGTTATATGTAATCGACCATGCACGTGCCATTGATACCGTTTTTCACGATGGGAAAATCGGCGAAACGTATAACATCGGTGGGTTCAACGAATGGAAAAATATCGATCTTGTTCACTTGTTGTGCAAGATCATGGATGAAAAATTAGGCCGTGAGGCCGGAACCTCGGTACAGCTCATCACCTATGTAACAGACCGCGCCGGACATGATTTGCGTTATGCAATCGATGCCAATAAAATCATGAAAGAGTTAGGCTGGAAACCAAGTCTACAGTTTGCAGAAGGACTTGAAAAGACCGTTGAATGGTATTTAACAAATGAAAAGTGGCTAAATGATGTCACGTCAGGCGATTACCAAAAGTATTATACCAATATGTATCAAGGAAGATAAAATGAAAGGAATCATATTAGCCGGAGGATCTGGCACCCGTTTACACCCATTGACATTAGCAGTAAGCAAGCAATTAATGCCGGTTTATGACAAACCCATGATTTACTATCCCCTATCTATTTTAATGCTTTCAGGGATTCGTGAAATCTTAATCATTTCAACTCCACACGATTTGCCTCATTTCGAGAAGTTATTAGGTGATGGTTCAAGCATAGGCTGCCGGTTCGAATATGCTGTTCAACCCGAACCGAATGGATTGGCTCAGGCATTCGTAATTGGCGAGCAATTCATCGGCAAAGAAAAGGTGGCCTTAGTGTTAGGCGATAACATTTTCTACGGTTCAGGCCTAAGTAAATTGTTGCAAGCCAACAATGATCCTGATGGAGGTGTCGTATACGCTTATTCGGTTAATGATCCCGAACGATACGGTGTTGTGGAATTCGATGAATCGAATAAGGTTATTTCCATCGAGGAAAAACCTACAAATCCAAAATCGAATTACGCCGTTCCAGGCCTTTATTTCTATGATAATGATGTTGTTGAAATTGCTAAAAACATCGCACCGTCGCCACGTGGTGAATATGAAATTACGGATGTCAACAAAGAATATTTAAAACGCGGTAAATTATCTGTAGGTATTTTGAACCGTGGAACTGCATGGTTGGATACAGGAACATTTGCCTCACTCATGCAAGCAGGTCAATTCGTTCAAGTGATCGAAGAGCGTCAAGGCATGAAAATTGGTTGTATCGAAGAAGTGGCATACCGCATGGGATACATCACGGCAGATCAATTGGAAACCATTGCAAAACCACTCGTGAAAAGTGGTTATGGTCAGTACCTATTGAATTTATTACGCTAAGAGATAACCGGCCAACAAGGCTCCCGAGAATAGGACGATGGCTGGGAATTTTCCCGACTGAGCTAAAAGAAAAGAACCCAGTACAACGGCGATGGCAACCCCATCGCCGTTGACGATTAAAGGAGACACAAAAGTATAAACAGCGACAATTGTCAATCCGACAGAGGAAGCTTGAATACCTGCCAAAGAAGCGCGAATAAAGCGATATTGCTTCAATTGACCCCAGATTCGAAAGACAAAAAAGATTAAAAACGTTCCAGGTAAAAACACGCCTAAGGCACCAATCGCACTACCCGCCAACTCGCCGAATAAGCCATAATTTCGCATCAATAACACGCCTAAATAAGACGTTAAGGCAAATACCGGTCCCGGTAAGGACTGAGACAAGGCCATTCCAGTCAAAAAATCATCCGATCGAATCAAGCCTTTAAATTCAACAAACTCGGTATAGAGTACCGGAGCCAAAACCTGTCCACCACCAAAAACAATACTTCCGTTTCGGTAGAAATTTTCAAACATGCGAATCGGATAATAATCAGTTAACTGGCCCAAAACAGCCAAACCAATCAAAAAACCCCAATACAAATTGAAATTTGCCCAAGGGATAACCATTTTATGCTTATTCTGTCTTGGAAATTCCTTGAAATTCAGCGAGGAAATACTCCCGCCAAGGACTAATACTAAAGGGAAAATATAAGGGCTCGGAAAGGCAATTCCTAAAGCGAGTGTTACTAAAAAGATAAACACATACATGGGGCTTCGAATCACCTTCTGTGCCATCATCCAACCCGCTTGCAGAATTAAACCTATGCCCACAGGTAGGACAAACTGTAATATGGCACGATTGGCCAAATAAGTCATTCCATATGCGGCAGCCGTCATGATAAATACGGCAGGTGTAATCCACACAATCAGCGTTAAGTAGGCTAAACTTGACCCTCCCCGCTTCAATCCAATCGCCGTAATCATCTGCGTGGACGTAGGACCCGGCAAAACCGAGCAAAGCGCCTGAATCTCAAACAATTCCTCCTCGGTCAAATATGCCTTTTGGTGCACCAAACGCTTCAAAAAAAGGGCCCAGTGTACCTGAGGCCCTCCAAATGATGTAGCAGCCAAAATCAAAACATCCCATAAAAAATTCAGATGCTTCGGCTGCTTCATTTACTTTTTCTTTAATCCTAATTCGATTAAACGCTCATTCAAAAATGCTCCTGCAGTCATATCCGTATATAACTTCGGATATTCCGCAGTCACACAAGAAGATAAACATGTCAAGTCCATTTCAGATCTAGGATGCATGAAGAAAGGGATTGAATACCGAGACGTTCCCATTTTTTCACGGGGTGGGTTGACGACCCGGTGGATCGTCGACTTCAATTTGTGATTCGTTAAACGATCCAACATATCTCCCACGTTCACTACAACTTGGTCAGGTAAGGCGGTAATTGGAATCCATTTCCCGTCCATACGCAATACTTCCAAGCCTTCCGCTGATGCACCCATCAACAACGTAATCAGGTTTATATCCCCATGCGCAGCTGCACGAACAGCGCCTTCTGGCAAACTGTCAGGATCCGCAATCGGGAAATAATGAATTGCACGTAAAATGGAATTTCCATTTTTCACTCGGGACTCAAAATAATCCTCAGGCAATTCTAAGTACAGCGCAATCGCAGACAATAAAGCTTTCCCTGCCGCTTCCAAGGTTTGAAATGCTTTTACAGTGTTCATCCCGAATTCCGGATATTCAGCTGGAAAAACATTCGCAGGATATTCATCCCAAACGGAATCCCCATCCGCTTTATGCGGTTGGCCTACATGGTAAAATTCCTTTAAATCAGGCACTTTAAACCCTTTGGCAGTTTCTTTCCCTTTGCCCACATAACCCCTTTGGCCTGCAATACCGGGAATTTCATAGGCCTGTTTCAAGGCATCAGGCGATTGAAAAAAGGTTTCAACACCTTGATAAAGAGACTTGGTGAAATCATCGGACAAACCGTGCCCTTTTATGGCCACAAAACCAATGGTATTGAACGCAGTACCCAATGCTTGGACAAACTTTTGTTTGCGAACCGGGTCGCCCGACTGAAATTCAGCTAAATCCAATGAAGGAATTTCCTCTAATAGCATATTCTTATTTTATAAATTCTTGAGACACGAAATCCCAGTTGACGACATTCCAAAACGCTGCAATATAATCAGCTCGTTTATTTTGATATTTTAAATAATAGGCATGCTCCCACACATCCAAGGCCAAAATTGGCTTTCCTTTTACCTCGGCAACATCCATCAACGGATTGTCTTGATTTGGCGTAGAAGAAATGACCAATTTACCATCCTTCACCAATAACCAAGCCCATCCGGATCCAAATCGGGATGTAGCCGCTTTAGCAAATTCAACTTTTAGATTATCTAACGAACCAAAATCTTTTTGAATTTGAGCTAATAAGGCAGCACTCGGCTGTTTTCCGGTAGCAGGTGCTAATAATTTCCAGAAGAAGCTATGATTCCAATGTCCTCCGCCATTATTTCGAACGGCTACGGGCTGTGTTGACACAGTTGCTAAAAGCTCTTCTAATGATTTCGTAGAAGCGCCCACAGCCTTGTTTAAATTATCTACATAAGCCTTATGGTGGCGATCGTGGTGAATTTCCATGGTCATCTTATCAATATGAGGCTCTAAAGCATCAAAGGAATAAGGTAATGCAGGCAAAGCAAATGGCGCATTTTCCACGGTCTGCGCGGAACGAAAACTAGACAAAAGCACTCCGGCTCCCATCAATTGTAAAAATGAATTGCGTTTCATATTGAATATGTTAACTATTCGTAAATCACCCGACCTACGATACTCCTACCTAAGGTAATCTCATCTGTATACTCTAAATCCCCTCCAATCGGGATACCGCGTGCAATGGTGGATATTTTAATCGAATAATCCGCCAATTTCTTTGTCAAATAAAAGGCCGTTGTATCGCCTTCCATCGTGGGACTTAAACCTAAAATCACTTCATCAAATTCACCCGAAGCGATTCGCTGGATTAAGGATTCAATATGTAAATCACTCGGAGATACACCTGCCAAAGGCGAAATAATACCCCCCAAAACATGATATAAACCTGTATATTGGCCTGTATTCTCTATCGCCATCACATCGCGCAAATCCTCCACCACACACAAAATCTTCTCATCACGCTTATTGCTCGCACAAATTCCACACAAATCTCCATCGGAAATCATGTGACATTTTGGACAAAACTTCGTTTCTGTACGTAATTGCACGAGCGCATGGGCCAGTTGCAACGATTGCGTTTCCGGACGCTTTAATAAATGCAAAGCTAATCGCAAGGCAGATTTCTTCCCGATACCCGGCAATTTGGAAATTTCTTCCACAGCCTGTTCGATAATTCGAGAAGGGTACGTATGCATCATATTTAAATATCTACAGATTCAATTTCAGCCGAAATGCCCCGTCGGCAAATTTCATTGCGCATGCTCAACAAATCCTCATATGAGCCCGATTTAACACCGCATTTCCCACGAAAATGGATCATTAAGGTGCATTGCTCTGCTTGCTCGGCGGTATGTTCACACACTTCGATCAAGGTAATAATCACATATTCAAAGGAATTAACATCATCATTATAGACCACTAATTGATGACCCAATGAGGTTTCAGCTTCAATCAAGACCTCAACATCCGTCTGTTCTTGAGCTTGTTCCGCAAAAGAAAAACCGTTTATCAAATCAATATCTTGGGAGAAATCCATATTTTTGAAAGAATTAATTCACCTCATACAAATCTAATAAAAATCCGTTAAACCTCTATGTCTGTACAATTAGCCGGTGGAATTCTAGCCATCTATTTTGGCCTACTGCTTGTCATTTCTTACATCACCTCGCGTGGCGCGGATACGAACGACTTTTTTACGGCCAATCGACAATCTCCTTGGTGGCTTGTGGCCTTTGGAATGATTGGAACATCCATCTCGGGTTTAACCTTTATTTCCGTTCCTGGTGCCGTAGGCAAAACCTATTTCACCTATTACCAGGTCATTTTAGGGCATTCTTTGGGCTATTTGACAATCGCTTTGGTACTCATGCCACTTTATTACCGATTAAACCTGATTTCGATTTACGGTTATTTAGAGAAACGTTTCGGTTTTTGGTCATATAAGACCGGTTCTGCCTTCTTTTTGCTTTCGAGAACGATTGGATCGGCGGCACGCTTATATTTAGCTGTCAATGTACTTCAAATCGCCATTTTCGAACCCATTGGCGTTCCATTCGTACTCACGGTATTCATTTCGATTGCACTTATATGGCTATATACACACCGTGGAGGCGTTAAAACAATTATCTGGACAGATACCTTGCAGACCTTGTTTTTGTTAGTAGCGCTGTTTATTACGATTGTGTTAGTGGGCCAACAAATGCACATGGGCATTGGGGATATGATTCAAACGATTCAAAAAAGCCCCTATTCGCATATGTTTGAATGGGATTGGAGAAACCCTCATTTCTTTGGAAAAGACTTCTTAGCAGGGGTATTTATCGCCATTGTGATGACGGGCTTGGATCAAGATTTGATGCAAAAGAATTTGACCTGTAAGTCGATAGGTGAAGCACAAAAAAACATGTTTTGGTTTTATTGGGTGCTATTGTTTATCAACCTACTTTTCTTGGCATTAGGAGCACTTTTATACATCTATGCACAAGCCAATCAGATAGCCATTCCGGCCAAAACTGATGAGTTATATCCGCTATTAGCCTTAGGAGGAAACTTTGGAACCTTAGCTGCCGTAACCTTCTTATTGGGTATTATCGCGGCATCCTATGCAAGTTCAGATTCTGCTTTGACGGCATTGACGACATCATTTTGCATCGATTTCTTGCGCATTGAGAAGTTTCAAGAGGCTAAAAGAAATAAGATCAAACACCGCGTTCACATTGGATTTTCAGTCCTGTTTTTCATCGTGATTGGTTTGTTCCATGTCTTTAACAACCAAGAATTGATTGGTGCTGTGTTTAATTTGGCAGGCTATACCTATGGACCATTGCTAGGCCTCTTTGCCTTTGGATTATTTACCAAAACAGCCATCAAAGACCGTTATGTTCCTTTTGTTTGTGTGGCATCCCCGATTATCACATTTGTGCTGGAAACACAATCGCAAGCCTTATTTGGAGGATTTGGATTTGCCAAATTGATTCTAAACGGAGCAATTTGCTACCTATTGTTGTGGAGTATTCGGGAAAAAGCTAAAATTTAATCGCGTTTCGAATCGCGAAGTAGACAACGTCTTTGCCAGGACCGGAATCCTTCAAATAGGATCCAGCTTGACAATATCCCAATTCAAACTGAAAAAAATAGTTTTTAGTGGGTACGTAATTGATATCCAATGCATAGATATCGCAAACACCCATTTTAGCGGATGTTGCATTCGCAGCCAAAGGCCTTAATGGTGACATGTTGGGAGTAAAAATCCCATCAGACAGACTGGCGCGAGTCACCAAGGATGCTCTTGCGGTGGCCAACCACTTCGTTCCTACTTGATAACGTACATAAGGACTTAAGTTTAACGTATTCGTGATATTTAATGCGACAGTCTGACCGAAAGGTGGACGAGCAAAAAGCGTATTGAACGTGTTTAATTCTTGATCGGAGGCGGATTCATCCCCCGGCACATAATTACCACTAAAACCAATATAACTATGTTTCAAGGTTTCCACATTGAAATCCCACACGAACATCCAAGCGGAAATATCGAGTGCATTAAATTTTCCCCATTGATGCGCAATTTCGACATCGTAATTTAGGGCGCGAAAGGGTGAATAAAGTCTAATTCCGGCAGTATGGCGTCGTTCCAAGCCCTTTTTAAACACATATTCCCGTTGGGTGCTTTCCAAATAGAAATAATAAGCATCCAGGTTCATTGTTCGTTTTTTATCCGTTTTAGCCGCATAAAAACCACCAAATTCCTCATCCATCAAGCCATCATCAAAAACGCCTACATTCATTCGCACAGGCTTGACATAAAAAGCATCCACTTTAAAGCCCGGATATTTCCCCTCTGCCGTAACACCAAGAAAGCTCTGACGCGTATTCGGCCCTTCTTTTGTAGCCACAAAACGCTCTTGTCCAAACTGCATTTCTTGTCGGCCTGCGCGCACCAACCAATGTTTATTCACATTTGATTCTAAAAACCATTGATGAATGGCGAGTTGGTTTTCGTCCAACTGCGACGTAATCGGATTGGGATTTAGCGATCGAGTCGTATTATTCAATTGGACAAAGGCACGTAAAGCATTTCGATAACGAAAATCAGCATGCAACATCATTCGATGCATCCATTGATGTGGGCTCGGTTCTGTAAAAGATGCTGGAAACTGCCCAAAATTTGCGTTTGTATAGTTTTGGTATTGTTCACGCCACTCCCCACCTACACTAACATTGATTGAGCTGGAAATGGGCATAAACTTCAAGCGTTCATCCCACGATTTCGTTGTTGTATCTGATTTCAAATAGGAAAAATCATCTTCAAATCGTAAGCGCGCGATGTGCTGGGCTGAAGATATGGAACAGGTAAATACGAACAAGAAAGGGGCAAGAAATCTTCTCAACAAAAATGCAACACATGAATGAAAAAGTAAATGTACCGAGTATTAAACGAAAATAAAAAGTGCTTACCCGGTACAACGGAGAGCTTTTTTGTATTTATCCAATTACATCCAAAACAATAGGGAAAACATATAGTTTACTTACAATAATTTATAAAAATATTCCTATTGAAGGCGCATCCGGTTTATGATCTTGCTATAGTTGGTGCCGGCGCAGCGGGACTGCAGCTTCTCTATGAATACCTTCAATTAGCTGAAAACATTGATAAAAAGGTTTTGCTCATTGATTCGGGGGATCGTTCAAAAAAAAGTTGGTGTTTCTGGTCCACAGAATCCCAAACCTCTTTCCCCTTTTTGGTTGAAAAATCTTGGTCTAAGATTCACTTTCGATCTTCAAAAGGTAAATCCAAGACGGAGGAAATCGATCAGCTTCAGTATCATTACATTTCCTCTGAACGATTTTTCTCCTATTTCTTCGACAAATACATCCCAGATCATTCCCAAATTACTTGGGTGAAAGGCTTGGTTAAGGAATTAATGATCGAGGAAAAAGAGGTACAAATTACCTTACAGGGTGATCAGGTATTCTATGCGAATAAAGTTGGAGATTCCCGAATTAAACCAACAACCCAATCTGCAAAGTCCTTGGTGTACCAACATTTTTGGGGGAAATTCGTCGAATTTGATTCGGATATTCTTGATAGCCAAGCAGTAACGCTCATGGATTTCAGTCAAAAACAAACCAATGCTGCTTTATCCGTATTTCATTACATTCTTCCCTTTTCATCACGTAAAGCACTCATAGAAACTACGGTCTTCAGCACTGAAGCGTACAATGAAAAGGAATACGAAAAATGCTGGAACCAATATATGCATGAAAACTATGCTGGTCAGGCTTTTCAAATTGTAGGAGATGAACGCGGGACCATTCCGATGATTCAGATACAAAGCCAGCAGATGACGGGGCAAATTTTTCCTATTGGCACGGCAGCTGGGCAAGTAAAACCTTCTACAGGATATGCCTTTACGAGGATGCATCGAGATGCTCAGGAAAAGGTAAACCAACGAATAGGCGATCGAAAAAATAGATATTCCTTTTACGATTCCATTTTGCTACATATGATTCAAACTGAAAACAAGGCGATTCCGCGCGTCATGGATCGCCTATTCAGCAAGATGAAATATGTTGATATCTTACGTTTTTTGGATGAAAAAACGACTTTATGGGAGGAACTAAAGCTATTTAGCCAACTGCAAATTCCATTGTTCGTAAAGCATCTTTTAATGAAAAACCGATGATATTAAAAGCAATTCGATTTTCGGGGATTATTTTAAGCGTCGGATATTGGATGATGGCGAGCCTTTGGAAGACAATGCCTATTCAGGTAGAATTAGCTTTCTGTATATTTTTATTGGCTTTGACTGGTATTCCGCATGGTGCGGCGGATCATTTAGTTGCTGAAAAACTCGCCAATCAGGAAAACAAATCATTCAGTTTACCTGGCTTTGTTAGTAAATATCTTTCAGTGATGATGCTCTATGGAATCTTATGGTATTTTTCACCTTTGATTTCATTTGTCTTATTTATCGCGATTTCGGTTTTCCATTTTGGTGATTTGGAGACAAGCTTCACAGAAAAATCAACACAATCGGGAATCGCGTATTACTTTTCGCTGCTACGATCACTTGTACTTGGAATAGGAATATTAGGCTTTATTTTGTCACAACATGCATCAGAGGTGTCCAATATTCTCCTTCAATTTAAACTAGGCATTAGGGTTTCCTTCGATGAATTACCGGTGGGTGTTTATATCGTCTGCATCCTATTAGGCTATCAAAAAGAACACAAAATCTATTTTATTCATACGGCGATTACATTGTTGATAGGTACCTATTTACCCATTTTACCGGCCTTCATGTGCTATTTTGCCGGATGCCATGCGGTATACAGCCTCCGAGTATTATCCACTTCCTTGGAGATTTCAATGCGAAACCTTTATCTAAGATTAATTCCATTCACTAGTTTGGCTTTGGGTATGGGAGTGATCTATGTTTCGTTCGTTAACCAAGAAAAATGGCTCGCTCATGCGTTTATGTTTTTATCCATTTTGACACTACCCCATTTTTTTTTGATGCACCAAATCACGTTCAAAAAGCCAGAATAAAGAATTATTGCACAATTTTTATTTTTTTTTAAATTTTTTTTATCTAAATTAAAACAATTAACTGATTTTCAATGTTTTACATTTAATAGCCCCAATCAAACTCATCTATTACCTATTTCTTTAACACTTTAAACATTTCTATTATGGAAACATTAAACATTTTATTGAACGGTACATTAGCTGCCGGAGATTACATCGGATTTACCTTCTTTACAGGTTACATGTCCATGCTTGCTGCTTCTATTTTCTTCATCGTTGAAAGAGGAACAGTTAATGACAAGTGGAAAACATCTTTATTGATTTCCGCATTAATTACATTTATTGCTGCAGTACATTATTTTTACATGCGCGGTGTTTGGTTAGACACACATGAGTCTCCAACTCAATTCCGTTACATTGACTGGACATTAACTGTTCCGTTAATGTGTATTGAGTATTTCTTAATCTTAAAGCCAGCTGGTGCAAAAACAGGCATGCTTTCTCGCTTGATCTTCGGATCGGTTGTGATGTTAGTAGCTGGTTACATTGGTGAGGCTGTAGTACCCGAGCAAAACGTAATGTGGGGAATCATCTCAACGTTAGGTTGGGCTGTGATCATCTATGAAATCTACATGGGTGAAGCTTCTAAATTAGCTGCTGCGTCTGATAACGAGCACGTAAAATCAGGATACAAAGTAATGCGTTGGTTCACATTAGTAGGTTGGGCAATCTATCCAATCGGCTACATGATGTTGCCAGGCAACTTGTTAAGTGGCATGTCAGGTAACATTGACTTAGCTTACAACATTGCGGATGCAATCAACAAAATCGGTTTCGGTTTAGTAGTTTACAGCATTGCAAAAGGAGCTTCAGCTGCGAAAGCATAATAATAAATTATGTATTTGTTAAAAAGGAAAGGCCTCATCGGCCTTTCCTTTTTTTTATAAAACCTGCTGAAAACAAAAAAACCACTCGCCTGAGTGGTTTTTTGCCTACCGAAGTAGTCCGTACGGAGGTGCCTAAGGCCTTTTTTGTAGGTTTCTCAAGAAGACATTTATGACTTCAAAAAGTCTCCATATGCTGTTTATTGGCAGGAAATGCTTTCAGATTCACCTACAGGTTGGCTCAAGT
>CANGCD010000009.1 GCA_947452215.1 Cytophagaceae bacterium | reverse complement strand
GCAATAGATGAAAAGCCTACCAAAACAGTTAGGCAAAGGGCTGATATTACTCTCATATAGGTTTCGTGTTTGAATGAATTTTAAATATAGGCATGCTGAATCCATTTTCAAAATTGGGAAATGCCTGATAATTCCTTAATTTTTGGATAAATCAAAAAGCATCCATGCACAAAGTCCTATTCATTATCATTGTTTTCATCAGCAGCACGGCTTTTGCCCAGCATAAAAACGAAAAACAAGCGGTCCAACAAGTCATTCGAAATATGTTTACTGCCATGCAAACGGGTGATACGACTTTATTCAGATCCTGTTTCGCTCCAAAAGTTATTTTTCAAACGATTGTGACCAAAGAAAACCAGACTCAAGTTAAGTCGGAGGATTTCGAAGCATTCCTCAAAAGCCTGACCAAATACCCGAAAGGAGCCCTAGATGAACGCATTACATTCAAAGGAGTTCATGAAGATGGAACCTTAGCGAGTGCTTGGACACCTTATCAGTTTTATTACCAAGGCAAGTTTTCACACGAAGGGGTGAATTCGTTCCAATTGGTTAAGTTAGGGGATGGATGGAAGATTCAATACCTCATTGATACTCGAAGAAAGTAATTTATTTCATCGCCTTAATTCGTTAGTACGTCTAAACATAAACGGAAAAACGCGACAAACGTTGTATGTTTAATGTCTATAAAATTCCACTATGCTAAAAAAAATACCACTAATCCTATTGCTTGCAGTCGTTGTATTTCAGTCGCACGCGCAAGAAAAGAAATTCAAAATCATCAATGATCAGTTTTTTCAATTCACGCGTATCATCGATATCAAAAACACGCTTCAATCGAAATACCAAGCGGAAATCCAATTGGACGCAAAAGTGGATCTCAATCATCGAATCACCTATTGGTTTGATCATGTTCCGTTAGATAAAGGTGTTTCAGAGGCCTTAAAGGATACTCCTTACAAATCCTATTCCACAGAGGATGGAGTCATACATATTGTTCCACTCGAATTTGCTATACCCGATATCGAGAAGAAATTTGGAAAAGCTTTTCAAGGTAAATCCAATCGACTTAATTTCAACTTGAGTGGTCTTGTGATCGATGCCATATCAGGTGAACCCCTTCCATTTGCATCTTTAATAATTGTTTCAACCAAAAAAGGTACTACGACCAATGTGGATGGACAATACGTATTACAAAAAATACCAAGCGATACGAGTTCCATCCTCATCAAATATGTAGGGTACAAACCCCGTAAGATATTCCTAAATCCTGCTATACCTCAGACGAACTTTACCATTGAACTGGAATCAGATGAAGAACAACTGTCAGAAGTCACAGTCATCGGCGAAAAAACGGAGGTAATGAAAGCCAATGAAGAGATTGGGATGTATAAAATCACCCCTAAGAATATTGCCAAACTGCCCAATATAGGTGAAAAAGATATTTTTAGAGCCTTTCAATTATTACCAGGAGTCAGCGCTGCAAATCCAAATTCTTCGGGATTGTATGTACGAGGTGGAACTCCCGACCAAAACTTAGTGACCTACGATGGCTTCACAGTCTATTATGTCGACCACTTGTATGGATTTTTCTCAGCGTTTAACTCCAACCCAATCAAGGATGTGCAGTTATTTAAAGGGGGATTTGAATCCAAATTCGGTGGTCGTATTTCATCTGTTATGGAAATCACATCGAAAAACGGTAACAATCGATACCACAATTTCCAAGCAGATTTAGGTGCCATGTCTTTTAATGCCATGGCAGAAGGACCAATAGGAAAGAAATTTACCTATTTAGTTGCCGCAAGACGTTCTTGGGCCGGCCCCCTTTACAACAAAATCGCTGAATCACTCAAGCCAGCGAGTAACAATTCCCCAGCAGGTGGTGGAGGTTTCGGCGGCCGAGGATTTCGACAATTTCAAAGTGCAACGGTAGCAAATTCCTATTTCTACGACGCCAATGCAAAAATCAATTATACTCCGAATGATCATGATGTTATCGCTTTAAGTCTTTACAAAGGGGATGACAACATGGATAATTCACAATCGATTAATTTACCCTTTCGAAACAACACGACTGGTGGTCTTTCAAATACCGATTTATCCAGTTGGGGCAATACAGGCGGTTCTTTAAAATGGTCCCGTAAATGGAACAATCAATGGTATTCCAATTCCCTCGTTAGTTTCTCAAACTTTTATACAATACGAGACAATTCCAATCAGAACAATTTTAACCGGTCGAATGGAACGAGCCAAACTTTAAAATTTGGTTCGCTTGAAAATAATAATTTATTAGACTTTAGTTTCAAATCTGACGTGGAGGGGAAACTAAATGATCACCATTTTGTATCCATGGGAGTACAAGCTTCCCAATTGAAAATTGACTATAGTTATAGCCAAAATGATACCGTGAAGATCATTTCCAAACAAAACAATAGTTTAATCTTTTCATCTTATCTCCAAGATAAAATTAGACTCTTCAATAACAAACTGGAAATGACACCAGGAATCCGAATGAATTATTTCGGAGTGACAAAGAAATTGTATTGGGAACCCCGATTCAATAGTATTTATCACATCAGTAAAGAATTCAAGTTAAAAGGTGCATACGGTATCTATTATCAGTTTGCTAAACAAATTGAGCGGGAAGACATTATCGCCGGATCGCGAAACTTCTGGGTGCTAGCTGACGGAAGTGATTTGCCTGTTACATCCGCTACGCATTTCATTTTCGGAGGAAGCTACGAAAAAGGGGATTATTTGTTTGATGTGGAAGCTTATTATAAAGATATCCAAAACGATACACGCTATACGTTACGATTCACACCTAAAATTGGGGAAGGAATTAAGGCGAGTGAAACCTTTTACAATGGTACCGGAAAAGTTTGGGGTATCGATATTCTTGCGCAAAAGAAATTTGGTGATTTCACCGGTTGGGTCGGCTATACCTTAGCCAAATCAACAAAAATGATACCCATCTTCTCTGCGGACCCATTTCCATCAAATTTTGATGTTCGACATGAATTCAAGGTAGTGGGAATGTATAAATGGAAAAAATGGGATTTTTCATCATCTTTCTTGTTCGCTACCGGAAAACCCTATACATCTATCCTAGGAAGTTATACCGTAACCCTATTGGACGGAACCGTACGCGATTATACCGAACCTTCGACGACCAACGGTAATCGATTCCCAGCCCAACATCGATTGGATATCGCAGCTACCTATAATTTCAAAAAGGCAAGTATTAGTTTCTCCATTTATAATGTCTACAATCGAAACAACGTTTGGTACAAAAAATTCCAGACCGTACAAGATCCGACGACAGGGGATCGCTACTTAAACATCACGGATGTGAATTATTTAGGTATAACACCCAATGTTACTTTTACCTACCACTTAAAATAAGACGACACATGAAAAACATCCTATATTCATTCTTTGTCTGCCTAAGCCTCGTTTCCTGCGCAGAATTAGATACTGGTTTTATGGAAACGGTACCCAAACCTGTTGTGGAGGGCTATTTAGTTCCGGGCCAACAAGTTCGTATCAATGTACATAAAGAAATTCCCTATTCTGCAGATTCAACATCATCCACACGGGTAGAAATTCCTGTGAAAGGACTTAAAATAACCCTAAGTGGAGAAGGACAAACCGAAACGCTCAAGGAAGAAGCTGATGGATATTATGCGGCTTCAACCCAATTTTTAATTAAGGTTGGTGGAACCTATCAGATCAACTTTTCTTATAATGGTGTTCCGGTGAGTGCAAGTACATCCATCCCGACAAAACCACAAGGTTTTAAAGCAAGTACAACCTATGTCGCAAGAGCGGCCATTGATTTATCAGCAGGATTTACTGGTCGACCTCCTGGAGGATTTGGAAGTTCGCAAACTAATATTAATCTCGAATGGCTGAATCCGAAAAACGATTTTTTCATCACGGTGGTAGAATCCATCGATCCGAATCCCATTGAAATCATCAAATTTCCCGTGAGTGACAACAGACCTCGTCCTGAATCGCGCTTCCGAAATCAACCTGTACAAGGTACGGAAGGAGTGATAGGAAGTCAAGCATTTCAATATTTTGGGATGCACCGACTGATATTATTTAAACTTAATCCAGATTACCCTGCTTTATACCAGCGTAGTGGAAATACCACCCAAAACATATCGACTCCACCAACAACCATCACAAATGGCTTAGGCATTTTTACCGGTGTCAATGCTGATACCTTAATGGTACGGGTGATCCCTGAATAATAAAAGAAATGTCTTTATCATAAATTTTCAAACGAATCGTTGGGTCAAAACTTTTTTGGCCCAATTTCGTTTATATTGCGATTCAAACCTCAACCTATGAAATACATTATCCTCGCTTGCGGGCTATTACTAGCTTTTTATTCAAGTGCTCAATTACCTACCATTCGTACCAATCAAATCAACATCGCCCGTGACAGCTATGGCGTTCCGCATATTTTCGCTCCTACAGATCCTGAAGTAGCTTATGGTTTGGCCTGGGCACATTCCGAAGATGATTTCAAAACGATTCAAACCCTCATCCTGACGGGAAAAGGTAAATTAGGAACTTATTTAGGGAAGAAAGGCGCTCCGGTGGATTTTGTGTTTGGGCTATTGAATACACGGAAGGTGGTGGACCAACAAATTAAATCGATGGATCCCAAATTTATCCAATTGGTTCAAGGTTACCTGATGGGCTTAGAAGCTTATGCCAAAGCGCATCCGTCTGAAGTTATCAATAAACACGTATTTCCGATTCAATTAGAAGATTACATCGCAACGACCATGTTCTCCGTTGCTATCTTCTGTGGTGTAGATAAAACCTTGCCTAAAATCCTCGATGGTACCATCCCACATTTAACGGGCTTTACCGGAGAAGGTAGCAATGCCTTTGCGATCAAGAGTACTAAATCCGCAACGGGTGAACCGATGTTGGTGATTAACGCCCACCAACCGATCGAAGGAGCGACAGCATTCTACGAAGCCCATGTACAAAGCGAGGAAGGTTGGAATATACTCGGCGGTTTGTTCCCAGGGGGACCCTTAATCTTTCATGGCGTTACGCCAAATTTGGCTTGGGCCCATACGGTGAATTTTCAGGATAAGATTGATGTGTATCAACTGCATACCGACAAAGCCCATCCGGGGCAATATGAGGTGGATGGCGCTTGGTTGAACTTTGAGAAGCGTAAAATCAAATTGAACATCAAGGGAATTCCCTTTTCGGTTAGCAAAATGGCCTATACATCCATTTATGGCCCTACCGTTAAAACACCGAAGGGGGAGTATTTCTCCATTCGATTGCCGGCATTGATGGATGCGGGTGCACTCCAACAATGGTATGCAATGAATCGCTCGACGAATTTCCAGGAGTTCAAGGCGGCTTTGGCACAGAATCATTTGCCGATGTTCAACATCATGTATGCGGATAAGCAGGACAACATATTTTATATCTCAAATGGCAAGATGCCTTATCGCAACGCGGATCCAAAATACAATTGGGCCTCGACCTTGCCGGGCAATACCCGCGCGACGCTTTGGGATACCTTTAAACCTTTAGATGCCTTGCCACAGTATACGAATCCCGCGAGCGGTTATTTATTCAATACGAATCATTCGCCATTCTTGGCTACCACGACGGCAGAAAACTTAAATCCGGCGAAATTCGATAAATTCGATGGCTATGAGACCTATCATAACAATCGGAGCCAACGGGCCAAAGACCTAATTGATGGCTATGACAAGATATCTTGGGAGGATTTGAAGCGGATTAAGTTTGACCGACAATTACCTGCGAAGATCTTGTATCCCTACGGTTTGGATGCCAGTTTACTTTTCAGCTTAAAAGAGTCGGATTATCCTGCTTTAGCGACAATCATTCAAGGCATCAAACAATGGAATCACGTGACGGATATCGAGAGTGTGGGTGCCTTGTATTACAACATCGCGTATTACCAGGCTTCAAAGATTCGTACCAACGGTTCCAAAGACCCTTTGACAGAAGCGGAAGCGGTTCAATTATGCCAATATGTGCATGATTTCTTATTGAAGCATTATGGCCGATTGGATGTAAGGCTGGGGGAATTCCAACGCTTACAACGTGGAACAGAGGATTGGCCACAAGCGGGCATGCCGGATGTTTTGGCAGCGGTGATGTCGGAGCCCTTCGGAGAATCCAAGCGCAAAATGAACAGTGGGGATGCTTACATCGGTTTTGTGAAGTTTCCCAAAGATGGGAGCTTACCCTTGATTGAGACGGTTAATACATTTGGGGCAAGTACCCATCCGGAATCGAAGCATTTCGCGGATCAGCGGGCGATGTACCAGGCGCAGAAAACCAAAGTCATGACCTTAGATAAGGCTGAGGTGTTAAAAGCCGCTGAAAAGGTGTATCATCCAGAGTAAACTTAAACGTTCAATAATTTCTTAAGCGTATCATAATGCGACTCGGCGATGAGGTAAACGGAGAATCGTTTATCATCATTCGCCGTTTGTCGAATAATGACATCATCCATGCGATAATGCGCCCAGAAATAGCTGTTGACCCCTTTGATCAACTTCGCGCGAACTTGTCTTTGGGTTTCATAAGCATATGACCCATAACCCATCATTTCGGTAAAATGCTGCGAACTGAAGGCATGTCCTTGTGGGTGATTCAAACAAGCAAGAAGGAATTCGGAGGCACCGGCCGGCAAACCATCCAAAGGTTCAATGATACTTTCGTGGGCTTTTCGAGGCTTTCTTTTTCGATATACGTAAATTCCTCCAGCGCTAAGGATTAGGATAGCGGCAGCACCATAACCAATAAGATTAGTAGGGTAGGGTTCGATGTAAAAAGGACCTTTGTAGGTACTCAGAGATTTGAGTTTATCGATGGAGATGGAGTCGATTTTGAAAATCCCTTCCTCATTCGTTGGTGCATTCATTCGACGGTATGAATAGATATAGCCCTTTTGAAATTCTAGTTCAAAATTCATATTAAACATCGGAATTACTGTATTCGCCTGATAAAGACTGTTGGAGGTTGGATCTGCCCAAACGAGAATAGGTCCATTTAGGAAGAAATATTTTCCATTCAAAAAATCTGATTCAAAGCGTTTGATACCCAAATCTTGCAACAAACTTACATGAACATCACCGAGAAAGTTCCAATGATTTTTCCTAATATCTTTTTCAAAATATCGATATTCCTTTACTTGATTTTTAGTTTCATATAAAGCCGGAAATTCGATAACACTTAAAACGTTTCTGCCCTCATCATACCCACCAAAATCACTTTGCATCCAACGAGGACCTGTTTCTTCGGGAGCAGAAGTCATTTCCCATTCTTTTGACTTAATAGAAAAATAAGTAGAAACATTATTCGCATGCCAAAATCCTACGCCACCATGACTAAAAATGGTATCGTTTCTGATATATTGAATGGCTTGGAAATTATAACCTCGATAGAACGAATTGTCCAAGCGTTTCATAATCATTTTGTGAATGTCGAGTTGATAGACTTGTTGGGTCCCCGGAACACTCAACAACCAAGTATTTTGATAGGGGAATATTTCCACTTGGACTTTTAAAGGAATTTCCTTAATAGTAACATCTTCGAATTTAATTCTACCAATATTGTCCCATTTCCCATCCCTCGTTTCTTTTGTTAATTCAGAGGAGAACAAATCGATTTGATGGTGCATGGCTTCACCAGGCAATCTAAATTTCATTTGACCAATTAAAGGAAATCCAATAATTAGAAACAACAAAAATAAAGGTGATTTCAACATTCGTATGTTAGTAAATGGTATTATAATTCAAGTTACTCGAATAGTAGCTTCAAACCATTGATGTTATTAATATATAGAATAAGATTTATGTGTATTGCGTGAATTACGTAATAGGGTCATTTATTCTTCTTATAAAATAATAGGTTTGAAGAAAATCGATAAGATAATGTCTAGAAAAGAAATAAAAACATTCGATGATGGTTTAAGCACTCATTTAGATGTTGATCGAATGCTAATTAACAAAAGAGGATATTATGTTTATTATAACAAGCCCAATCGGGATTCTAAACCTTTAAAAATCCACCATCACACTTGTGGAGAATGTTGTTACGGAATTGGTAAACAGCCAAAAGCAATACCAGGTCGCAATGGAGTTTGGATAGGCCCAACTCACTCGATTGAAGCCTTACAAATGATTATTCAAGATATGCTGGGAGAGGAAACCTACATATGTTCTTGTTGTCAATTCAGATAAACTTAAATCAATAAATAAATGGAAAACGTAGTAACCAACTTTGAAAGCCCTGAAATTAGCATCAAATTAACTGATGAAAAACTGTATATCAAGACTTTATCCTCAAATGAAACATTCGCACTTCGGTCAATAAACGGTATTGGAATTGTTGATTTAATTGAAAAATATAATCAAGAATTGAACCTATACAACAAGCAAAAAAGTAATCCATTATCGATAGCAATTGGGGGAGGTGTTTTCATTTTTTTTGGACTAATTTCTATTATGAGCTCAATTGGTTTTACAATCTTTTGTTTCATAATTGGCATTATACTTTTGATAATTTCATCAAATAGTAATTTAGTTGCTCCCAATTTACAATCAGCAGTTAGAATCATGATTAGTGGAATGAATCGAGATTTTGAATTCGACAAGTCAGGATCTTATACAACTCAAATTGCAGAATTAGTTATTAAGGTAGAAGAAACATTAACTGCCTATCATAAAAATAACAAATAATGGGATTCTGGGATACTTTCATACGAGTTTGGCAGGTTCGAACCTCTGTTAGAATCCAACGAGACATTGAAAATTACCTCGTTGAACAAAAACGAGTGAATGAGTTGAATGCCAATATCCCCAACATTCTAAATGAATTAGAAAAAAAGAATGAGTCTTGGGAAAACGAATATGATCAAATAAAAAAAAACTATGAAAACAAATGAATACAATAAACCTATCATTTCGATGATGGCAGCTTTATTATGGGGATTTATTCTTTATTCCTCTGTTCCATTTTAATATGAAATGTATAAAAATTGGTTTACCATAAGTGCATCTAATGAACAAAAATCGACCTGCATTGGCCCAGGAACTAATGTATGTATTGGGAAAGTTAGATTAAACTTTAAAAATACTAAAAAAACAATTCTTGGAGAAGAATATCTTGGCAATGGTAATTTTGGTGTCACCTTTATTGAACGAAATAAACCTTGTTCATTAGCTAAATAAGTTTCGAGCTAATGTCTTTGAATCGCAACTAAATCAATATTTCTTCTTTTAAATAAATCTAAAATCTTTGAATTATGGAAAATTATATTTTTGCTATTTCAATTGGTCTGTTGTTTCTCATTTTATCAGGAGTTTTCATTTTCAAAATGTCAACAAAGTTTAATGAAAAAACTATGACCAATATGACCTTTACGATAATAATTCTATATGGATGCTTAATTATAAATTCTGTCAGTTCATGTAAGAAGGGACCAGATTATGTAGGAGAATTTGAAATGTGCGGTTTCCCTGGTGTTGTTGCATTTTACTTAAAATCAGATGGGACATGTAATAATGGAAAGGGAAGTCAAAATGGGGGTATTTATGGTAACTGGGAGAAAACTTCGAATGGAATTGTGATTTCGGGAATGGGTTCAGAATGGGATGGAAATTACATATTGGATGGAAACACAGATGGAGTTGCATTGAAAAAAGGAAACATTAGATATTGTAATGATTCATATCGATAGACTATTAATTATTACAAAACAAAAAAAAAATTCATAAAAACTTCCATTTTTATTCTTCAATTTTATGAAACGTCGCGGATTTCCGATTTTTCATTTTTGTCCAAAAGTACCTCCATCGAGTTAATTCTAAAAAATCCAAGAAAATTAATTTAAACATTTTAAATATTTCAATATGAAAAGTAATAAATCTGTAAAATACATTTATGTATTAATCGTTAGCTCTTCTATGTTTTTTTCATTAGGATGTTCAAACAAAAATTGTGATTGCGTGAAAGAATTGTCTGATTACAGAAATTACAACCGTTACGCTTATAATAATTGTATAGATATTGCAATGAAAAATGGTAGTATGGACCCCTTAAATTATCATAAAGGGAAATGCAAATGATGCGATCACCTTAGAACTGAATAAATAAAATGATTCAATTAGAATCAATTATTATAAAAAACATCTATCTAAACTTAATTAAGGCCATGAAACATTTTATAGAAATCACTCTTAAGGATAATTTGTTTATACGAATGACGCTTAAAGATTGGGCCAGAGATAACCAACATGAGTTCCCTAAATTCGGTTTTACAAACAATACCTGGGATATCCCAACAACTCATAAAATTAGAGACTTGCTAATTTCTAAATACAATTATCAGATAAAAACAATCAATAACACAGTAACTTTGTATCGATAATTAAACAAAAAATCCCCACGATCGCTCGTGGGGATTTCCATTTAAATTAAGCTAGTCCTATTTCTATTTGAACCCAATCTCACCTAATCCTTTATGTGAAATAACAATCGCCTCTAAAGGAGTCTCGTTCACACAAGCATCTTGCTCTACATAATAGTATTTCATACCCGCTAATTTCGCATTAGCTAATACACGTTTAAAATCGATATGTCCTTTGCCTACAGGCGCGAAACGACCTTGATCATCCATGTCTTTCACATGCCAGATTTTAAACCGACCTGGATACTTCGTAAAGTAGGCAACTGGATCTGCGCCAGCTTTGGTAACCCAGTAAATGTCCATTTGGAAGTTGACGAATTTGGGATTGCAGTTTTCCAACAAATAATCAATCGTCACAATACCATCCGCATCTTTTACATATTCGAAATCATGGTTGTGGTACAATAACTCCAATCCCGCTGCATGGCATTTTTCGCCTAATTTGTTCAAGATATCAGCTAAATTCTTTGCTCCACCTTTCATCGCCATGCGCTTATTCACCGAATCAAAGTAAAACAAGCCCATTGGAGGAACTGGAATCACAAAATACTTAAAACCCGCTGTCTTTAAATCAGCGATTTGTTGGTCGATATTTTCAAACGTAACTGACCCCTGGTGTGCCGAAATGGGGGTTAAATGCATTTCGTCCAACAAAGCCTTGAAATCAGCAGGAGAGAGGTTATAAAACTTTCCATTGTTATAGCCAGCAGATTCTACATTCACATATCCAGCATCTGCAACGGCCTTCAACGTAGCGCGTGCATCCTTGCCCATATCCGTACGAACCGTATACAAGGCTAATCCACCGAAAGGCTTATCTGCAGCATGTTTGAAAGATACAAGTGCAATCGATATGACCGCACAAAGGCTTAGCACGAAGCCCAGCGATTTATTCATTTTCATCGTTAATTGGTTTATAAGTTAAACTTGAGCTACAAAAATAAGAGAATGTTTGAAGGTAAAAAATGAATTTCTGAATTGCAGGCACTTTTTATCAAAAAGATACAATCATTGAGTGAAGAGGTAAGAGTTAAGAGTGAAGAGGTAGGAGGAATCGTTCCGTTTAATAGATCAGATAAATAGAAGTAATTAATAGGCTGATCCCTATCCAATGATTTAAACTTAACTTTTCTCGGTATAAAAATTGTCCGACTAACAAAGAAATAATCAACTGAAATTTACCAGCAAACACAATCTGCGTAATGCTTGCAAATTGGTAGGCCACATGCAATAAGATCGACCCCATGATCAAACAAAAAGCCAAAAGGCGTATCGGTCTTTGAGGGACATTATCCAATCGAATTCCTTGAATCCACAACAAAACGCCTACCGTGGTGGTAACACAAAACTCCAACAAAAAACTAAATCGCAGGACACCCAACCAAGAAAGCGGGTATTTAAATAGGGTATAAGATACTCCCCAAAAGAAAGACGCCAACAAGCCACCAAGCAGTGACTGAAAAAACTGTCGGGAAGAGGTAAATCGAAACTCGTGTTTATAAATGAAATAAACCCCCAACAAAACAGCTATCAAAGCCCAATAATAGGTGTTCTTCCATGTTTCACCAAAGACTAAAACGGCTGTCAATAAACCGAAAATATTGAGGGAAGACAAAGGAACAACCAAGGAAACAGGAGATTCTTTGACCGATTTGACAAAGAAATACAAGCCCAGCCCGCTAAAAAAGCATAGCAAAACACTGAGAACTACATTTGAAAATTGCATGCTTGGCGGGATGCCCAACCACGGTGTGAAAACACCAAAATAGGAATCCAATACACAACAAATAAGAAAGAATGTACTGGAATATACACCACGAACGAAAATAATCGGTAAAAAGGGACGGTCGGCCACAACCTTTTTCCAATAGGCATTGCTAAAGCCAAAGAAGCATGAGCTTAAAAAGACCGAGATTATCCCCAACATTCTTTAAAGCTTTACTGATAAATACGTCCATTGTTCATCCACCCACCTATACAAACACGAATATTTATATACAGGATTGAATTTTGACATCGCCTGCGCCATTTGATCCTTTTCATTTTTCAATAACCAATACCTTGCCTTTAATAAATAAAATACGTTCAGATTTTGTTTCTCAGGAAAAGTAAAAGTGATGCGCAATTCGTCAAAACGATAATGCTCAATCAAATCAATCAATGTGATATCCCGTCCAAAAACCTCCTGTAATCGGTAAAAAAAGACTAAATAAAACAATTGATCTTTGACCGTATGCAATCCTTCAAACAATCGAATACACAATGCTCGATCATCTTTCAACATTAAATTCCAAGCCGCCAATCGACCTTTGAGAATCGGATGGTAGGAAACTCGATTTGAAGTAAAAAGTGCATTGCATTGATCTAGCAATTCCAAAGCAAGTGGAATCTGATGCTTTAAAATAGCTATTTGTATTTGTAACAAATGCTTAAAAAGCTCCATGTCTTCGACCATATGAATGGACGCTGCCTGAAGCCAACGGCCATAATAACCCATTAAGGCCTCCTCATCCACAAATAGCTGCAATAAAATCCGCTGTGCCATCTCATTAACCGGTAATAAGTTGGTCACAAAATCAATGACCGACTGATTCCCTTGTTTACTTTGAATGAAAATGGACTGAAAGGCCACATATAATTTCCATGTAGTTTCCTCTTTGTGTAAGTCAAAATCAGTCTGGAAAATCGAGCTTAATAAATCAAAATTCTTTACCTCAATGCATAAATCAACAATGGATTTTAATTGATAAACTTCATCCCAGCTTGCCAACTGAAAGTCGCTCACGATGCGTAAAATCAACTGATTGTCTTGTTGGATTTGCAAACGATTCAAGATCAACACATCGTTTAAAAAATCAACTTCAAATTGGTTGACGGCCAACTGAAAATTAGCAAAATCTGGGTATCCTAAACTTTTGCTAATGGAATCTAATGTAAATCGAGAAGCTTGATTGGAGCCTTTGATAATGCCAAAAAGTCTTCTTAGTGTATTGTATGAAATTGAGATTCGGCTACGCGTCAAAAGCTCCTCACTGAAGCGTTGGCAGGCATAAGCATCCACCAAGTGAAAACCGTATACTTCATGAATTAATTTCAATAACCACTTTTTCTCATGGACCGAAATTGGAATAGATGCTGGCATAAATCATTTCTAGAACTTACAATCAAGATACTAGATTCATGATGATTTTACTTAAAATTAAAAATGCGAATAGCCAATAGGCTCATTTTCATCATCGAAATCTCGTACTTGAACTCATTTGGACAAGCTTGTACTCATTTGGATTCCTAATTCGGATCCCAAATGAGCTTGTTAAACTTTCGTAATTTTCACGTATTGTTGGTAAGCCACCACATTAAATCGTTGTAATCCTCCCGAAATACTATTTGAGCTACATGAAACGGTATTTACCTCATTCACATTGTAGGAATTCCCATGATTATCACACCTAAAACGGCCATTTACGAAGTCCCAAGCTCCACGAATTCCTTGGTGTGGACAGCAATTACTGAAGGCTTTTAGGGTCTTTTCGTCGGTTCGAAGGAGTAGCACCCCGGCATCCAACATATTGACGTATCCTGAATTGTTTCCTAGTTTTGAAAAGGCAGGATTTGAAAGGTTTACAAAAACCTGATTTCCTTCCTGAAAATACCCTTCATCGTTGTATTTCTTAGATACACGTTCGAATTCCTGAATCTCAGATGCGGACAATTCCGCTACAGGTTCAACTGCTTGTACACAAGCATTCGCCGTGGCTAAAACCTGAATTACTGCCAATGAGGGGCATAGATGTTGAACAAAATCGCGTCGCTTCATGGCGGCAATAAACAAAATTATTTGATACAATGAGCCAACACGTTCCAACGGACAAAATCAAACAACCCGACTTGGTAGCACTTTTCCAAAAGGAAAACGTGCAATGGGAGAGCATCGGAATTCGCAAAGACCGATCGATGAATTCCACGAAAGGCTTAAGTGTATATACGGGAGAATTTGGCGCGGCCCAACGTAAACATTTACTACATCGAACACTGATAGGGTACAGTAATTCCAGTTATACTCAGATTCAAAACCTTTCCTTAAGCGCTTGTGTAGACCTGCTTTTAAGTCCTGAGAAAGCCTTTGATTTGCCCATAAACGACTATTATTTGGATATCATCGATAATCCGGATGAGGTTAAAAACGACGTGTCAAGGGGAGCTGTTTGGGTAAATGCCACCGAAGTCAACCAAGGCGGAGCCCGCTGGGTTTCGCTGAAATCTTGGATGCTGAAGCAATTTAACCTACAGTCGACCTCGATTCATTGGCGGATGGTGTTGTTCTACAACAATCTTTTAGTCAGTTCCATTCAGAATGCCGGCATCTCTAAAAATGCCTTTTATTACGTTAACACCCTTTTTAACCTATCACTTGGCAATTTCAAGGAGTTAATCTATCAGGTAACCATTGATCCATCCATGCTGATTTACTTGAATGGAAATCAAAACAACAAATACGCTCCAGATGAAAACTATGCACGAGAGTTGCAAGAATTATTCACGGTAGGCAAGGGGCCAAATTCCAAATATTCTGAGAAGGATGTGTCTGAAATGGCCCGACTCCTAACGGGTTGGCAATTTGATTGGGAAAAAACAAAAACAACTGAAGGCCGCGCCGTTGTCAAAAACAACATCGGTGCGCATGATACAGGGGATAAACAATTTTCAGAATTTTATGGGAATCGGAAAATATCAGGTTCCACGAATCCCGATCGCGCCGATGGAGAACTAAGAGAAGCCATCGATATGATTTGTGCCACCGACGAAATGTCGAAATACATTTGTCGGCGCATCTACAGTTTCTTTGTCAACCCTAGCATCGATCCGGCCACAGAAGACCTTATCATTGCACCAATGGCAAAGATTTTCAAAGATGCCAAATTTGAAATACTACCGGTCCTACGCACCCTATTATTGAGTGAGCATTTCTTTGACAGCATGCACATCAAAACCATGGTAAAATCACCGCTTGATTTCGTGGTGGGACTTCTTAAGGAATTTGATTTACCATTACTTGACAGCAGTTTTAGACCTTTTCCCAAAGGCAGCGACGGAATCTATTACGATTTCAAACGATATAATGGACTGCAGAATGCCATGATCAGTTTGGGCATGAACATCGGAGATCCGCCGAGTGTATCCGGCTGGCCTGCTTATTACCAAGCACCCGCATTTGATTTGTTTTGGATCAATTCCGAAACGATTATCAAGCGCGCACAGTTTACGGACGCACTTTTCAATTGGGGACAAGGGGTCTATTACAACAGTTCCACAAAAACTTATGCGCAAGTCCGAGCGAATTTGGCCAGTTATTTGCGTCAGTTCAATAATCCAGGAGATTTGGAAAAACTGATTGATCAATTAGTCGACCGGCACATTGGAATGAGCATCAGCCCCGAAAACAGACAACTCATTATCGGTCAAATCATGCAAGGCAACATGAATCTGAGTTATTGGACAGATTTATGGAATGCCTACAGTGCGAATCCATCAGCGGAAAACACCTCGCTGATTCAAAATCGCATGGCCAAAGGTTTAGGTTTAATTTATCAAATGGGAGAATCCCAACTATTTTAATACAGGGAATGAACAGACGGAATTTTTTACATAACATGGCGCATTTAGCTGCCATACCTTCTTTTTTGCCTGGCTTAGGTCAATTAGAACTATCAAATTTATTAAGCAGTACCGCAGAAGCAGGGAAAATTTTGGTCATCGTTCGACTCAATGGAGGTAATGATGGCTTGAATACGTTGATGCCGATGGAACAATATGGTTTACTGAAAACCATCCGACCGAGCGTTATTCTGCCTGAAAATAAATACTTGCCTGTTGAGGGGACAAGCCTAGGATTTCACCCGTCTATGGCTGGAATGAATACGCTTTTGAGCGAAAAAAGACTTGCTGTCGTGCAATCGGTTGGTTATACGAAGCCAAATTTCTCTCATTTCCGATCAACGGATATATGGATGTCGGGAACCGATACCGATCAATATGTGAGTTCGGGTTGGATGGCCAGGTATTTGGAAAATCAACATCCTAATTACCCCAATTCCTATCCTAATCCGCAATATCCCCATCCACTTTCCATTGAATTAGGAGGTGAATCGAGTTTGTTGTTTCAAGGGCAAAATGCCTTCACAAGCTTAGTCTATTCCAATCCGGACCAATTCTATAGTTTGATGAATCCCTTTGTGAATAGCTATCCTGCAACGATACAAGGTTCGCGACTAGCCTATTTACAATTAATTGGCAAACAGTCACAGGTTTATGGTTCAGTTGTACAATCCGCATATCGATCAGCGTCTACGCCCTTTGCTTTTGCGGAAAACGATTTAGGAAATCAGTTTAAAATTGTCCAAAAACTCATTTCAGGTGGATTACAAACCAGGGTTTACATGGTCCAACTCACCGGATTTGATACACATAGCAAGCAAGTGGATTTACAGGATTCAACAAAAGGCCAACATGCTTATTTACTGAAGCAGGTGAATGATGCCATAGTTACCTTCATGAAAAATTTGGACGCTCAAAATTTAGGGGATCGCGTTGTAGGGGTTACGCTCTCCGAATTTGGGCGGACAGTTCATTCCAACGGAAGTACGGGAACCGATCATGGGACCGTGGCTCCGATGTTTGTTTTTGGAAATTCCGTCAAAGGAGGGGTGATAGGGGCTAATCCGCAAATTCCATTGGATTATAAGACAAGTGATGAATTGACGGCCAACTATGATTTCCGACAAGTTTATGGCTCCTTGCTCAATCAATGGCTGGGCAATGATCCTACGGCAACGAATCAGGTTTTATTCCGAGAATTCCCCAAAGTTCCGTTGATTAAACTATTCAATGATTCGGATGGAGACGGGGTACCTGATGCCCTCGATTTATGTCCAGCGACGCCTATCGGTGCGAAGGTTGATATCAATGGCTGTGAGGTATTCAGTATGCCTGTAAACAATTATGCCCTTCAAATGCTAGCAACGACCTGTCCAGGCATGAGCAATGGCACGATGAAAATCGATTTTAGCGATAAAAAATACAATTATGTTTTGGATGTAAAAGGGCCTTCTAATTTTGCACAAACCTTGAAATCAAGTGCTGGAGCTAGTCAATTACTAGAAAAACTGGCGATTGGTAATTACCAACTGACCATCAGCATCGAGGGACAGAAAACCTACGCCCAACGATTCGATTTTCAAATCACAGAACCTGCGAGCTTGATTGTACAATCGGTCCTTCGCGCGGATAACAGTATCGTTGAACTTGCTTTATCAGGAGCCAAACAATATTACATTCAATTAAACCAAAAGATTTTTGAGGTTACAAGCGATACTTGGACAGCTGCATTAGACAAAGGTCCCAATCTAATTAAAGTCTGGACAGATCATGCCTGCCAAGGAAATTTCTACAAGGAAATATTCCAGTCGGAGCAAATCCGCTGCTTTCCTAATCCGTGCGAAAATGACTTAAACATCTTTGTAGGCGGTCAAGATCAAGAGGTTCAAGTAACCCTATTTCATCTGAATGGTACAAAGGTCATCTCAACGCATCATCAGCCGGATGCAAACCGCATCGTCAAACTTGCCGTTGGCGGGCTATCCTCCGGAATTTACCTTGTGCATGTCCTTGGAAATACAGTTAATCAACAAGCTAAAATTGTCAAAAAATGATTCGATATAGCATCATCCTAGTTCTAAGTTTTTTCATGTTTTCCTGCGGTTCAGCGCCGGCAGAGGCACCTACGCCTGTGACACCTGTGCAACCAGAAAAGGCACCTGATGCAGTGGAATTGGGTAAACCCTTGAATAATACGACCTGTTTGGAGGCGGTAAATACCAATCAAGTTCAATTTACATGGACACCAGTGACATCAGCAACAAGTTATGAAATCAAAATCACGAATGTAAAGACCAATGTGACGGAAACGAAGGCTGCAACAACTAGTCCAGCGTTAATCAGTTTGACAGCGGGGGAGACCTATGCGTGGTCAATCGTATCAAAATCTACCAAAACAAGCTTAACTTCCACCTCGCCTGTTTGGAAATTTTTCTTTGCAGGAACAGGGGAGAGTTCATCGGCGCCTAATCCGGCCCAACTCCTTTCGCCAATCTCCGGGGAATCCATGGATGCTTTAAATGGACAAATAAAGCTTAGTTGGAAAGCCACCGACGCCGATACACCTTTGGAATCTTTAACATATGAAGTTTACATAGGAGAAGATTTCGCCAAGGTAGCCTTGAATGATGTGCCTAAAGTAAAATCCTCGACTAACAACGTTTTGGTGCCCGTTCAAACAGGGAAAATATATTATTGGATGGTGAAAACGATGGATAATAAATCGGCAAGCTATTCGTCGGTGAATGGCTTTCGAGTGAATTAAGTGATTAAGTTCCCATCATCTAAATAACATTAGTCGAAGTAATTCGTTTAACAAGAATGAAGGAAAATGCAGAACGAATTAGTATTAATGATATCACCTACAATTTATCCGATTTGGAAACGGATTGTTGGAACCGGCTACTTACAGGTGCCAACAAAAGTAAAGATCCTTTTCACACGCCATGCATAGCTACGATCGTTCAAAAAGAAGTCAGCATGCGTACCGTTGTGCTTCGTAAGGCAATCCCAACGGAAAGAGAATTACGCTTTCACACAGATATCCGAAGCAAAAAATGGGCTGAATTAGCGCATCATAATTCGATTAGTGCCTTATTCTATGATGCATCTTCACGCATTCAATTGCGTGTGAAAGGGAAAGCGAAGCTTCATGTTAACAATGAGATTACCGCAGAAGCGTGGGGAAAAACGACATTATCCAGTAGGAAGTGCTATTTGACCGAATTCAGTCCATCAAGCTTGGCGGCTTCACCCACCAGTGGATTAGCCGAACATATTGAACAGGAAAACTTTACTTTATTGGAAAGTGAAGCGGGCCAAAAGAATTTTGGCATCGTTTCGATCATCGTTGAATCCATCGACTGGTTATGGCTAAACCATGCAGGCCATCGAAGAGCTTTCTTTGATTATAAAAATGGTTTAAATCAATGGATGATACCGTGATAGTTACATTTTTACTGTTCCTAAGGTATAGAACACAAAAAAGCCTGCAAATAATTGCAGGCTTTTTAAATTTAGAAGTGATCCCGCTGGGATTATTTAAAATTACATATGTTTCTTAGGTAGTGACAGATAAAGAAACATTACAATCAATTAAAAATATTAATCGTGTTACTATTATCATTTTTTCGTGTAATACTATAGACAATGTCAAATTTACTCAAAATGATAAATTAAGAAAATTCCTTTCATGGATTAACTCATTCATGTTTATATCTTAACTCTCACTTGTCGATCATCTTATTCTTAGGTTCAAGAGAGCTTGTAACAAATACACAATTTGAAATTTGGTACATTTTTTCTAACATTAGAAATGTAACAAATACTTAAAATTGTAAACAAAAAACAATTTACCGATGAATAAACGAAATTTTCAAATTAAGGGATTTTCCTCATTTTAGCTTTAATTCTGGCAAGAAATGGTTGGAGCAAAATATCCCATTTCATAGGGATTTGGAACGACCACTAAATAAATAATTAAAAAAATAGAGCCCAGAAACTATTCAAAACGGGGCGATACCGAAAAGCCTTATGAGTAGGATCTATTATTAAATTTTACCTATTATGTTAAAAAAATTATTCTTTAGCTCAGCTATTTGCATTAGCTTAATTCTAACTGTTTCACAAAATAGTAATGCACAGGCAAAAACATCGGATGAATTAAAAGCAGAACGCGATGCATTAAAATCAGAAATGCAATCTAGTGATGCGAAAAAACGAGATGAAAAAATCGAAAAAATGGCATCAGAATCTCCATTTGTTTGTGAAATTTCTAGCTTAGATGGTTTAGCCTCTAATTCACAGCAAATTTTATTAGCCACAAAAAGTATCAATATCCAGATTCCAGAACTTTATAAAAGAACTATTGGAGAAACAATCGATGGAGTAACTGATATTACTGTTAAAAAGCCCGCTTTAGATGAATTAATTGTTCTTGCTAAAACTATTGCAGATCAAGTTACGGCAGTAACGAATGCTGTAGAAACGATGAAAGGTGCAGCAGATGAAGCTAAAAGTGCTCCTATGTTGGCAAAGGCGAAGGCAATTAAAACTTTGAATTTCTCAAAAGATGCGCTCGCACTATCAGGACCGGAATTGCAATTGAACTTAAAAGTTATTAATAATCTTATCGCAACTTTGAAATCAGCTAATAATAACTAACCATGAAAAGGACAATTTCCTTAGTAATTTGCCTTGTGAGTAGCCTAATTGGCTACTCACAAGCAGATTCAAAACCTATCTTAGGCGTAGCGGAATTTACATCTGAGGTAAATTCAAAATATTCTAGTGCTGTTGCCGAAAAAGTCATCGAGGTAGTAACCAATTCAAAACGTTTCACCGTAGTTGATAGAACCAGTTACGATAAGGTCAAAAAAGAACTTGAGTTTCAAAAAACGGAGGCTTTCCTTGATAGTAAAAGTACCGTCAAACAAGATGTGGCATTGGCAGCCCAAAACATGATAGTTGGCCATATCGTAAAAATGAGCATTTATGCTATGAAAAATTCTGATGGTTCAATTAATGGCTATAAAGCAAGTGTGGCATTTAACTTAAAAGTGAATGAGGTTGAATCTGGGAAAACGACGGAAGCACAAAGTTTTCAAACTGCAGTAAGTCCATTAATGTTATCTCCAGAAAGTGCTATAAATGAGTCTTTGCATTCAGTAGAACAAAACTTAGCCGACTATTTCGTCAAAACATTTCCATTAACATCCAAAATCATCAAAATCATTGCTATTAAAAAAGAAGCAGCAAATATTGTACTAATTGCAAATGGAAAAGCTTATGGGTTCAAAGAAGGTGATAAACTTAGCGTTGAAAAAATTGAAATGCTTGAAGGAAAGCCCTATCCGACACAAATTGGGGAAATTAAAATCACAAAATTAGCTGGAGAAGATTTTTCAGAATGCAGTGTTTCAAACGGTGGATCTTCGATTTTATCAAGCTTTAATGCCGCTGAAAAATTACGTTGTACACTAATTGTAAATCAATAAAAATGAAATTGTATCTACTATTTATTGGATTAAGCCTATGCTTTTCTCTAGGCGTTACATCTAGTTGCAGTTATAAAACTACACCAACGGCTTCTGTTAATTTTTTAGCTGGAAGTAATGGTACCATTACGATGCGAGCCATAGGTATTGGAATAAACACAGAGGATGCTATAAATGACGCAGAAAAAAATGCGATGAATGTCATACTCTTTAGAGGTCTTCCTGAGTCAGAACAAAAGTTGGCTTTAGTTGGCTCAAATGAATTAGAAGAACTCGAAAAAAACAAAGCATACTTCTCCAAATTCTACGGAGCTAATCGATACAAGACCTTTATTATGTCCTCAATAAATACCACTGAGTTAATCATTAAAAAAGGAAGCAAAAAAAGTATCGCAGTTGATATTAAAATTAATTATCAAGCTTTAAAGAGAGATTTAGAACAAAATAACATTATCCGAAAATTCGGATTTTAACAAACTAGTTATGAAATTTTACCTATTAATCATTGCATTTACACTATTACAGTCAGGACTTATTAATAAGGCATTAGGTCAAATTTCATCCACAAATAGTGGTGGACAGGTACTGACGGTACAACCGAAAATTATGGTAATTCCTTTCACTAAAGAAGGTGAAGATTTACGTACGATTTTGGAGGCAGATGCAAACAAACGTATTGCTATAACGAAAATAAAGGAGGGATTCGACACTAGAGGCTTTACTACAGTTGACTTTGTCGCCAAACTTAAAGCAGCAAAAGACAATAATGTTTTTACTTCTGAAAATCAATCTGACATAAAAACACAGATCATTCAAGTGTCGGGAGCTGATATTTATGTACAAGCTGAGGTCATAATTGAAAAGGGGCAATCAGGAAATTCTGTGAAATTAATTCTTACCGCTTACGAGGCATCAACAGGAAATTCTCTATCCAACAAAATTGGTGAAAGTAATAAATTCTACACTGAAGATTTCAATAAATTGGCATCCAAAGCGGTTGAGAGTTGTATTGAAGACTTTTTAAATGTCATGCAAAGCAAATTTACAGATATTGTAAATAATGGTAAATCGGTCATTATTGATTTTAGCATTAGCCCAGATTCTCAAACAAAAATGTCAACCGAACTAGGAACAGATAAGTTGCCATTGTCGGATCAATTGGAATTATGGATGGAAAAGAATGCATTTAAAAATAATTACCACATTCAAGGTACAACTGAATTGAAAATGATTTTTGATGATGTAAAAATTCCGTTGAGAGACCAAGCTACCGGTAACAATTACAATCCAAATAAATTCGCTTTGGAAATCTTTAAGTTCTTCAGAACTTTAGGATTACAAACAGGAAAAGATATCAAAGGAAGTATAATTTATATCACGATTAAATAGGATTTATATGAAACTAGCATTTCTATTTATTTGCACACTTCTTTTAAGCTTTGCACTGAAAGCTCAGACATCGAATGATATCGGCAAAATAGCATTATCGGTGGTAATGCCAGAAAACATTGAAGGCCTTAATTCTTCTCAACTCTCTAAGATTGAGACAAAAATATCACAGATTGTTACTTCGGCAGGGTTAGGAGCTTCTGGCTTTAATAATAGCTTTATAATCTATCCCAAATTTGCTGTGTATGAAACAAATGTGGTAGAAGGGGATATGCAAAATTTAACGGTGATTACAACAGAATTAAGCCTGTTTGTTAAGCAATACGATAACAACATTATGTATGCAACAATTAGTAAGACACTTAAAGGAAGCGGAAAAACGAAAGAATTAGCCCTAACTAATGCCATTTCCAAAATCCCTACAAACGATCCAGAATTTGCAAAATTCATCGAAACAAGCAAAACAAAAATTGTAAAATACTATGAAGAGAAATGCGAAGACCTAATCAAAAAATCGGACAGCTTTGTGAAGATGCAAAAGTATGAAGACGCATTAGGCTTATTAATGAGCATTCCCGAAGAGGTATCTAGTTGCCATAACCAAATTCAATTAAGATCCATAGCTGCCTATAAAGCATTTCAAACACAAAAATGTTCGGAAATCTTACAAAAGGCCAAAACAACTTTAGCTAGTAGTGATTATGTAGGAGCACTAAACATACTCTCCGAAATTGATCCATCAGCAACGTGTTTCAATGAAGCGCAAATGATAGCTCAAAAAGCTGAAGATAAAGTAACAGCATTAGAAAAAAAGCAATGGGATTTTCAAATGCAGCAATACAAGGATGGGATTAGTCTAGAAAAACAACGAATAAATGCCATCAAGGACATCGCCATAGCTTATTATAAACGTAAGCCTAGAACAATAAATTATAATATAATAGTTCGATAGTGGGAGTGAATATAATATTTTAAAGCCTGTATTTTTACAGGCTTTTTTGTATATCAAAATTCACTTCACAAAAGTGAAAAACAATGTTCTGAGCGTTCGTATTGATTTGTGGGTATAATCAAAAAAATAACATTTAAATAATACATTTAATTAGCAATTAATTGATTAATGAGTGAAAAATTGATGAATCTAGTGACACTTGATGTTTCACAAAGATGTAGGTAAAAAAAAACACTGTCAATGTTAAGTTTGACAGTGTTTGTAATTTAAATGGTGATCCCGCTGGGATTCGAACCCAGGACCCATACATTAAAAGTGTATTGCTCTACCAACTGAGCTACGGAATCATCAAGCCGAAGCTTGTATATCAATTGACCCACTCGGGAGTCGAAGGGAAGTTCGATCACTGACCGACCTTCATTTGCTTTTAAAGCATTTTATTGCCTTATTGCGATGCAAAAGTAGTAGTGTTTTTCGAATTATGCAAGCAAGACTTCTAAATAAAGTTATATTTTTTTGTTTTTTTTATCTAGGCTTAACTCAATTTGCTTATAGCCAAATAGATAGAAAGCAAATTCATTTGGCAGATTCTTTATTTAAATCCAATCGCCTCCTCGAAGCCGAACGCATTTACCTTCGCAACCTGAATCCAAATTTGAGTGAATTCGAAAATATTCAATTCAAATTGGCCTACATCGCCAAAGTAAAAAACGATTGGGTCTCCGAATTATATCGCTTATCCAGCATTCACGCGAAACAAAATACGCCTACCATCGCAAACCGACTCGCCGAAATAGGAGAGAAGCAACAGCTCGACGGCTATGCCGTTTCCCTCATCGATCAAATCGAATGGATCTATTTTTCCATCTTTCCATATCTGATGGGAATCTTGTTATTGCTCGGCGTTTACGCCATCGCCATTCTCTTCCGGAAATTCTTACGTAAAAGACGTATTCCACAATCACAGCTCTTTTTCATTGCAGCCTACCTATTATTTTTAGGCCTATTTACTAATTTACCGGGCTTACTCCGTTTTGGCATCATCACCCAAGAAAAAGCCTATTTGCGTGATTACGCCTCCTCAGCCGCACCGGTTAAACAGATACTCAAAAAAGGAAATCGAGTAAACTATTGGTTCGCCCAAGACATTTGGGTAACCTGCATCGTCAATGGGGAAGTGGGGTATATCAAAGCAAGTGATTATTCGGCGATCAACTAAAGATGCAAGAGCTCAAAGCTCAAATCCATCAATATATCACGGTCTGATTCCGCCGCACCCAGGATCCCCTTAAATTTCAAGTCGGCATTTTTAATCGACTCCAGCATCCTAACGACCTTTGCAATGGGATAATTACGCCTCGCAGTTACGTAATCACCTACATAATAAGGACTTACGCCAATCTCCTTAGCTAATTCATTATCTGAAACAGATCCTAAATCATGTGCGATGAGTACTTTGCAAAATGTTCCGAACAAAGTCGCCAACAAAATTGGCAAGGGGTTTTGCTTCGTATTATCTGCTAGATAAAAGGCAATTTTTTGCGCTTTGGCAACATTGCGTTGCATCAAAGCCGCTTGGTATTCAAAAACATTGTATTCCCGACTAATTCCCACGAATTTCTCAACCTCCTCAGGACCCACTTCCGTCCCTGCCGGGCAATTAACAATCAATTTGTCGGCCTCATGCGACATACGCTGCAAGTCGGTACCCACATAGGAAACCATTAATTCGAGCGATGCTACTTGTATCCCCAATTTATGTTGGGCCAAATAATCCTTCAACCAGGCACTTACCTGACCATCCTTTACTTTTTTGGAGTAAACAACGACGCCAGTTTTGTCCAATAAGGTCAGAATTTTGGCCTTCTCATTGAGTAAGCCCTTGATGGTGAAAACCAAAAGCGTGGAGTCGGTCGGCCGTGCGCAATAATCCTCCCAGGCCTTCATGTCCTCGCTTCCTTTGGCTTCTTTTCCTTTCGCCAAAGCCTCTAAAAAACTGGCTTCCTTGACGATAATAACCTGTTTTTCGGCCATCATCGGATAGCGACGTGCATAGGAAATCACGGAACCCATGGTCTGATCCTTGCCAAATAACACGAATTGATTGAAACTCTTTTCCGATTCCGTCAGCACTTGATTTTCAAAAGCATCAGCGATTTGGTCAATGTAAAACGACTCATCTCCATGTAATACATAGATAGGAGCGTATTTCTTCGCTTTAATGTCTTTGAGTACTTCTTGTATCGATTTTTGCATAAGTGATAGTCGCTAGTCGGCTGTCGCAAAGATAAATAGAAGTTAAGAGTTAAGAACTAAGAGTGAAGAGATGTTTTATAAATTTCAACGTTTAGAACTTACCTCTTAACTCTTAACTCTTAGTTCTTAACTCTTCACTCTAAACTAAAAATCTAAACTCTTTTTGCTACCTTTATCCCTCAAATCAAAACACCCTTTCATGCAAATCGCACCCAATTCCGT
>CANGCD010000008.1 GCA_947452215.1 Cytophagaceae bacterium | reverse complement strand
TGAATTTGGTGGATAGTTTTCAAGGGATGACCGTTTTACCGGCATTGTATGTTGCCCAATTAGGTGAACAGCGCAAACAAAATATGCTTCAATTAGAAGACGGAAAACTAGCGCGCGAAGTAAGCTTATGTTATTACAGGCCTTATGCGAAATGGAATATTATTAACCGTTTGGCCGAGGAAATTACCGCTGAAGTGAAAAAACAATTAAACGTTTCGGGCATATCGTAAACTTGTGCTTCTATGAAAAATCGTATTACCGAAAATTTATCGAATCCTGGGAAATTAGAGCAATTATACCGGTCGAACCCTGCAGGCTTCAAACAGGCCTTTCAGGAAATTTATCCACAAATTCAGGCGGACATTACGGCACAGATTTGGCATGAGCGATTGCAGAATACCCATGAAGAGATTACTTGGGGAGCAGCGAAGGATTGGGCATTTGTTGGAATTTTGGCTGCGATTGCTGCTATTTTTATGCATTTGCCTACGATATTTTCAATCATGAAAGATGTGTATTTTGCCCGCAATACCGCATTTATTTTTATGATGGGTATTGCTGCATACTTTGCTAGGAAGCAGAGTTTGTCGGGAAGCCAACTTCTCTTTCCCACCTTGATTGTACTTGCATCTCTTGTTTTTGTGAATGCTTTACCCGTGAACCCAAGTAGTGATACGCTTTTTTTGACATGTATTCATTTGCCGATTTTGACATGGCTGATCGTCGGTCATATTTTTAGTGGTGTACAAATTTCGCTGACTCATAAATGGATTGATTTCCTGCGTTTTCATGGGGATTTGTTGGTGATGAGTGCCGTAATTATGTTGGCTGGCGGGCTATTTTCGGCCTTGACAATTGGGTTATTTACATTAATCGATTTGCAAATTGAGCATTTATATTCGCAGTATATTATTGTTTCGGCTTTGCCTGCGGTACCAATATTAGCGACTTTATTGGTCCAACAAAACCCAACACTTGTTAGTAAAATTTCGCCGGTAATCGCTCGCATATTTACGCCTCTGGTCGGATTGATGTTGTTGGTATTCTTAGGTGCTTTTATTTTTGTTGGGAAGGATCCCTATAATGATCGCGAGTTTTTGTTGGTGTTCAATGGCATCTTGATTGGGGTGATGGCGCTTCTCTTATTTTCAGTTAGTGAGTCGACAAAAGAGATGGCATCTAAGTTTCAACGCATATCGTTGGTAGGCTTGGCAATATTGGCGATTGCTGATAATGGAATCGCCTTGTCGGCCATTGTATTTCGCCTCATCGAATTAGGTATTACGCCAAATCGTTTAGCCGTTTTAGGGAGCAATGTACTCATATTATTGAACCTAATATGGGTAACAAAACAGTTACTTGGATTAATCGGTGGCCAAAAAAATCTCTCCGATGTGGAGGCCAGCATGACGCGCTTTTTGCCTTATTATGCGATCTGGGCGGCCATTGTTAGTTTCGTCTTTCCGCTAATATTTTCATTCCAATAAACCGATTTTGATTATTCGTTTTCTGGATTCCTCTTAGCATCCAAATCGCTACCTTGGGTAATCCTCCAAGGTGTGCCAAAGGTAAGGGGGGAAATCAGGATAGGAATCTCCTATGATTCTGCGTAAACTTACGAGAATCTAAACCTACCATGAAAAAAATCTTCGCTTTGGCGCTCATCGCCAGCTCGCTATCGGCCCAAGTGCCCGTGGGTAAAAAAGTTATTAGCTCATTGTATATCTACGATTTGGCGTCTGGAAAATCTGAAAAAATTCTAGAAGAAAAACGGCATTTCGAAGCACCCAATTGGTCGCGAGACGGGAAGTTTTTATTAATCAATGCCTACGGTAAATTAGAAAAAGTTAGCCCGAAAGGAGAAAAATTAGGGGAGTTGAATACTGGGACGGTGCAGAAGGCCAACAATGATCATGGGTATACTTTTGATGGGAAAACACTTTTTATTTCGAGTGGTAAACCGGAAATCAAAGGAGGTTCTTCCTTCATATTTAAAGTGAGCGAAGCGGGTGGGGAGCCGGTCCAACTAACTCCCTTAACACCATCTTATTGGCATGGAGTTTCTCCTGACGCGAAGACCATGGTCTATTGTGCATCTAGAAATGGCAACTTTGATGTTTATGCCATGTCCACAAATGGCGGTGATGAAATTCGTTTAACAACTACTGAAGGATTGGATGACGGACCCGAATATTCGCCCGATGGAAAATATATTTATATCAATTCTTATCGCACGGGCATGATGCAGATTTGGCGAATGAAGGCAGATGGGTCAGAACCGGAGCAAATGACTTTTGACAACTATTCCAATTGGTTTGCGCACATCGCACCGAATAACAAAGTCGCAACGATTATTACCTATATGGAAGATCAGGTGCAGGCGCATCCGTTTGGCCGACAAATTAAATTGCGCTTATTGGATTTAAAATCGAAGCAAATTCGTGATTTGACGGAAGCATTTTATGGTGGACAAGGAACCATCAATGTCCCTTCTTGGAGTCCGGATGGAAAAAAATTCGCGTATGTGCGTTACGCATTAGAAGATTTGTAAATTAGAGGCTGAAAAAATAACCTATTATGAAAGATAACAGTTCCGCATCACGCAGACGATTCCTGCAACAAATCGGTGCAACAAGCATGGTGGCTGCCGCGGCACCTTTACAGTCGTTCGCTGCCCAACAAAAAGCCGAAGAGCGCATTTTACACTATGAAAAACCTATATCCGTGGGCGATAAAATTCGTTTAGGTGGTATTGGTTTTGGTGTGCAAGGCCACTTCGATTTGGCTTCAGCGTTAAAAGTTCCTGGCGTTGAATTAGCGGGAATTTGTGATTTATACACAGGTCGTATCGAAAATGCCAAAGAACTTTATGGCAAGGATTTATATACGACACGTAATTACAAAGATTTATTAGATCGTCCGGATATCGACGCAGTCATCATCGCGACGCATGATGTTTGGCATGCACGTATTACCATTGATGCGCTCGCAAAAGGAAAACATGTGTATTGCGAAAAACCAATGATCTATAAAATTGACGAAGGTCATCGTGTGATTCAAGCACAAAAAAAATATAATAAAGTATTACAAGTAGGTTCCCAACGGGTTAGTAGCATCGGTTTGGCAAAAGCGAAAGAGATGTTGGCAAACGGTGAAATCGGAAAACTGAATATGGTCAATGCCGTTTACGATCGTCAAAGTTCGATTGGAGCTTGGGAATATACCATTCCAAAAGATGCGGATGCGTCCACTTGTGATTGGAATCGTTTCATTGAGGCCACAGCTAAAATGGAATTTGATGCAAAAAAATTCTTCTGGTGGCGTGCTTTTAAAGAAGTGGGAACTGGCGTTGCTGGGGATCTATTTATTCACTTGTTGAGCGGAACACACTTCATGACGAACTCGAATGGTCCTGAAACCATTTTCTCTACGGGTCAATTCAGTCATTGGAATGACGGCCGGAACTTGCCAGATGTCATGTCGGGCGTCATGCAATATGGAAATACGGACCAACATCCTGCTTTCCAATTAACCTTACAAGTAAACTTTGTGAGTGGAACAGGTGGGCAAGAGGTGATTCGTTTGATTGGTTCGGAAGGGGTGATGGATGTGAAGGGAAATACGATTACGGTGAAACATAGCATCATGCCAGAGGCTCCGGGATTTGGGGGATATGATTCCGTATTTACCTTCTCGAAGAGCATGCAAGACGAGATGACGAAGGAATACAATGCTAAATGGACGGAGGCACAACGCAAGCGCCCGATCAAAGAAGATGTTGTTTTCAAGGCACCTGCTGGCTACGATGAACACGTGGACCACTTTACGAATTTCTTTGATGCGATTCGTACGGGGAAACAAGTCGTAGAAGACGCAACTTTTGGATTTAGAGCGGCAGCGCCTGCGCTATCTTGTAATGAAAGCTATTTCAGTAAAAAGATCATTCAATGGGATCCCGTTGCGATGAAATTAAAGTAAATGAAGGGCGCTCGTAAGGGCGCCTTTTTTTATGGGGTATAATCCAAGGGCAACAATTCAGCCATACCAATTCGTCCCATATCACCCCGCATTTCTAGGGAGAAGGGGTCCATTAAATTTCCTGATGGGCTCAAGAGCACCAAGCCTTTAGGAATTAAGATGGTATAGGGATAGGGTGCATCAGGGAAAATGGGACGTAGCACCCGACGTTGATTGTAAACCAATTCTATCGCATTTTGCGTGTCCAAATAAAACAAATCATTTCCTTGGTAAGGTTTGATAATTTCCGTTGGAAGAAAGGGGAAATGGCGAGTGGTTGATATGTCAAAAAAGTAGCCCCGTTTACCCGCGGATGTATTTTGCAATCCAGGTTTTAGTAAATAGGCATTGTAGCCTTCTGCCTCTAAGGTATTATCCATCAGCGACTTTAAGAAATGAGAAAGAGATCCTAGGTAGGCTTCTTTTCGGTTTTCGTCCCAACGTTTTTGTTGCCTCGGATTTAAGGCATGCATTAATTCATAGCGCCCCAAACCGCGAAAAGAGGTCAATAGGCGCGTCTTTTCCAAGCGATCCAAAGTATAGGTAATTTTATAACCAAGGCTTATATTTTCAATCACGAGCGGCGCAATGGCCGTGGCAATTAATCGGTCGTCAACCTCCTCAAAATTCACGACTTCTTTGTTGAGAATTTGCACCTCTTTCCGATTGTAACTATCTCCCAAAAAGGCCTTTTCAAAGGTTTTCATTTGTTTTTCCCAGGTCTTGTCGCGCCTCGAACTGACCCGAACCTCGTCGAGGGTTAAGTTGTCTTCCTCAAGTGCGATGTTGAGGATTTTGGATTCCTTCAAAAGTTCAATGAATTGGATGGAGGGTTTATAGCCCACAAAGGAAGCAACCAATCGATACCGGCCTGCCGGGATATTACGAATGCCATATTTCCCCAATGAATCTGCTTGCGTACCAAAGGTCGTGCTTTCCAAATAGATGCTTGCACCTGGAATGGATTCCTGTGTTTTGGCATCTTTTACGCTACCGGAAATGCGGTATTTTTCTTGTGAAAAAACGGCAAAAGAAAGGAGGAGAAAGACCAGTAATTTCATCGGGGGCATAGGAATTTTAGCGCCGGCGAAGATAGCTATTAATGAATTCTTTGGCATAGGTTAGATAGGTATTTTCTTAAAGTTAACAGAAGGAGGTGGAGCCCAAAATATATTTTCGTTATTTTTATCAAAATAAACCTATCAACGATGAAACACCTTTTTTGTCGGGCCTGCCTTGGCCTGGGATTACTTGCTGGATTGGGTTCCGCAATATGTTTTATTCTTGGCGTTTCGTTAGCCCCTATTTTCTTGATTTTCTTTTTTGTATTCTTGGCCATCGCTTTTCAAGATTTTGTGATGCTCAAGGGCTTTACCTATACCTTATTTATTTTTGCAGCATCCACTTATGCATTCACATTTCCAGAAGACTTGGTGAGTTACAACGGTTTTGCGTTCAAGCGCTTAGTGACTCCTTTGCTCATCATCACCATGTTTGGGATGGGTATTCACATGAACTTGTCTCGTTTTGTTGAGATTGTGAAATCTCCCAAGCCCATTTTAGCGGGCATATTTTGTCACTATTTAATCATGCCAGGCATTGGATTTGCGTTGGCCTTATCAACTGACCTTCCCCCGGAGATTGCGGCGGGAATTATTTTGGTCGGCTGTTCGCCGAGCGGTGTGGCATCGAATGTGATGGCCTATATATCAAAAGGAAATTTAGCTTTATCGGTGACGGTTACAGCGATTTCGACATTGATGGCGCCTTTAATCACGCCATTGTTAATGAAGTTATTGGCGAATCAATTGGTACCGATCAACTTTTGGGATATGTTTTGGCACATCATGGAAATCGTCATTTTCCCGGTATTGGCGGGTTTGGTGTATAATCAATATGCCTATGGTAAGTGGAAGTGGTTGGACGAATTATTGCCTATAGTATCCATGGGTTCCATCATTTTCATCGTGGCGCTGACGGTTTCGGCTGGACATAATGCCTTGCTTAGTCTCGGATGGATATTGATTCTCATCGTGCTTGTGCACAATGTATTGGGTTATTTTTTCGGATATCGCATCAGTAAATGGATGGGAATTAACGAACAAGATTCTCGGACGATTGCCTTTGAGGTTGGCTTACAAAATGCAGGTTTGGCTTCCGGAATCGCAGCGAAAATGGGTTATATCGCAACGATGGGCTTGGTACCGGGTATTTTTGGGTCGATGCAAAACATAACGGCCTCTGTTTTAGCTAATTGGTGGGGAAGGAAACAAATAGCAGAAGCCCAAGATTAATTACATAATTTAATATACTTCTTGTAATATTATTGCTTATGTTTGAAAGATGGATTTTTACATAGAAAAATTTCAACGTGTTCTATTACTCTTAGGTGGTCGCTATTTTCTTTTTGCGGGATTAGCCTTTGTGATCTGTTACGTGATTTTTCGTAAACGATTTGCAGCGAAAAAAATCCAGTCGACTTTCCCGAAAAATTCCGACTTCCTGCGCGAGATAGGGTATTCTTTCTCGAGTATGTTGATTTTTGCTTTGATCATTACTCCTATTTATTTTAACCCTGAAATTCGTCTGCATTCGACGATTTATACGGATATTTCTGAAATGGGCTGGGGCTATTATGTATTGGCTTTCCCGGTCATGTTCATCATGCATGATGCGTATTTCTATTGGTTACATCGCTGGATGCACCAACCGACGATGTATAGGCTGGTTCATTTAACGCATCATAAATCTACAAATCCATCACCTTGGGCGGCCTATGCGTTTCATCCATTTGAGGCGATTTTAGAAAATGGCATTGCCGTAGTCTTTTATTTTACGATTCCGGTGCACTTAACTCATGTGCCGATATTCTTTATGTTTTCGATTTTGTATAACATTTATGGCCATTTTGGCTGGGAATTATATCCTAAAGGATTCAATAAAACCATCGTAGGACGGTGGGTCAATACGGCTGTAGCGCATAATCAACACCATAAATTCGTTAAAGGAAACTACGGTTTGTATTTCCTTTTCTGGGACCGTCTGATGGGAACTTTGCGTGAAGATTACGATGAAGCATACGAAAAGCACAAAGCCAAATCAGCTTAATTTTCGTACAATATACCTGCGCTAGCTTGAAGGGCGAATACGGTTTTTTGCAAATACGTTTTCAGATCAACCCATTTTTCGGCTGCTTCTAGGGCTTTTACTTCCCTGCTGTTGATGAGAAACAGCGAAGATTCTCCATTTTCAAAACGTGATTCTTCAGCCTTCACAAGTGCTCGATAATTGGAAACAGCCAATTCTTGTGTGCGTGCCTGTTTCTTTAAGGCCTCCCATTGATTGAAATAATTGCGGATTTTAATTTCCACATTTAGCTGCTTTTGATTTAAGTTGAGTTGTTCGTTCTCTAGCTTCAATTTAGCACTTTGATAGGCTCCCCGACCTTCCGAGAGGCGAAGCGGGAGTTCAAACTTGATCCCATATTTGTAATTGTTCTCTAAAAAAGAAGCGCCATATAGCGAGGGACCATCTTTGGAAAGGAGATTATAATTGACGTCCAGTTTGGGCAGTAGGCTCTGAAATTTCAATTTTTTATCAATGCCTAGCATGTCTAATTTATTGCGGTAGTTGTTGATCTCTGGATGGTTTTGCATCGCTTTTTCGAGTAAGCTTTCCAAATTCAGGTCGGCATTGGCTAGCAGGTTCACCTCATCGTTCGTGGCTGGAATAACGTCCATCGAAAGATCTACCGGTTTGTTTTCTGCATTCCATAAATAGGCAGATAGTGCCAATCGCGCATTATTGAATTCAAGTGTTTTGGCTGTGAGCAAGTTCTCGAATGTTTGCTTTTGGGTGAGCGCTTCCAGGGTATCCACGGCAGGCCTTTCTCCAAACGCAACGCTCTTCTCCACAAGTATTTGACGGGCACTTGCATTCTGGTAATTGGCCTGAACAAGCTGCATAACCTGGTAACTTCTTGCCCAACTAAGGTACGCTTCCATAGCTTCCTGCAATAAGGCATTGAGTTCTTTGCGCTGTTCTTGCAGGGCCATTTTCTGCATAATTTTCGCTTGTTGGAGCGCAGCCCTCCGTTTATCCATTAATAGATTTTTTGCCAAAGGGATTTGAATCCCTAGGTAGCTTGTTTGTCCTAGGGTTTGACTTGGGTCCAGGCGAGAACCTTGAATATTTTCAATCCCTGCGCTGAGTTCAACCCCGTACCATGTTGGGATATTCAACGAAGGGGCATGGTAATCGATGTAGTTTTTCCCGTCTAACGTTTTCTGAGTACTGTAATGTTGTAGGACAGGATCAAAGGCTCCCCGCGCCATGGTGAGCGAAGCATCGGATTGTTTGATTTCAATTAATGTTTGCTTGACTACAGGATGGAAATTCTGCACGATTTGCCAGAAATCAGTCGAGCTAAGCGTTTTTTGTTGGCCAAAACCCCAATGGCAAACCAATAAAAACAAGAACACCTTATTTTTCATGCTTTTCCTTTTTAGCTTTTTTACCTGTGTAATAATCTGCCGGGAATCCGTTGATATTACGCCACAATTCATACCAAATAGGCACATCGTTTAACAAGGCGATTCCTTGAGCGCCTGCGCCAATACGCAATTGCTTTGGCCATTTTTTTCCTTGGGCATCTTCTTCAACGATTACGCGAAACAAACCTTGGTCATTAATTGTGTTCTCAACCGCTCGGATTTTTCCTGGGAAGGTTCCATAACTTTGATTAGGCCAACCGCCTGCAAAAAGTATCACGGGGTATCCATCAAAAATCAATCGAACCTCTTCCCCCGGAATGATTAAGGGCAAATCTACTGGCCGAACGAAAATTTCAACCGCCACGTGATTGTTATCCGGAACGATGGTTAACAAATCTTCCCCCTCTTTGATAATTTCCCCTAAACCCGATTTCGTAGCTTGAATAATCTGACCAGCTTGAGGTGCTATGATGTAATACATTCCATTTCGAATTGTGTAATTCGTAACTTGGTTTTCTAGCTTGGCGATGTCACCTTTATTTGTTTCCACTTGGCCTAAACTTTGGAAACGTTCTCCTTCGGCTTTATTGATTTTTTCGCTGTACTCTTGATCAACGCTACGTAATTCAATTTCGGTATTGGTGATTTCTTGCAAGGTTTGGTTCACTTTATTTTCAGCCATGGTTTTTTTGGCTAGGGCGTTTTGCATGGCCACATTTCGTTGCTGAATTTGGGTCTGAGAAATCAAGCCCTCACGGAACATTTTTTGATTTCGCTCAAACTGGTCTTTAGCAAGATTGTAATCATTTTGAACCGCTTCGACGTCTGCTCGTTCGCCTACCAATTTTTGTTGGAGCTGCTTGATCTTATTCGCTACCTGATTTTGCTTCAAAGACAAGGAGCGTCTGAGGTTTTGAATTTGACCATCGGTCGCCTGCACTTTTTGTTCATAATAACGAAGGGACCCAACTTTCGCATTGAGTTGTTCTTGGGTGCGCCCGATCAGGTTGGGATCCAGGTATTCGCCCTTGATTTCGGTGATTTTGGCGAGGGTATCTCCTGCCTCCACGGTATCTCCTTCTTTGACCCACCACCGACTAATTTTTCCAGCAATGGGGCTGTAAATTTTCTGAGGCTTTTGTTCTTGGTAAAGACTAGTGACGTTTCCTTTGCTACGGATATTCTGGGTCCAAGGCAAAAAGATTAGCGCCAATGCCAAGATAATGAAAGTAATCAGCCAAGGTTTTATAGCTGTATTTTTCTCTTCTTGATAGATATGGTCAAACGCATTAAATTTTTCCATGACGCAAGTTGATTTGGTGGTCTGTCAATCGATTAAAATCAGCATCGTCCGTCACGACGATTACCGTGGTGTCCGAAGGCCGGCTCAATAAATATTTTTTAACGCTTTCTTTGCTTTGCGCGTCTAGCCCAGCCCAGGGCTCTTCTAGTAAGAGTAATTTCTTGTTGCCACAAAGTGCACGGAGTAAGAGTATTTTCCGGATGATCGTGTGAGGTGTTTTCTTTCCGATGGGTTCAATCTTTGTTTGGAATCCATTTGGGAATGAACTTAATAAATGATCAAATTGTAGTTCTTTCGCTACCTGAAGAATCATCTCGGGGCTAATCTCTTTTCGTCCTAAACTGATGTTTTCCCAGAGGCTACCCCCGAAAATTTCTTGGCTGTGGAGTAAAATACCCGTGTGTTTTCTAAGGCTTTCTAATGAATAATTTTGAATGGGAAAATGATTGATTTGGAAGCTTCCTTGAAAATCTTGGTAATTCCCTGTGAACATTCGGAGCAGGATGGACTTCCCGGAACCTTCTGGGCCGGTGATGCTCACTTTTTGACCCGGTTTTATTCGGAGGCTAATGGAGTCTAGCAATTTTTTATCTGGGTCAAAGGCAAAGCTAAAGCCCGTCATTTCGATATCCATGCCTTTTTGAATGTCTAAACTTAATTGGCCGGATTGTTCTACGGGGCTCTCTGTAACACTAGCGATTTTTTCAAGTCCCGTGATAACATCGTAAGCACTGTCTAAACTTGTAATAAGTTTTTCCACGGCGCCGATCACCATTAAAATAACGATTTCCGCCGCAATAAATTCACCAATGTTCAATTGCTGCTCGATTAAGAGATAAGTCCCCAAAGTCAGCATGAGAATGGTCAAACTAACCTTAAAGAAAATGAGGGTTTTGTATTGAAATAATAATACGTGAAAGTGTTGGGTTCGGGCTTCTAAATAGCCACGGGCATGTACATTCGTTTTCTCCAAGTTTAAATCGGATCCTTGACTGAATTTGAATGATTTCAATGTGCGCCCCATTTCCGTGAAAAACCCAACAAGCTCGTATTTGTAATTTGATTCCTCGATGCTTGTTGAAATACCCTTTTTACTTGTCAGGTTGAAAATCAATCCCAAAAGAATAATTAAAAACAATCCCAATACAATAAAAAGGGGATGGTACAGGGATAGTAGAAGGATGCCAAATAAGATTTGTACGCTAGCCATGGGAATATCCAAGAGCAATTTGGCAAAGCCTTTTTGAATATTGATTGTATCAAAAAAGCGATTTACTTTTTCGGGGATGAAATAATGATCCATCGCTTTTAAATCCAATCGGGGAATTGTATCTGCGAAGGCATAGGCGTAGTTCGTAAATACGCGCTGCTGTATCGTCTCGATGATTTTCATTTGGTTTATTTGTAAAATGCCAACCAACAAAACGCCTAAAACCACCAAGAAAATGAGCACATAGATGGAACTCACCATCGTGGCGCCCATGACCAAACCGATGATGGTTTGAACACCTAAGGGCAAGCTTAAGTTGATTAAACCACTCAGCATGGAAAAGAGGTAGATCGAAATAACCTCCTTTTTATGCAAGTTGACAAGATGTGCAATTCGTTGTAACGGATTGGATGGTGCCATGTTTTTTTGTTTATGCAGCAAAGTTATAAACACTTTTTAAAATAATAGTAATACTATTCTAAATAATATTGAAATATATTTTGTGATAGTGTTTGTTTCGTGTATTTTTGCTTTCAGAATATGATAAATTATGGACTATTCGTTGAGTTTTAAGGTAAATCAAAACATCTATTTGCGGGATCCAGAAGGTACGGAACTCGGAAAGCAGATTGTGAAACATGCCATTGATTTAATCTATGAGGTGGGTTTTGAGCATTTTACGTTCAAAAAATTGGCTCTTGAAATGAATACGACGGAGGCGTCGATTTACCGGTATTTCACCAATAAACATCGCCTATTACTCTATATCTTAAACTGGTATTGGTCCTACATGGAGTATTTGGTGGTGGTACAGCTAGAACCCATTCATGACCTACGTGCCAAACTCGAAAAAGTAGTCGAATTATTTACGCGCGAATTGCCCGAGCATTTGGGTCAATCGGATTACAACAAGAATGTCCTTCATCAAATTGTTATTTCTGAAAGTAGCAAAGTGTATCTTGTGAAGGAGGTAAAGGAGATTAATGACCATGAAGTATTCAAGCCATATAAAGATTTATGCGCGCGGATTTCGGATTTGATTAAGGCATATCAGCCAGCTTATGCTTATCCACATTCCCTGAGTACAACACTTATCGAAACATCACATTCCCAGCTTTTTTTCAGTACCCATCTGCCGAAATTAACGGACGTGAATAACGAAGCGAAAGCTACTTTTGTTGAGCAATTCTTAAAAGATTTGGTATTTAAGGTTTTGGCACGTTAGTTTGTGCAAAACCACTGTCCATGAAACAACTGATTTTCTTATGTTTAATCTCGCTTGCATTGTCGGCAAAAGAGAAACCCGCCTATGTGCTTTTTAATGCCAAAGGTCAACGAGTATCTTATCAAAAACTGATTCGTGAAGTAATAAAAAGTGATGTGGCCCTCATCGGGGAAATGCACGACAATCCCATCAGCCATTGGTTGGAATTAAGTATCACCAAAGATTGCGGCTTACAGCGTGGCTTAGTTTTGGGTGCGGAGATGTTCGAGCAAGACAACCAACAAGCTTTAACGAATTATTTGCAAGGTAAAATCACCGCCAAAGGATTAGATTCTGCTGCCCGTCTATGGAAAAATTATAAAACGGATTATGCCCCATTGGTTAATTATGCGAAAGAGAATCAAATTCCATTTATAGCAAGTAATGTTCCCCGCAAATTTGCGAGCCAAGTCGCGAAGGGAGGATTCGAAAGCTTGAATGCTTTGAACGATTTGGAAAAAAGTTGGATTGCCCCATTGCCCATTGCCTATGATTCGGAATTACCGGGATATCAAAAAATGCTCAAAATGATGGGGGAACATACCTCCCCAAATATGCCGAAAGCACAAGCACTCAAAGATGCTACCATGGCACATTTCATCTTTCAAAACTGGTCAGCCGATAAGTTATTTGTCCACTACAATGGCTCCTATCATTCGGAGTATCACGAGGGGATTTCTTGGTATTTGAAACGCTTGAAGCCTGATTTGAAAATTATCACCATTGCGACAGTGACACAAAAGAGCTTAAGCGAATTATTGCCAGAGAACCTTTTAAAGGCCGATTTCATTATCTGTGTGGATGAGGATATGACCTCAACGTATTAAAAGAGCTGATTGCAAAGTGCTATTATTTGATGAAATAGTACTATTGGGTATTTATAGGTTACCGTAGTTTTGCCATTGCAAACGCGGAATACTGTTAACCTATAAACTACCTTATTATGTCAAACGCAAGACCAACATTTAAGTCGCATTACGACAATTTCATCGGGGGCAAATTCGTCCCACCTGTTAAAGGAGAATATTTTGAAAATTACAGCCCAGTAGATGGGAAATTAATTGCCAAAGCTGCAAGATCTGGAGCGGAGGATATCGAGTTGGCTTTAGATGCTGCTCACAAGGCTTTTGAAACTTGGGGCAAATCGTCGGTCAATCACCGTTCATCTGTATTGTTGAAAATTGCAGATGCCATCGAGGCAAATCTAAATTACTTAGCAACTGTAGAGACGATTGACAATGGTAAGCCTATCCGTGAAACGGTCAATGTGGACTTACCTTTAGTGGTTGATCATTTCCGTTATTTTGCTGGTTGTTTACGTGCTGAAGAAGGTACGATTTCTGAGCACGATGAAAATACGGTAAGCATTTGCTTGCATGAGCCGATTGGCGTTGTGGGTCAAATCATTCCTTGGAACTTCCCTTTATTGATGGCTACCTGGAAAATTGCTCCGGCCTTAGCTGCAGGATGTTGTACTGTTGTTAAGCCTGCTGAACAAACGCCTACTTCAATCATGTGTTTATTGGAAATTATCCAAGACATCGTTCCTGCAGGGGTTTTAAATGTGGTAACGGGTTTTGGTCCTGAAGCGGGAAAACCTTTGGCACAATCTCCGCGTATCTCGAAAGTGTCATTCACGGGAGAAACAACGACGGGTCGTTTAATTATGCAATATGCATCTGAAAACTTAATTCCAGTAACGATGGAGTTAGGGGGCAAATCACCGAACATCTTCTTCCCATCGGTTGCGGATGCGGATGATGATTTCTTCGATAAAGCCGTAGAAGGTGCTGTCTTATTTGCTGTAAATCAAGGGGAGGTTTGTACTTGTCCTTCTCGTATCTTGGTGCATGAAAGCATTTACGAAAAGTTCATGGCTAAGGTCGTGGAGCGTACAAAAGCAATCAAAATGGGTGATCCATTAGATGCTTCTACGATGATGGGAGCACAAGCTTCAAACGACCAATATGAGAAAATTCAATCGTATTTGAAGTTAGGGGTTGAGGAAGGCGCTGAAGTTCTTTGCGGGGGTGATGTTCAAAAATTACCAGGCGATTTAGCGAATGGATATTACATCCAACCAACACTTTTTAAGGGTCATAACAAGATGCGTATTTTCCAAGAAGAGATTTTCGGACCTGTGGTTTGTGTAACAACATTCAAGACAACTGAAGAAGCCATTGAAATTGCTAATGATACTTTATACGGTTTAGGAGCAGGAGTTTGGACACGTGATGCGCATGAGTTGTATCAAGTACCTCGTGCGATTCAAGCGGGTCGTGTTTGGGTGAACTGCTACCATGCTTACCCAGCACATGCGCCATTTGGAGGTTACAAAAAATCAGGCTTCGGTCGTGAAACCCATAAAATGATGTTGGGCCATTACCGTCAAACAAAAAATATGCTTGTTTCTTACGATAAGAAAAAGCTAGGTTTCTTTTAATTTGATTTCTTATAGTAGATTTGTCGCAGGGTACTTTATCCTGCGACTTTTTTTATGAAAACACCTCGTGTCATAATTTCGGATCAAGCCAAACAAGTTGTCGAGCAATTGCAGGCACGTTTTGGCGCTTTAATGTTTCACCAAAGTGGAGGCTGCTGCGATGGATCTCAACCGATGTGCTTTGAAAAGGGCGACTTTATCATTGGGCGTTCAGATGTCTGCTTGGGGGAAATTTCCGATTGCGAATTTTGGATGAGTAAGGATCAGCAAGAATATTGGCAATACACTCAGCTAACGATTGATGTGGTTCCAGGACGCGGTTCTTCCTTCTCATTGGAGATTCCCATGGGTTTACGATTCATCACCCAATCCCGATTATTTACGGATGAGGAGCGTGAAAATTTATCACTACTCCGCTACTTGGATTGATTTAATTGTTGGTATTGTTTTGGCGTGATTCCCTCGTGCATTTTAAATGCCCGAATGAAATAATTAGCATCCTCAAAACCCGCCTCATAACATACATTTTTGATGTACATTGTCTGATCTTTTAATAAGGATTTAGCTAGTTTAATCCGCTCCAGAATGATGAGCTCGATCGGACTAATTCCTAATTCCCTTTTGATCATGCGGTATAAGGTTGCTGGACTCATGCCGCATTGTTTGGCAATTAATTTCAAGTTTACTTTTTGTCCGATATTCTGACGAATAATAAGCAATATATTATTCAAAATAGGATTAGGCGTGGTATCAAAACCCCGCTCAATAGCTGTGACTGACTGGGTCTGAATAATATGTATCAACAATTCTTGAATGGCCAAGTCGGCCAGTACATCCTTCGTAATAGCAGTACTTTGACAAACTTGAATGAGTTTATTGATTGTTAAGGCTAAATCCTCATTGTTATAGAAGAAATAGTTACGATCGTCTAATTGCCAAAAATTAGTTTTCCCTTCTTTTGGATACCTTTCATTCAGAAAATCCAGGGTATCTACGATTTTTTTATTGTCGATGGCTAATGCCAAACACTGCGTAGGATTGTTAAGCTCAGCTTCCGGAAAATCAATCTTCATTTCCACATTCGCGGGGATAATCACGGATTCACCTGGTAAATAATCAAATGCCGGATCGTCGAATAAATGCATGACTTTTTTACCTCGCAGCATGCTTGTGACAACTAAGTCATTAAATGCTAAGGGAACTAAATGGGCCTGCTGGTAGGTCTCAAACAGATTGAGTTCGCAATGATCCAAGTTGTAAATGGTCCGATTTTCGACCAAGGTCTTCAAGGATTTTTCATGCGTCAAAGCAGGCGCATCTAGGGCAACTTTTTGAGCTTTTAGCATGGAGAAATGCCGAGGCGTTTAAATGAGGTTAACAGATTGATTACTAAAGTAATAAAATATATAAACAAAAAAAACGGCCCATTCGGGCCGTTTTGAAAAGATATTATTTAAAGCTTTTACTGCATTTGTTGCATATCGGCTCCACTATTATTATTTCGCTTCATTTGACTCATATCAAATTTTCCAAAGCGAACCGACAAGGTTAAACGAACTTGTTGGGGATTTGATATCCGGTAACTCGTTTGTGTAAATCCATCACCAATCGACACACGCGCATTTCCTCGTGTCTTCAGGATGTCATTAAATGCTAAGGTTAACGATGCCATATCATTTTTCAAGAATGATTTTTTGATCGCAATGTCAATGCCGTAATACGGCTCCACGTATCCTTGTGATGAACTTTGCGCTTGCATACCTGGAGGACCCATTTGACCCTGATTTTGACTGACTGGCATATTTGTTTTGCCTTGATAATCACCGGATAATTGAATCACCCATTTATTTGGCAACACAAAGTTATTGTTGATTTTTCCGAACGCGGTCCACATACCATCAGCCACAGCGCCTGAACCTTCGATATTGCTCGTATTGATCTTTGAATTATACACGTTCAAATTGGCCGTGAAATCCCAAAAATTGAAAAACTTATTCACATACGTCGCCTCGGCACCATAGTTTATGCTTGAGTTCGCATTGATAAACGTGTTTATCAAATCCAATTTGCCACTAATCGGGTTGATCTCTTGGCTGTAATAACGTGTGATCAAATTATCCGTATACTTATAATAGCCCGAGAACAAGAACGTAGCAGATCCCTGTGTTTTGCTGTATGAAAGCTCTCCGGATGTGGTGAATTCCGGCACTAAATTCGCATTACCTCGGGTGATATTTAAGCTATCGCTGTAATCCACAAAGGGAATAATTTGGAAGAAATTTGGACGATTAACCCGGCGTGTGATGCTCAATTGCAATTGATCCGTTTTTGATAAATCCTTTTTCAAGAATATAGAAGGGAACAAACTCAAAGGGTATTTGTTGCCGAATTGTTGTTTCGTGTTTAACAATTCTCCCGTGTAGTTTGAGCTTTCACCGCGTAAACCTAATTTATAAGAGAAGGCTTTTGTTTTTCCAGATACCGACACATATGCCGCGTACACATTATTTGTACTCGAATAATTAATAGAAGCTGACGTGATTTCTTTATACACATCCGAACCCACGGGTTTTAAGGTATTCGTATTAATGTTGGCTAATTCATTGATTTGAGCTCTTAAGCCCATCTCAATCGTTCCTTCATTTTTAATCGGTTTCACATAATCCGTTTGAATCGTGATGAATTTGTTATTGCCTTCGCCAGCATTTTTCTGGATCTGAGTACCTGTGATAGTACTGTTATTCAAATAATTTGTCGTAATCAAGGACTCGTTTTTATTTGTCCCGCCAAAGAAGTTCATGTCCATGGTCAACTCTTCGCCCGCTTTGGGGAAGGTGTGTTTAAAGCCCAACTGGAATCCTTGAGGTTTAAATTCACGCGAACTTTCCGTGTAGCGATTACTAAAAGATTTTAACCCATTCACTGTACTCGTAATATCGAGTGTTTCGATTGGCTTGAACTGTCCTCCACCTCCGAAGAAAGCTCCCAAGGTTACGGTAGACCGATTGGTTAATGCATAGTCAGCTGAAAAGCGAGGGAATAGCATAAAGCCCTTCGTGGTATTGTCTTGGTTTTGATAAATCGAAGATTGAATACCGCCAATATTTGCCTGGCGATCACTATATCCGTTGGACACATTTCGTTCAATCATGTTCATCACGGTCGCTGTCAAGTTCCATTTGTTTTGTTGGTAACTGAAATTACCCATCAAGTTGGTTCCCCCTCTCCGGTTCACCCCTGCATTCACCATACCGTTGTATCCGTTCTTTTTGTTTTTCTTCAACACGATGTTGATAATACCCGCCATACTTCCAGAGGCATCGTATTTGGCGGATGGGTTCGTGATCACTTCTACTTTGTCGATGATATCGGCAGGAATTTGATCCATGGATAATGTAGTAGGTCTTCCGTCAATGTATAAAATCGGATTCGCGTTACGTACTTTCACATTTCCGTCGATGTCAACTTGCACGGAAGGAATATTCCGCATGACATCGATGGCAGTCCCGCCTGAAGTCACGATGTTTTGTCCTACGTTAAATGATTTTTTATCGATATCCATTTCGACTAAAGCCTTCGTTCCTGTTACCACAACGGCATCTAATTCTTTGGAATCGGTTGATAATTTGATGTTTCCCAAATCTTTCTCAAAAGCCGCCATCAGTTTAGCCATCATTTCGGGATCGGGCGCTTGCCCAGGTTTCATTCCGCCCATCGGAGGCATCGCGAAAGCTACGGGTGCTTCATAAGCAGTAAAGCCCACAAAACTGATTTTGATTTTCAATTTGACATTGATGGGAATCTCTTTGAAATTAAAGTCCCCATTCAATTCGGCTTGTTGGGCCTTCACCAAAATATCTTTTGGTTTTTTTGTTGCGGGGTCAATCGTTGTTTTCAATAAAACAACGGATGCGAATTCGACCGGTTTCCCTTGGTCGTCTACGACTTTTCCGTAAACATGTCCACGATTCATGTCAGGCATTTTAGCTCCTGCTGGGGCTCCTGGAATTTGTGCGATGGCAAAGAAAGTGCTAATCGAAACAAGGGTAGTCAAAATGAATTTTTTCATTAGGCGGATTGAATATTATTGTACCTCAAAGATACATTGTGTGATTTTTAGTATGCTGTTTTTTCTGCTCAGCGGTCGAATGTATAGATGAAAGTGGGGAATGTTGAGTTTAGTCGCTAGTGGTTTACTCTGACTTCACTCGTACTTCTTCACTCTTAGTTCTCAACTCTTCACTATTTTCCGTCCTACAATAAACAGTATCGTATTTGCCAGTGCCGCACAGCCAAATATGATAATGGCCATAGTAAAGGGTGTGCCATCAAATAGCAAACCTACAAGTACTGAACATACGGCACCCCAAGCCATTTGGATGGATCCCAACATCGCCGAAGCCGTTCCGGCACCGCGATGGAAGGGTCTTAATGCTAAGGTTGCAACATTGGGAAAATTGAAACCTTGGCAGCCCATAATCAAGAAGAGCAAAAAGATGTTCAATTCCATCGTTAATAAATTCAGCTTCGATAAAACCGCTAAGATTAAGGCGAGCCCCAATTGCGTTGGTAAAGTCACACGTAAAACCTGTAAACTGCTGTATTTCTTTAATACGATGTGGTTTAATTGGCTCGCGGAAATAATACCCGAGGCTACGATGGCAAACAACAAACCGAATTTTGATTCACTTACTTGATAGTAAGTCAAAAACGTCAACGGCGCCCCTCCCACAAAGGAGAAAATACTCCCTGCGCCAATGGCCCCTGCGAATGCGAAGATCAAATATTCTTTTTCCTTAAATAATGCTTTGTATGCTTGCAGGATTGTCGATATGCGAAAAGCGCCCCCATGTTCGCGGTTTGTTTTTTCGGGCAACCAGGATTTGATTAAGAATAGAATAACCAATAAAATCCCGGCAAGGACCAAGAAAATCGCTTTCCAACTCGCCGTTACTAATAATAAACTTCCTAAAGAGGGGGCCAAAATAGGTGATACCCCTAAAATCAGGATCATCAGGGACATGATTTTGGGCCGTTCTTTTTCCTCAAAAGTTTCCCGAATGACCGCATTAGGGGCCACCATCCCGACGCTACCACCCAGCGCTTGAAACAAACGAAAGAGCGTTAATACCTCCACCGAAGGCGCAAAAGCACACGCAATGGAACTTAACACGTATAGGGAGAGTCCGATGTACAGGACATTTTTCCGACCAAAATGATCCAATAATGGCCCACTAATTAATTGGCCCAAACAAATTCCGAAAAAGAAACTCGAAAGGGTATAACCCATTTCCTCCTGCGAGCATTGTAATGCTGAAGCAATATTCTTAAAAGCAGGCAAATACATGTCGATTGACAGAGGACCTATCGCCGATAAAATACCAAGGATTAAGATAATTTTCGTACGATTTGCAACTTGGGTCATGTGAGTCTTTTGGATGGGTTGCAAAATTACCACGATTTCATGGGGATTAAAAGTGGGGGCTGATAATAAGGCATTTAAATAGATTTATCTCGAAATTTTTCAATTTCGTCTATAAATAGTTGTAAATCAGGACATTCATTTGTTCTTTCATTATCTTATTGCAGTGTAATACTAAACCTATGAAACAATTATTCTCTATTGGCCTGTTGGGCTTCGGCCTTTTTGTGGCATTGGGTGCCGCTAAACAAGTAAAACCAAACATTTTATTGAAATCGGACTCCCTTCGAATACCCGAAGGCGTTGATCCTGATGATGAAAATTGGAAAGGCATTGACCTCTCCCCGAAGGCCCCCATTCAGCCGCTTTCTGTTGAAGAAGAAGCTAAACGCTTCCAACTTCCTCCTGGCTATAAAATTCAACCTGTTTTGACGGAACCCGCTATTCAGCAGCCCGGCGAAATTGTTTTTGATGGAAATGGGCGAATGTATGTGTTGGAATTACGTTCGTATATGCTGGACGCAGATTCCAAAAATGAACTCGAGCCCATCAGTATCATTTCCCGATGGGAAGACAAAAACAACGATGGCGTCTATGAGACCGGAACTACTTTTGTGGATAAATTAATCTTCCCGCGTTTTGTTTTGCCTTATGGAAAAGATGCGGTTTTGACGATGGAATCAGATACCGACAATATCTATAAATATACCGATACAAACGGCGATGGAAAAGCGGATAAAAAAGAGCTTTTTACCACAAAATTTGGCCGGTCGGGGAATGTCGAACACCAACAAGCCTTCTTGTTTTATGGGATGGATAACTGGCTTTATAGCACCGTCAATGCTTTTCGGATTCGGGAAACGCCAAATGGAATCATTCGGGAAAAGACAGGTGCCAATCGGGCGCAATGGGGAGTTACCCAAGATGATAATGGCAAATTATGGTTTCAAGGCGGTGCCTCGGGTGTTCCATCGTATTTTCAATTCCCCATTCAATATGGAAATTTTGATGTTCCAAACGAGTTAGCCAAAGGCTTCGAAGTTCCTTACGGAGCTGCAGTAAAAGTCGCCGACATGCAGGGTGGGATGGATGAAATCCGCCAACCGGATGGCTCGTTGAATCGGGTGACCGGATCTGCCGGAAACGATATTTACCGAGGGGATCGTTTGCCAAATACCTTGCGCGGTCAGCTTTTTTATGGCGAACCTGTGGCAAGGATTGTCCGACAAATTAATCCCGTCGTGAAAGACGGTTTGACCACCTTGCACAATGTTTTTCAAGATCAGAAATCAGAATTTTTAAAATCCACAGATCCTTTGTTCCGCCCTGTGGACATGGCAACGGCACCCGACGGTACGATGTACATTGTAGATATGTACCATGGCATTATCCAGGAAGGACAATGGACGCCTAAAGATTCTTATTTGCGTTTAAAAATTGACCAATATCGATTGGATAAAGTCGTGGGTCTTGGGCGAATTTGGCGTATTACATACGACGGGAAAGAGCGCGATAAGACACAAGCGCGTATGTATGATGAAAAATCGGCCGCACTCGTATCCTATTTAAATCATCCGAATGGCTGGTGGCAAGACATGGCTCAGCAAGTTTTGGTATTACGCAAAGACAAATCTGTCGTGCCGGCCCTCAAGCAAATGGCTTTAACGGGTTCGACAATTAATGGACGTATCCATGCACTTTGGACGCTTGAAGGTTTAGGAGCCTTACCAGCGAACGTGGTTCAAAAATTAGTTAATGATGCAAATCCGCGCATTCGCATTCAAGCTTTGAAAGCCTCTGAGACTTTGTATAAAGCCGGGGATAAATCTTTTGCCGCAACGTATCAGAAAAGCATGTTGGACGCCGATCCCGAAGTAGCCATGCAAGCGATTTTCTCAGCGAAGTTTGTGAAGGCTCCCGACTTGGAATCAGCCGTGAAGGCGGGAATCGAAAAACACCCGACTGGCGGGGTTAAACTCGTGGGTGAACAAACCATCACGCCACCTAAACCGCGTCAAAATGGTCCGTTTAATGCTACCGAATTGAGTAAAGATCAAAAGGAAATTTTGGCTCGTGGCGAATTGGTTTTTGCGGAACTATGTTCGCAGTGCCATGGCAATGACGGCATGGGGAAATCGATGGGGAATAATAAATTACTCGCTCCGGCTTTGGCAGGAAGCTTCCGCATTCAGTCGCATCCGGAGTATGCTGTACGCGTTTTATTGCATGGCTTAGACGGTGCCGTAGATGGGAAAAACTATGCAGGTGGCATGATGCAACCGATGAAAGAGCAGTCGGACCAATGGATCGCCGACGTGGTTTCCTATATCCGAAATGGTTTATCGAACGACGCTTCATTTATTACGCCGCAGCAAGTGACGGCCATTCGGGCGAAGACGGCCAAGCAAGCTACCCTGTATAAATACGAAGCCTTGATGAAGGTCGTACCGCAGGAATTTCCGGCTGATGCCTCTTGGAAATTTGCAGCAAGCAATACTGTATCAACTCGTGTAGGCGGAAACGCCTCACCACGCAGCGCAACGAATTACGAAGGTTGGTCAACGGGTATCACGCAAGCGAAAGATATGTGGTATCAAATTGAATTTCCGCAGTCGATTAATCTATCGGAATTTCACTTTACTTCGAGCACAACATTCAAGCGCCCAGCAAAGCCTACGCCAGGTGTGGCGCCAACGATGATTGCTACCTATCCGCGACTTATGCATGTTGAGACATCGACAGACGGGATCAATTGGAATACGCATGTCGCGAATTGGAAAGGAAAAGAGGGCGATAATATTGTCAGCTTTGACCAAGTGAAAACGAAATTTGTGCGCTTGAAATTGGGGGAGGGTCTGACGAAAGAGGCAGATGAGATCCCGTGGTCGATGCGCCAAGTAAAAATTTACGGACTTAAATAAAAAACCGAAAAACAATGAAATCAAATCGCAGAAATTTTATTCAATCCTTGGGATTGGGGGCCGCTTCACTCAGTGTGGGGAAACAAATGACAAGCTCCGTTGCGACGAGTACAGACGATCAAGTCTTATTCGTGGGCGATCAAATCGCTGTGGCACAAACCGAATACGGAAAAGTCCGCGGCTTCATTTTACGTGGAATTAATCAGTTTTTAGGAATACCTTATGGGGCTGACACGAGTGGTAAAAATCGATTTATGCCGCCCCAAAAACCGGCCGCTTGGTCGGAGATTAAGCCTTGCGTTTGGTGGGGAAATACGGCTCCGCAAATCATGGAGAAACGCTATGCGAACGCTTATGCATCGTTTGTTGATCATTGGAATTATGATGATGTTTCGGAAGATTGTTTGAGATTAAATGTTTGGACTCCTGCAATTGATTCGGGTAAACGTCCGGTCATTGTTTGGTTGCATGGTGGAGGCTTTACGAACGGTAATGCGATCGAACAAGATGGATATCATGGGGAGAATATTGCTCGCTTAGGCAATGTCGTTTTTGTGTCGATTAATCATCGCTTAGGGCCATTTGGCTATTCACATCTGAAAGCTGCTGGCGGTCATCCGCATTCAGGCAATGTGGGAAATTTGGATATGGTCGCGGCATTAGAATGGGTAAAAAATAACATTGTACATTTTGGTGGCGATGCGGGAAATGTAACGATCATTGGTCAATCAGGCGGAGGCGCGAAAGTAACTTCGTTGATGAATATGCCTTCTGCCAAAGGATTGTTTCACAAAGCGGTTGCCTTATCTGGAACTTCTTTGGGTGGTATGAATAAAGAATATGCTGAAAAGCTAGGTGTTAAGGTGATGGAAGAAGCGGGCTTGAAGCCGGGGGAAATTGAGAAACTCCAACAAATTCCTTGGCGCGAATACATTGATATTACGTCACGGGCAGTTGAAAAAATGAATGAGGAGGCGAAGAAAATGGGCATTGCTCGGGGTGGATTTTCACCGGTGGCGGATGGCGTTACGATGAATGACCAACCATTCTTTAGTGACCCGAATCATTTCTCTGCGGATATCCCGTTAATCATCAATACTACTTTCCATGAGTTTAGTCCTTCCCGCACGGATGCGAGTTTGGAATCGATTAGTTTAGCGGGTGTTGTGGATAAAATTAAGCCCCGCTTTGGTGATCAATCTTCGGGTATCGTGGAGGCCTTCCATCAAAACTTCCCGAATGCGAAACCCATTGAAATTTGGGCGATGATTAATTCAAACCGGAAGGGTGCCATCGCGGCGGCGGATGCGAAATTCTCGCAAGGCAAAGCGCCTGTGTATGTTTCTTGGTTCGGTTGGCAGCCACCCCTTTTCGATGGTCGGATGCGCGCATTCCACTGTGATGATATTTGTTTTTGGTTTTACAACACCGACTTGATGTTGACACATACGGGCGGAGGTAAACGCCCACGTGCCTTGTCAACGAAAATGGCGAAGTCCTTTTTGAACTTTGTCAAAACGGGGAATCCAAACGGCGGAGGCTTACCTAATTGGAAACCTTATACAAAGGCCAATGGTGAGACGATGATTTTGGATGATCAAAGTGCATTGGTTAATAATCCGGATGCGCAAGCGCGGAAATCTTTAGGTTAAACGAAAAGGCCCGGTGTAGTTGCCGGGCTTTTTTTATTTCATTTTAAACATTTTGTTAAAGGCGTAGGTGGCGGCTACATTCCAAACCGGATCTTTCCCACCGGTAATCGATGTATTAATCGGTTGGTTATAAAAACAGGAAAGTGTAATCGGGCTCTTTTTGTGAGTTAGTGTAACAGTCCCGTTTATATACGAGCCTTCTTCTCCATTGGTATACAGATAGATTAATTGGGAGTTTATACCAGCTATAAATTCCTTGCCCAATTTGATGTTATTATAGCCTCCGCGTAGGGTTAAGAGGTTCGTAGGTTTTGTCTTATTTTCGACGCTCCCTGCACCTACTAAGTAATAGAATCCCAAATTGACATGTTGATTGAATCGGTAGTTTTGTGATATCTCGGCGGCCAGGAATCGTTGGGCTCTCAAGACGTCTTCATTATTCCCGTTGATAGTTACGGGAATGGTCTTGAAAATGATGGCAGGGTGCGCGCCAATGTTCAATGAATACTTGGGGGTTTTGGCTAATTTGTAGCGAAACCAATAGATGAATGACCAAGGCTTTCCTTCCAGCGAAACGCGGAATTCAGGCTCAAAAGTGAACTTCCTTCCCACGGCAAAATTGATGATTGTCGCAGGTTTCCCTAAGGTAAAAATAGGTACGACGGAAATACCGTTATTGGTGACTAATGCGGATACGGCAAATTGAGTTTCTTTCTTCGTGCTATCAGCAGGCGTTTCGGCTAAACAGTTGAATTGCAAGAGTACAAGGAAACAAATGGATAAAAATAATTTCATGGTGGGTTTTTATAAATAAGGGGTGAAGTTACGATTCTCGTACTTCAAAAAAGGAATACGTTTAACTTTTAGCCAAGGCCTCCATGGCTGCGGCGCTGTAGCGAGTTCCTTGAACATTTACCTTTGAGGTTACCTCCGAAATACGTTTGATTTCGTCGGCATTTAATTGAAGTTCAACCGCGTCAAAATTTTCATGCATGCGATCTAATTTCGTTGTTCCTGGAATCGGGACAATCCAGGGTTTTTGGGCCAATAACCACGCTAAGCAAATTTGTGCAGCACTCGCATTTTTTTCTCGTGCAATGATGTTTAATACTGCTACCAATGCTTGATTATTTGACCGAGCCTCTTCAGTAAAACGAGGAACGGTTTTTCTAAAATCAGTTTCATGGAATTCAGTTTTGGCATCTATTTTTCCAGTCAAAAATCCTTTTCCCAGTGGACTAAAAGGGACAAATCCGATTCCCAATTCTTCCAAGGTTGGAATAATCAGTTGTTCCGGCTCACGTGTCCACAAGGAATATTCACTCTGTAAGGCCGTTACGGGCATTTCGGCATGCGCCTTGCGGATATTGGCCGCTCCAGCTTCGGAAAGTCCAAAATGCTTTACTTTGCCTTCTTTCACGAGGTCTTTTACAGTGCCGGCAACATCTTCGATGGGGATACTGAGATCCACGCGGTGCTGGTAAAACAAATCGATGGCGTCTATTTTCAAGCGCTTTAAGGACTCCTCCGCCACCTTGCGAATGTTCGCAGGCGAGCTGTCTAAACCATTCATTTTATAGCCTTGCGTAGGGTCTAAGCGAAAACCAAATTTTGTTGCTATGATTACTTCGCCTTTGAAAGGTGCCAAAGCCTTACCTACTAATTCTTCATTAATAAAGGGTCCATATACCTCAGCCGTATCAAAAAAGGTAATGCCTTTTTCTACTGCGGCGTGGATAAGTTTAATCATCTCATTTTCGTCGGCTTTGGGCCCATAGCCAAAACTCATGCCCATGCAACCTAAGCCCATGGCAGAAACTTCTAATCCACTATTACCTAATTTGCGCTTTTTCATGTTTTATGTTATTTCGATACTTGACTGGGCTGATGCCCTCATGTTTTTTAAAAAATAGATTGAAGTAGCTGATTTCATTGAAGCCCAATGCTTCAGCCATTTCGGCAATGCTCCATTCTCCGTGAGAGAGAATTAATTTCGCCTCTTGGCTGATGCGGTCCGCGATGATTTGCGAGGTTGTTTTATGGGTTGTTTCTTTCACCGCTCGGTTCAAGTGATTCACATGGACGGCTAATTGGTTCGCGAAATCCGATGGGCTTTTCAGTTTGATTTTATTATGAGCGCCCTCGATGGGGAATTGCCGCTCTAGCAATTCTAAAAATAACATCGAAATTTTTTGATTGGCGTTTCCAGGCGTATAGCGGGTTGAATTGGCCGGCTCTAATTTCAGCGCAGTGTGCATCATTTCCAATGCCAAATTGCGCAACATGTCGTACTTGTGGATATATTCCGAATTAATCTCCTCAAGCATCCGCTCAAAAATGTGCTGAAATTGCTGATAGCCAGCATCGCTCAGTTCAATGACAGGCGCTCCGGTAGGCTGGTAGAGAGAATAGTTGGAAAAATTACCGTATTGCAGGAAGAAATCGTTATTAAAAATACAGAAATAACCGGTGCTTAAGTTTTCCGTGGAATCCCATTTATATGGGACAAGGGGATTCGAAAATACGATGGCATTTTCCTTGACCTTGACGATTTTATTGGCATAATAGATCGTTCCTGAGCCTTTGACTAACGTGATCTTGTAAAAATCTCGCCGACGGTACGGTACGGGCTTTGCGCCTGAACCAATGTATGGGTCTAGTTTAAAGACATTAAAATGCCCCCAATCCTTGCTCAAATTCTCAGGAATCCAATTGAACTTACGTTCATAAAATTCCCTTAAACTTTCAACTGGCTCCATGTTCGTTTGATGTATTTGAAATAAATCAAACAAAGGTAACGGGCAAAAGGCGGATATTTTATATAATAATCAAATAGTTACTTATATAAATCAAACAAAAACGGCTCAAGATTTCTTGAGCCATTCGTTATTACCATTTACTTAAACCGAGGATCTTCTCGCCGAGGGGATTGAGTTTCGCGGTATCGTATTTCGTTTGTTCCCAGTTTCGCGGGTCACCCGGGAATGCATAGCCTTCGGGAGCGATGCGGTTTTTCCAGGAATTCACGCGCCATTCACGAAGGGATACATTGTCTTCTTCGGCGGGCATCATGGAGATATATTGTGCGCAGCGAACTTTGTCGCTGTTATTGGCCCGAATGCCATGTGGTTGCAAGCTGTTAAATATTAATAAATCTCCCGCTTCTAATTTCACTTTTGTCGGCGTAAAGCCCTTTGTATCCGGAAGAAAACGGTTTCTATCCTCGGGTTGCGCAAGCTTCCATGTATCGTAATCTCGGAATAGTTCGGGGATGCACTGGA